>DATIMA010000172.1:0-90326 GCA_035475915.1 Bryobacteraceae bacterium
TGACCGCGGCGGTTAATCACGCTCAGGTTGTGTCGGGCATGGCGAGCAGGAAGCAGCACGGGGGGAGCCTGAAGCAAAAAGCGCGCTAATCGTGTTTACGAACTCCGCTCGGTCACTAAATCTACAATCGCGTGAAGCGCCCGCTGGGCGGGACTTTCGGCAAAGCTGGTGATAATACTGCGAGCCTTCTCGGTGAACGTGTGCGCGCGGTCATAGGCACGCGCAATCGCTCCATGCCGCTCCAGCATCTGCAAGATGTGCATGAAGGGCACTTGCTCGTAGTTGCCTTCGCTAATAACTGCCTCGATAGCGCGCCGCTCGTCCGTGAAGGCTTTCTCCAGCGCATAGATCATGGGCAGGGTGACCTTCCCTTCTCGTAGATCATTGCCGGCGGGCTTGCCGAGAATCTTCTCCGTTGATGTGAAATCGAGAATGTCATCGACAAGCTGGAAAGCCATGCCGAGATTCCAGGCAAAATCGCCCAGCTTTGATTCGTCCGCCTCATCCGCTCCCGCAGCAGCGGCGCCCAACGCTGCGCAGGCAGAGAACAGGCTGGCCGTTTTCCGGTCGACCAGTTCCATGTAGTCGGCTTCGCTGACATCAATGCGATGCAACCGCTCATATTGCAGCAACTCGCCTTCCACCATCATTTGCGTTAGCGAAATCAGCACATCCAAGATGTGGAAATTACGCTCGCGCAGTGCGACCTGGAACGCCTGCATATAAAGCCAATCGCCGGCGAGCACCGACATATGGTTACCCCAGACAACATTTGTGGACGGGCGTCCACGGCGAGTCTTCGCAATGTCAATGACATCGTCGTGAACCAGCGTGGCGGTGTGAATCATCTCGACCACAGCCGCTAGCCGGCGAGCGCAATCGGTCGATGGGCCGAACAAGCGCGTGCACAGTAAGAGAAGGGCGGGTCGTAGGCGCTTGCCGCCGCCCGCCTGCAGATACTGATTGATGGTCGTGATTGCTTCTACTGAAGCAACCGATTCGACGCTGATCTCGCGCTCGACTTGTTCCAGATCCGGCTCAACGATTTCAAACGCCTCGCGGGCCGTGATCGATTGCCGAATCTTGCTGAACATAGGTTTCCGGTGGGTGTTTCCGGCGGGCATCCTCAGTGTAGCTGGTGAAGCTGAAAAAGGCGTTCGAAGTTCGCAGTGGTTTGGGAGGCTAGCTGCTCGGGAGCGACGCTCCGCGCGGCGGCAATTGCTTCCGCTGTATACACGATAAAGCTTGGCTCATTCCGCTTGCCGCGATTGGGGACAGGCGCCAGATAAGGCGAATCGGTCTCCAGCAGCAGCCGGTCATCGGGCGTAATGCGCGCCGCCTCGCGAATATCGGCGGCTTTCGGGAAAGTAGCGACACCGCCAAAAGCGAGATAGAAACCCAGATCCAGACACTCGCGCGCCTGCTCCACATTTCCAGTGAAGCAGTGCATCACACAGGGCAGGTTTTTTGGAGCCCAATGTTCGCGAAGAACTTGCAATGTGTCGCGCCAGGCATCGCGAGTATGAATGATAACCGGCATCCGCACCTCTGCGGCGATTTCCAATTGCCGGATGAACACCGGCAGTTGTGCCTCTTTGGGAACGCCCCAGTGGTAATCAAGACCAATCTCGCCGACTGCTTTGACTTTTTCGTGCGTGAGCAGCCGTTCCAGATCTTTGAACGTATTTCCGTCAATCTTCGGAGCATCGTTCGGATGCACGCCCACCGTTGCGAACACAAACGGATGCGCTTCCGCCACTCGGACAGCCGCCTCCAGATCGGGAGGGCCATTGCCCGTTCCGATGGCCAGCATGAATTTCAGCCCGGCTTCACACGCGCGCTCGATAACAGCTTGCCGGTCATCCTCGAACTGCGCGTCATCAAGATGGCAATGAGAATCGACAAGCTGCACAGGGGCGGCCTACTTCAGCCGGGACCCGGCGGGAACATCTTCGTGGAAGCCGGCGAGAACCGGCAGCCCCCCGTCGGTGGTAGCCGCCACAATCATTCCTTGCGACGTGAGTCCGCGGAGTTTTCGAGGCTGCAGGTTCGCGACGATAACGACCTTCCGGCCGATGAGTTGCTCCGGTTTATAGGCGAGAGCGATTCCGGCAACGATGCTGCGCAGTTCCGTTTCGCCGATATCGACTTTGAGATGGAGGAGCTTATCCGCGCCTTTGACTGCTTCGGCGGATTTCACTTCGCCGACGCGCAGATCGACTTTGGCAAAATCGTCAATCGAGATCAGGGTCTCCGCAAGGGTTTGCGCGGGCTCTGGTTTCTGGCCGAGCAGTTCGGCCTGGCGGTTGCGTTCAACTTCTTCCAGGTCTTGCATCTTCTGGATGGCTGGTTTCTGTTCGACGCGCGGAAAGACGGCCTTGATTTCTCCTATGTGCCGCGGCAGATCGAATGCTCCCCAGCGCGGGATTCCGGAGCTGATCGGGTCGTCGTATCCGAGCTGCTGCCAAATCAGATTTGCCGAATGAGGAAGGACGGGCTCAACCAGACGGCAGATGACGTGCAGCCCCGCAACGGCGGTGTAGAGAATGCGATCCAGCTTCTGCTTGGCGTCCGGATCATCGCTCTTGGCGAGCTTCCAGGGCGCGTATTCGACGATCAATTTGTCAAGCTTCGCGATGAGGGACCAGATCTTTTCCAGGGCGTGCGAAAAATCGAGGCAGTCATAGGCATCCCAAACCGTGGCGACGGTTCCGGCAGCTTCAGCCGGGAACTCATCATCATCGCAGCGGGAGGGAATCAGACCGCCGCGATACTGTTGAACCATGTTCAGCGTGCGGCTAGCAAGATTGCCGAGGCCATTGGCGAGATCGGAGTTGTAGCGGCCCACTAACGCGTCGAAACTGAAACTGCCATCCTGCCCGAATACGATCTCGCGAAGTAGAAAATAACGAAGGGCATCGACACCCATTACCTGTTCGATGGGCGAGGGCCGAACAATATTGCCGCGCGACTTACTCATCTTGTCGTTTTCAAACAGCAGCCAGCCATGCGCGAAGATCTTCTTCGGCAAAGCCCAGCCGGCGGCCATGAGGAATGCCGGCCAATAGACTGCATGGAACCGGAGGATCTCTTTCCCGATCAGGTGCAGGTCCGCGGGCCAGCGGCCTTCGCCTTCGACGGCGCTGATGTAAGCGATGAGCGCATCGAACCATACGTAAAAGACGTGTGAGGGATCGGCCTCAACCGGAATGCCCCATTCGATGCTTGTTCGGGTAATGGAGAGGTCTGCCAGACCCTGCTTCACAAAAGCCAATACTTCGTTGCGACGTATCTCGGGTTGAATGAAATCCGGATTCGCTTCGTAGAATTTCAGGAGCGGCGCTGTGAACAACGAAAGCTTGAAAAAGTAGTTCTCTTCCGTCACCTCTTCGTAGGGCTTGCCGGTTTCCGGATCGATGTCGCCGGGCTTGGCATCGTTCACGAATGATTCGCTCACAACCGCATACAGGCCCGTGTATGTGCCTTTGTAAATGTAGCCGTTTTTGTTGCATGCATTAAACAGGGCATTGACAAGCTTGGCATGGTCCGGAGCGGTTGTGCGCTGGAAGCGATCGATTTGCAAATTCAGCTTCTGCCACTCCGAACGGAATTCATTGGAGATGACGTTAACAAACTCTCCGGGTGTCTTGTGCTGGGCGCGGGCGGCGCGTTCCACTTTCGTTCCGTGTTCGTCGGTACCCGTTGTAAGGACAACGTCGTAACCCTGCATGCGTTTGAAGCGGGCAATGGCTTCAGCCGCGATGGTGGTGTATGCGTGACCGATATGGGGCGCCGCGTTGACGTAGTAAATGGGGGTCGTGAGGTAATACTTGCCGTTGCTCATTTCTGGTGTTTATGAATTGTGCCGGGCGCGAAACGCCTCTTCCGCTGCCGCAATCACAGTACGCAGAGGGACGTTATTTTGCGCGGCCAGCGTGCGGCAATCTTCGTATTCGGGAGCAAAACTCCCTTGCTGGCTGTACTTGACGCGCACCGGCCCGAATGAGGTAACAACCTCTGCGATAGCGCGCGCGAGCACACGGCGTTCCGCTTGATAAAAGCGCACGCCCAGGGTGGTTGTCTCGGCAAACACGATATTCGCGAGCTGTTCCACCATTTCAGGCGCTGCAACTACGCGGATAAGTGTTCCGGGGCGGTTCTTCTTCATGAAAATCGGGGTGAAGCTGACGTCCAGAGCGCCCGCATCGAACAGCCGTTCCATAGCGTAGCCGAGAATCTGAGGACTGGAGTCGTCAATATTCGCCTCAATCACCTGGACCGTCGTGCTCTCGGAAGCGTTGGTTCTTTCGCCAACCAATACCCGCAGCACATTGGCTTGCGACGGGAAATCCTTATCCCCTGCGCCGAAGCCCTGGGAGATCACGCGCAGCGGAGGCAGCGATCCGAAGCTGGTTGCTAATGTCGCGAGAAGCGCAGCGCCCGTGGGCGTGGTCAGTTCCGTATCAGGTCCCGCGGAATAGACCGGTTTGTCCTTCAATAGTTCCGCGGTGGCCGGCGCCGGTACGGGGAGAACGCCATGTTCGGTGTTTACGGTCCCACTACCGACGTTTACACGCGAACTGTACACCGCTTCGATGCCGAGCAGATCGAGAGCGGCGCAAGCACCGGCGATATCGCAGATGGAATCTACCGCGCCCACTTCGTGAAAATGAACTTTCTCAATGGGGACATTGTGCGATTTCGCTTCCGCTTCTCCGAGAAGGCGGAACACCGCTAAGGCGTTCGACTTGGCCTTTGCGGACAGATCTCCGGCAACGATGATCTTCTCAATGTGCGGCAGATGGCGGTGTTTGGTTTGATCAGAACTCTCAACCGTAAACTTCGAGGCTGCAATTCCCTTCCGCCTGGTCTTTTCTACACGAAAGGATGCGTCGAGATCCAGACTCCGCAGAGCGGATTCGAGCGCGTTCCAGTCAGCGCCCGCATCAAGCAGCGCGCCCACGGTCATGTCGCCGCTGATTCCCGAGAACGCATCGAAGTAGCAGATCTTCATCGCCTGGAGTAAGTTTCAGTTTAGCGGGACAGGAGACGGCGGGCGTTTTCGACGTCGGCCAGAGCCTGATCCGTGGTTGGCGCGAGCGCCGTCAGATGACCCATTTTGCGCCCTGGGCGGGGGCTCGACTTGCCATAGAGATGCAACTTCACGTCCGGCACGGCAACCGCCGCATTCCAATCCGGTTCGCCATTATCCCAGAGGTCGCCCAGGAGATTCGCCATCGCGGCCGGAGTCAATTGCGTAACCGCTCCAAGGGGCAACCCGCAGACGGCGCGCAACTGCTGCTCAAACTGGCTGGTAATGTTTGCGTCAAATGTGAAGTGGCCCGAATTATGCGGGCGTGGGGCAAGCTCATTGACCAGCAGCTTGCCATCCGGGCAGACGAAAAATTCGACACAAAGGACGCCGACGACGTCCAGCTTTTCGAGAACGGTTCTGGCAATCTCAACCGCTTCCGCGGCGATGCGCGGGGAAACACGAGCCGGAGCGATGGAGATATCTAAGATTCCGCTACGATGCCGGTTCTCGATTGCGCCATAGTGAACGAACTGCCCACCCCCATTGCGAGCCGCAACGACAGAGATCTCGCAATCGAAGGAGACAAACGCTTCGAGGATTGCTTCACGCTCGCCGACTGCGCGCCAGGCATTTTCGAAATCCTCTGGGGAATTGATCCGATATTGGCCCTTGCCGTCATAGCCGAAGCCGGCAGTCTTGAGAATGGCCGGCGGGCCAATTCCGCTGGCCGCCGACTCGAGTTCAGAAAGGCTTGTGATACGCCTGAATGCAGTTACCGGGAGTCCAGCATTCGACAGAAACATCTTCTCGCGCAGGCGGTGCTGGGTGGTGTGGAGAACCGCGCCGCTGGGGCGAACCGGCGCACACCGCGCGGCGGCCGCGGCGGTATCAGCCGGGACATTCTCGAACTCAAACGTTACGACAGAGACGCCATTAGCGAATTTGCAGATCGCATCCAGGTCTTCATAGGGAGCGTTGATTTCTACGTCTGCCACCTGCCCGGTCGGCGTGTCCTGATCCGGCGACAAGGTATGGACGCGATATCCCATGCGGCGCGCAGCCATTGCAAACATGCGCCCTAGCTGGCCGCTGCCAAGCACGCCGACCGCGCTCCCGGGGAGAACGGGACCCGCCTCGCGGGCATGGGTCACGGAAGCCTGTCCTCAAGCACTGCACTTGTCTGCCCCTTGCGCCATTCCTCCAGGCGCGCACGGATCTCGGGATATTTGTTGCCGAGGATGCTGGCCGCAAGCAGCGCCGCGTTCGTCGCTCCGGCATTGCCTATCGCGAGCGTGCCCACCGGAATGCCCGCGGGCATCTGGACGATAGAGAGCAGCGAATCGATGCCGTTCAGGATGCTGCTCTTAACAGGCACGCCCAGAACCGGGAGCGGCGTGTGAGCGGCGATCATGCCGGGCAAATGAGCAGCGCCGCCTGCTGCCGCGATGATCAACTCCAATCCACGGCTCACCGCGGTTTTCGCGTACTCGGCCATCCAGTCGGGCGTACGGTGAGCGGATACGATTCGGCACTCATGCGGAATACCCAACTTTGCGAGCGTCTCGCTGGTGCGCTGCATCGTTTCCCAGTCCGACTTGCTGCCCATGATCACGCCAACCAGGACGTTGCCGGCGCCCGCTTGTTGAGCACTCATCTCAAGAGGCAGCAAAGCCGTTCTGCCCGTCGAATGTGTACAGGTTCTCAATTTTGATGAAGTCAAGACCGTCCTTCTGCATGCGATCGAGCAGCTTGACGATCTGCTCGTGCGTTACCGCGCCCTTGTCCTGTTCCGACATGAAACCGGCGCGCCAGTGATCGGTGCAAAACGTCTCAGCGAAGCCGTCCGGATAGACCTTCACGCCGCGATTGCTGAGTGAATGGAATTTGAGGCCGCCGCCGCTGAACCGCTCCAACCGTTTGCCAAATTCCAGAGGATTCCTTTCATTCCATTGCAGAAAAACATCCACGCCGACCAACTGCTTGTTCGCACGCTTGGTATCGCCCACACGATGTTCCACGGTTTCTTTGGGACCCTTCGCGTAAGATGCGGGTTTCAGGTGCTCAGGCCGTTGTCCAAGGCGCGCGACTACCGCCTCCGCGAACTCCTTCGTCCCCACCTTCTGTTTGCTGGTCCCTTCTTTGAAGACGTCGTAGGTGTGGACGCCGTCTTCGATGGTCCGGAGCCAGGCGTTATGGACGCGTTCGGCAATATCGGGCTGGCCGATATGAACCAGCATCAGAACACCACCTAACAGCAGCCCGGAAGGATTCGCCAGATTCTGACCTGCGCGCCGGGGCGCGGAGCCATGGATCGCCTCAAACATAGCGCAATGCTCTCCGATATTGGCCGACCCCGCCAATCCGACCGAACCCGCTATTTGGGCGGCTACATCGGAGAGAATGTCGCCGTAGAGGTTTGCCATGACGATAACGTCGAAAGCCTCTGGCGTATCCGCCATTTTCGCCGCTCCAATATCGACAATCCAGTGCTCCTTTTCAAATTCTGGATATTCCGCGGCGACTTCATCGAAGACCTTGTGAAACAGGCCGTCGGTGAACTTCATGATATTGTCCTTGCTGAAGCAGGTCACCTTTTTCCGGTTGTTGCGGCGCGCATATTCGAACGCGTAGCGGACGATTCTTTCCGAGCCCGGGCGGCTGATCAGTTTCAGGCACTGGTAGACCTCGTCCGTTTGCCGGTGCTCAATTCCGGCGTACAGATCCTCTTCGTTTTCCCGGACGATGACCACATCCATGCCCGGATGTTTCGTTTCCACGTACGGGTGATAGGAGACGCAGGGCCGGACGTTCGCGTAGAGACCCAATGTTTTGCGGGTGGTCACGTTGAGCGATTTGAAGCCTCCACCCTGAGGAGTGGTGATAGGCGCTTTGAAAAAAACTTTGGTGCGGCGCAGTGAATCCCAGGCGCTCGGTTCAATACCGGAGCTGATGCCCCGCAAATACACCTTTTCACCGATTTCGATGGTTTCCGGTTCGATCCGCGCCCCCGCTTCCTTCATGATGTGGAGCGATGCAGCCATGATTTCGGGGCCGATGCCGTCCCCATGGGCCACGGTAATGGGTACAAGATGCGATGGCATAGTCAAAGAGCTATTAGATCAAAAGCGCAATGTACCAGCCGGGCCGAGAAAAGAGTTTTTCTTGCCAAACCGGAAGGAGTACACTGTGAATGTTGACTTCGAAAAGCCCGAGCACGCGGGTATATACTCAAGAGCGACCGAAGACCCTCCTGTTTTGAGCCACCTAGAGTGAAGAACTACATAGAGCTCACAAAACCACGAATCACGTGGCTCATCGTCATGAGTGCCGCAATCGGTTATTATTTCGGGCACTCGGGCGCATGGAATGTGTGGAGCGTTATAAATACGCTTCTGGGTACCGGGCTAGTCGCATCGGGCACGGCCGCGCTGAACCAGTGGTATGAGCGTGAGGCGGACCGGAAAATGAGGCGCACCCAAATGCGGCCACTGCCATCCGGCCGTTTAACGCCGGATCAGGCACTCTGGTTCGGGATTGCTCTGGCGGTGGTCGGCGGACTGGAGCTTGGATTCGGAGTGAACTGGCTTGCTTCGGGGCTGTGCCTGGCAACACTTGCTCTTTACCTGTTCGCATATACGCCGCTAAAGCAGAAGACCTGGTGGTCAACGACCATTGGAGCTGTGCCAGGCGCGATACCGCCACTGATCGGCTTCGCGGGCGCAGCGAACAAACTGACCCCGGAAGCGTGGGTTCTCGCCGCCATTTTGTTTCTCTGGCAGTTTCCTCATTTTTATGCGATCGCCTGGATGTATCGGGAAGATTATTCTCGCGCCGGCATCAAAATGCTGCCGGTTGTGGAGCCGGATGGCGAATCCACGGCACGGCAGATTCTGCTCTATTCGGTTCTGCTGATTCCGATTAGCCTGCTGCCGAAGTGGATGGGCATGACGGGAACCGTCTACCTGGCGGGCGCTCTCATGATGGGGTTATGGTTCCTTTATTCGGGAGTGCGGGTTTCGCTGGATCGCACGAAACTGCGGGCACGCAAAGTGCTACTGACCTCCGTAGTGTATCTGCCGGTGCTCTACGCGCTTATGGTTCTTGATCCTGTGCGGCTGTGAGTACGAAGGCTGGGATTCTCGGCACTACTTTCGTTCCGCTCCTTTTGCTTTCTTTGGCGTGTAGCAACCGCGCCGGCAAGCTTCCTAATTACGGAACTGTACCTGCGTTCAGCATGACCGATTCGCAGGGGCATCGTTTCGACAGCAAGGAACTGGCCGGCAAGGTGTGGGTTGCGGATTTCATTTACACGAACTGTCCCGCGGCGTGCCCCTTCATGAGCTCTCGTATGCATTCGGTTCAAAAGGCGCTGGGCGGCAAGAGAGATGTGCAGCTTGTGTCGATCTCCGTAGACCCTGCGCGCGATACACCGCCGGTGTTGAATGCTTTCGCCCATCGCTATGGGGCGCCTAACGACCAATGGGTTTTCTTAACCGGCACTCCTGAGACCGTGCATCTGCTGGCTTACGAAACGTTCCACGTTGGAGACGTTCTGGGCAAGATAGAGCACAGCACTAAATTCACACTGGTGGATAAGCATGGAAATATTCGGGGGTATTATTCGACTTACGATAAAGACGGAATTCCGGCGCTGTTGAAGGACATATCCGCCCTGCGCCGGACCCGTTCGTAATGCTGTTCGGGTTTCTGAACGTGCATGACCTGCCCGTCGTAAACGCGGTCCTGAACGGCATTGCGGCCATTCTGCTGATCACCGGGTATAGGTTGATAAGGCAGCGCAAGATCAATGCGCATCATAAGGTAATGTGGAGCGCATTCATCGTGTCATGCGCCTTCCTGGTTTGCTATCTCTTCTACCATTACAAAGTTGGATCGGTCAGGTTTGATAAGCCGGGTTGGGTGCGGACGGTTTATCTCTGGATTCTGGGAACTCACACAGTCCTCGCGTCCGCAGTCCCCTTTCTGGCGATCATCACCCTGACACGCGCGCAACGAGGCCAGTTCGAAAAGCACCGCGCGATTGCGAGGTGGACTCTGCCCATCTGGCTATATGTCAGCATCACTGGCGTCGTAGTGTATGTGCTTCTTTATCAGGTGCGGCCGCGGCTGTGAGTAGAATGCAAGTTGAATTTGTTTGGGGAGGATTATCTTGAATAGACGCCGCTTTTTAGCTTCCACTCTAGCCGCTTCGGCGGCCGCCGGGCTGAATGCACAGGAGCCGAATTCGACCGACCGAAACCGTGAATATTATGAACTGCGGCGATATCACTTGGTTTCCGGCCCGCAGCAGAAACTGACCAACAGTTTCGTTGAGGAGGCCTTGATTCCAGGATTGAACCGGTTGGGAATCAAGCCTGTCGGCGCCTTCGACCTCTATCTAGGGCCGGAAACACCGGCACTCTATGTGCTGCTGCCAAGCGCATCACTGGACACCTTGGTAAACGTGGAATCCCGGCTGAACGACGACCAGGAATATCAGAAAACCGGTGCGGTATTTCTGAAAGCGCCTGCGAAGGAGCCCGCGTACGAGCGCATGGAGAGTTCGCTAATGGTTGCGTTCGAAGGCCATCCGAAATTGACCCCGCCGCCGGTCAGTGCGCAACATGGCTCTCGTGTTTTCCAGCTTCGCACGTACGAAAGTCCTTCCAATCACGACCACCGCGTCAAGGTGGAGATGTTCAATAGCGGCGAATTTGAAATCTTCCGGAAGGCCGGCTTCTGGGATGTGTTCTACGGAGACACGCTGGTGGGCCCGCGCTTGCCGAACCTCAGTTATATGCTGAGCTTTCCCGACCTTTCAGAGCTGAATGCAAAGTGGAAAGCATTCGGTTCCGATCCGGATTGGAAAAAGCTGAGCAGTTCGCCACGGTTCAATTTCGAGTCGATTGTGTCGAACATCTCGAATCTGATTCTCAATCCTGCTTCGTACTCGCAGATCTGATTTAAGCAGCAATGTTCCGGGCTTCACCGGAAAAATCAATTTCACCGCTGAAACGGTTCTAAGGCGCGATTCACAAGAGTAGCGAATTCAAGCGCTCGTGAGTTCTGCTCGCGGCAGTTACTCCTGTCCGGTTGATTCGCTCGAAGCCTTACGCCCGTCCGCTTTGGCGGCACGGGTAAAACAAGAAACCACAAATAGTCAAGATCACACGGAGGTGACTATGACACAGCGAAATTGCTCAACGTCTTCGTCGCGGCTACATGCTCGCGATTACCAGAAACTCGAATCAGAGAAATGGCATTATCCACTGGCGGCCGCTTTCGCGTTCGCGGCGCTGGCGATGATGCCAGCAACGGCGCGCGCCCAATCCAGCGGCGGGAGCCAGCCCAACCTGACGGGTCCGCAAGTCTCGCGGGTTCAAACGACCAAACCGGCGGAAGTAGAAAACTACTGGACGGCAGAGCGTCTTCTGAATGCAAAACCGTTCGATATTCAGCCCGCGCTTGGCTCGGACGGACGCCCCATGGCAGCCGCGCAAGTCCCTGCGGTGACCGGTAATGCTGTAAAGAGTAAAGGCGCGCCGCCCTCGGCGCCCGCTGAGGCACGGCAGAGCAAGGTGCTGATTTCACAAAGCGACTTGCAGGCACACCAGGCTGAGGTTCAAGCGTTCAATGCGGCCTCTCCCGTGATTCCCGAATCGTTCAGCCCGATTGGCGCGACCTTCACGACCAGCCGGGTCTTTCCCGCCAATGCGACGACCAATTATCCGTATTCGACCGTCGGAGCGCTATTCTGGACCGATCCCGCAGATAACAGCAACTGGTTCTGCTCGGCTTCCGTGCTTCGCTTGCGGGTTGTCGCCACGGCCGGCCATTGCGTCGCCAGCCCGGCTACTTCCACCAGGGCCGCTCATTTTCACACGAACTTCGTGTTCATTCCAGGCTGGAGAAATGGTACTGCGCCCTTCGGAACCTACACCGCTCGCTGGGCAACGACGACGGCAACCTGGTTTTATTCCAACGGATCTGTCCCGAATGCGCAGGATGTCGGGTTACTCGTAATGAATGACCGGAATGGCTACAAGATAGGCCAATATACGGGATATCTGGGTTACTGGACAAACCAACTGAGTTCCAACAACGTTACGATGCTGGGGTTCCCCTGCAATCTGGACAGTTGTGAACTGTTGGAAGCCAACTATGCTCAGACTTTTGAATACGGCGGCAACAATACTTATATCTTCGGCTCTAACTTCGGCGGCGGATCGAGCGGCGGTCCATACATCAGAGACTTTGGGGTGAAAGCTTCGGGCTCTCTGGCGACCGAAGGCGGCAACTGGCTGGTTGGAGTCAACTCCTACGGCCCTGTAAATTTAGGATATCTTTACAGCGGCGCTTCGAATCTGAATAGTGAGTTTCTCAACCTGCTGTCCTACGCGTGCAGTGCGGCGGGTACAGGCGGCTGCTAAAAGCTGACCAGCTTAAGTGCTCGGGAGCGAAGGCGCTCCCGAGCTTTTTTGCATTATTTGACGGTAACGACGAATCGCCGACTGGCTTTGTTGCCCTTCGAATCCGTCGCGGTGATCTGAATGTTATACGATCCGGCAGTGCTCGGTACTCCGTCGAGAAAGATGCCGTCGGGTTTCGCAACTGAAGGGCACGGTGGATGGTCAGGCTTGTTGCAGGGATAAGCTTCAAAAATCATTCCCGGAGGGATGTGTCCGGATTCGCTGAATCTGTAGAGGCTGGGGACGCCATTCGGACCGTGTCCGGAAGCAGTGAAGAGGATGGAAACGTACAGGCCTCCGGCAAGGGAGAGAGAATCGCGTGTGGAGATTGTCAATTCCGAAGCAACGAGCGCAATCGGCACAATCAGTAGCAGGAGTCGAGCCATCGACTTGCTTTGATCACGAAGAGAGTGCATATATTCCCGCCTTGTCAATGCACTTAGCAACTGGAATCCGGCCACTAACCTCTTTTGTGGCACGATTATGGCATTCGCGCCACAATCGCAGTATGGCCGTGCGAAGGACGATCGATATTGCCGAGCCCTTACACGATGTGCTCCGCCAAAAAGCGGAGCAAGCGGGCACTTCGATTCGAGCTCTGATCGTTAGCTCCATCGGGGGACGTATGGGCATGCGAAGCAAGGCGCCTATGTAACTGGCCCCCTCGTCAAGCGAAAAGGCAGGCTGGGACCATCCTTTCCGGTTGACGAAAATCCCCATGACCTTATTTTCCTGACTTGAACGTTTGGCTGGCGCTCTCCGTGGCTGGGCATACCCATAACGCCGAATGCTGGAACTGGCTGAATCTCCTTCCGCGCAAGGCTCATTTTCTCCCGCTACACGCAAATTGGCGTGCTGCGTCTTCTTACGAACCAAGCCGCGATGGGCGAACAGACTCTAAAACTGAAACAGGCCTGGGCTGTGTACGAACGGTGACTGGACGATCCGCGTGTTGAATTCTACTCCGAGCCACACGGCCTCAATGCGGCATTCCACAACGCCACGGCGCCATTCGCTCTGCAAACCGCATCAAAATGGATCGGCGACTGTTATCTGCTGGCATACGCGAGGGAAAATTTGTATCGCACTTGACAAATACCTACCATGAATGGCCCACAGATTGAATTCTGGTGACCAGCGTATCCAGTGCCCGCGAGAACCGGTCGTGTGTGGAAGTCGGCACTCAAAACAGTATTCCAGAGCAAATGAGCATTTGCCATTCTCGGCCCTGCGGAATGAGTGAAGCTCATTCGAATCTGCTGATATAGAATGAGGCTGCTGCTGATACCTGAGTGCCACCATAGGATCAACTCGCATCGCTCGCCGTGGCTGAGGAGAGCACAGGCATTCGCCGCTCTGATGCTGCTGGGAATGATACCTCTACCCTCCTGGTGTCTCCAGCCCTGTGCCCAGTGTCATCCAAAAGAAGTGGCAGGATACGCCGCTACGGCGATGGCCCACGCGCTCTCGTCGCCGACTCGTCAGCCATCCGGCAGCTTCCTGCATGCGCTTTCCGGCACGCATTTCACAATCCAATCGGACGACCGACGAACCATTCAAAAAATCGAGCGGCATGGGGCCAGTGCCGATTACCCGGTTGCGTACATGATTGGCTCGGGGAGCCATGCCTTCGGATTTCTCATCCAGGTTGGGGACCGGCTCTTTCAATCGCCCATTTCCTATTACACGAAGCGCGGCATGTGGGACATGGCGCCGGGTTATGAGGCCGATCGAAGCCCGGATTTCGACCGCCCCATTACGCCGGAGTGCTTGTTCTGCCACTCAGGAGGCGCCAAACCGATTCAAGGGACATTGAACCGCTACCAGACTCCTCCGTTCAAAGACGAGGGCATTACGTGTGAACGCTGCCACGGACCTGCCGATGCGCATCTGCGTAATCCCGTTCCGGGCTCAATCATCAATCCGGGAAAACTGGCTATTCGCGCCCGGGACAGCATATGCGAGCAATGCCATCTGAGCGGAGAGGCAAGAATCGTCAATCCAGGCAAGCGCCTGACTGATTTTCACCCGGGCGAGATTCTGGAAGATGTTTTCTCGGTGTATCTTTCCGCCGAGGCACGAGATCCATCGCGCACAAAGCCGCTGAAGGTGATCAGTCAGGCGCAGCAGCTCGCGCTCAGCACGTGTGCCCGGATGAGCCACGGGAAGATGTGGTGTGGGTCCTGCCACAATCCGCATGAGACCCCGACGGATGCCAAGTCATACTTCCGGGCCCGTTGCCTGGCCTGTCACGGAACTGCGCTGATCAGTACTCATCCAAAGCCGGCGGACGACTGTATCGGTTGCCATATGCCGCGACGCCCAGCAAAAGACGGCGGCCATACGGTTTTCACCGATCACCGGATTGCGCGTGTGCCTCAGCCCGATACAGGAGTGGACGCCAATGAGCCGCTCGACCGGCTGACCGCCTGGCAGGAGCCGCAGGACGCCTTCGCAAAGCGCAATCTTGGGCTTGCCTATATAGATGTTGGCCGGAAATCGCAATCGGCTGATTACATGTACCGCGGTTACCGGCTGCTTCTCGCGTGTGAACCCGAGTTTCCGAACGACCCGGCAGTGCTGACCGGAATCGGGCTGGTGCTCTTGGGAACACATCACCCGACGGAGGCTGCGGCAACGTTTGCGCGCACGGCGCGCCTGGAACCGGCCAATCCGGAGCATTATATGGATGAGGGGTTTGCGTGGAAGGAAGCGGGCAACCAGCCGAAGGCGATTGAGAGCTTCGGGAAGGCGCTGCAGATTGACCCGCTTCTGAAGCAAGCGTACGAGGGATTGGCCGCCACGTACATCCAGGCGCACGACCCAGCCCAGGCGCGCGAGACATTTGAGCGATACTTGAAGGCATCGCCGGGAAGCATTGAGGCGCAAGTCGCGGTTCGCACGATTGGCGGAAGAGCTCCGTAGACGCGGATATCAGCGCGACTTTCCGGGAGCCTTCGCCTGCGCTTCCAGGAATTTCCGTCGAGCTTCGGAGGCTTTCTGTTCCTGTCCCAGCTTGTGATAGATGCGGGCCAATACATAAAGGGATTGCGCGTAATTTGGATCAAGCGCCACGGAGCGCTCCAGCCAGTTCACCGCAAGCTCCGTTTTCCCAAGCTGCTCAAGCGCTTTCCCTCCCAGGTAGAAATTGCGGGCAGATCGTGGGTTGCGCTTCGCCGCCATCGCGGCGGCATCAAAGGCCCGCTTGGTATCTCCGGTTTTGAGCAGCAACTCCGATAGGTCAGCGTAGGCGACGTCGTACTCAGGATGATCTTTCTCGACAAGCTTGATGGCAGTCAGGAAATAACCGGTTGCTTTGGCATTATCGCCTTTGGCCTCGTAACACAGGCCCAGGCCGTCATAAGCCTTATACGAATGTCCGTTGAGCCGCAAGACGCGCTCGAACTGTCCGATGGCCTGGTCGATGGTGTCTTGCTGGTAATAAATGCGGCCAAGCATGTAAGGCGCTTCTTCCCGTTCGGGATGCTTCTCCAGCAGATCGATAAACGTGCTGATCGCCGCGGCGGTGTCGCCGGCCAAATATTCCGAATTGCCTTTGATCTCAAGCGCCGCCGCGTTTCCGGGATCAGCCTGCAAAACCTTGCGTGAAATTTCGATGGCCTCGCGAAAGTGCTGTCCCATGAAGTAGGCATTCCCCAACTCAAGCTGAATTGCGGGTTGCCCCGGGCAGGCGGATAAAGCGGCCTGAAACCGCTGAATGGCAGTGTCGTATCCGCGCTGTTGCATTACTTCGCGCGCACTTTGCTCAAGGGCGGTTGCCCTGGCCTGGTTGCATGCGATGGTGCTTTGTTCCTGAGCGCAGAGCAGAGATGCGGCAAGAAAAATCAGGATCGGCCAGCGCAACATTTCTACTGCAACTTAGCGAGTTCCTGCTTCACTTTCGGGATGATGCTCCCGTATTGCGCACGCGAAGCTTTGGCCAGAAACGCTTCAAAGCAACTTCGCGCCCGAGCGCGATTGCCCTGCATCTCGTAGATCAGCCCCAGGTTCATCTGCGCTTCCACAAGGTCCGGATCAATCTGCACGGCCCGTTCGAACTGGGATTGAGCAGCGGTCATGTCGTGATTTTGAATGGCGATCAAGCCCAGGCCGTTGTGTCCCGCTGCGGAATCCGGATCGCTCGCCACGACAAAATTGAACACGCGCCCGGCATCCGCCACTCTGCCCTTTTCGAGGTAAGCTGTCGCGAGATTGATCTGGCTCTCCAGATCCGAAGGATTGAATCGCGCCGCCTTTTCGTACTCGGCAATGGCCCGGTCTTTATCTCCACCGCGCAGAGCAAGGTCGGCGATGCGCGAGTGCAGCCGCCCGTTTTCAACTCCGTGCTGCAGCGCGGCCTCATACAGGTGCAAAGCATCTCTGTATCGACCTGTCTTTTCCAGTTCGCCGCCGAGTTGATGGTACAGAGAAGGATTTTCGGGATCTTCCTGCACAGCCTGCTGGAGCAGCGCGATCCGCTGCGCCTCAGACAGCTTTGATGCCGGATTCTCGGCCTCATACAAAAGCTTCAGAATACCCACCCGGTCCTTCGGATCCGGACCTTGGCCTTTCAGATCGTATTCTTGTGGTGAAAAACCCGACAGGTAACCGAGCGAACGCAACTGGGCCATCTGCTGCTGGTCCACCATATGCATTTGTACTTTTTCAGAACCGCCGTTTCCAATCACGTTCTTCAGTTGAGCCTCAAGCCGCTGCGCTTCTGCCGCGTTTTGCTGAATGACATTCGTGAGTTCTCGTGGGTCGTGATCCAGGTTGTACAACTCAGGCCGCGGCGCACGAATGTATTTCCAGTGGTTCGTCCGGATACCCCGCAACTCTGACCAGCCCAGCGCGAGCTTCGGATATAGCGTCTCTTCGTACGAAATCTGAGTAGCGACCGTCTTTCCGGAAAACGCCGGAACAAGGCTCAACCCCTGAACACTGGCGGGCGTCTTGCCACCAAGCAGAGTCAGCAGAGTTGGAAGAAAGTCGATGCTCCGGACCTGCTGCTTTATATGGACGCCCAGTGGGATTCCAGGTCCGGCCATCAAGAATGCTATGCGAAGCGTCGCATCGTAGAGAAAGACCCCATGCGTATATTCGCCGTGCTCCGACAGGCTCTCGCCGTGGTCGGACAGGACAGCGGTGATGGTGCTCCCGGCCGGGTCTTTCTTTTTGATCGCGTCCATGAGCCGGCCCACCTGCTGGTCGGCGTAGGCGATTTCTCCGTCGTAGGGCCTGTCCTTGTATTTTTCTTTGAACGGAGACGGAGGGTCATAGGGCATGTGCGGATCGTACAAATGGACCCATAGAAAATACGGCTTGCCCGATTGCGTGCCGAGCCACTGAAGCGCGCGATCGACCGTATCGCTGCCACGCCGTTCGGGATCCTCACTGAAGTTTTCTTTATCGCCCTGCCGCGGCATCTGATCGTCGTACACGGCGAATCCATTGTTGAAGCCGACCGCCTTTTTGAGGACAGCCGAGCTGACGAAGGCGGCCGTGTCCCAGCCCTGTTCCTGAAGGATTCTCGCCAAGGGCCGCGCTGTGGAGGGCAGCACGAAGCCGCCAGTGTTGCGAACGTGATGAACGGTTGGATACTCGCCCGTGAAGATGCTCGCGTGTGAAGGCGGCGTGAGGGGCGCCTGCGCAACGGCATTTTCAAAGAGGACACCGCGTTGCGCAAGAGCATCCAGATTGGGCGTTTCGATGTTCGCGTAACCGTAGCAATGCAAATGATCCGGGCGCAAAGTGTCGAGGGTGATGACCACGACATTCAGCGGCTGCCAGTGGGCGGGTTCGGACGCGTCGGGGTTTTTGCGGCTCGCGGTGCAGGAACAAACGATAGCTGCCGTGGAAACACACGCCCAGCGGAATAAAACAGTACTACGGAGCATGGATGCGTTACTTACTTTAGCAATTTGCGGCACTGCGGCGATACCGCCGCAGCCATTCCTCACGAGTGCAGAAGCCGTTCTTATCCAGGGCGCGGTCGATCGCCAGAATTCCGTCTAGATGATCCATCTCGTGCTGGATCAACTCGGAGAGCGAACCGCTGGCTTCGAGTGTCTGCAATACTCCCGATTCGTCGCTGTACCGGATACTGACCGTGGTCGACCGTTCCAGGTAGACGAGCAAATTGGGAAACGAAAAGCAATCATCCCAGAGCCGGAAGGTCTCCTCGCTCTTCTGGATGTAAGCAGGATTGACAAGGCAATAGGGAACGCGCTCAAATTCCAGGTAAATAATGCGTTGGGGCACGCCGATCTGGACCGCGCTGATGCCTCTGCCGAAACCGTGCGTGCGTTGAAACTCGTGCAGGGTATCGAGCAGTTCCGCAATGATTGGCGCGGCCTCAGAAATACTCGAGACCGGGCAGGAAATATCGCGCAGCACTGGGTCGCCGAGCTGAAGGATTCTGCGCGCAGACATACGTTCTCAATAGACGGATCTGTGCTGTTGAGCGCCCTTCGACGCAAGCGAGAAGCGCGGCTCGACCGGCGGAGTGGCTGATCCGGTCACGCGCGCGGCCATATATTCGCCGACCGCGGGGCCATGCTTGAAGCCATGGCCGGAGCCGCCGCCGGCTATCCACACGTTTTCGAACCCTGGATGGCGGTCCAGAATGAAATCGCCGTTCGAGGTGTTCTCGTACTGGCACACGCGCGAGTCGACGACGGGTGAATGAGCCAGTGCCGCGAAGCGCTCGGCTACATAGGCGCGGGCGGCCGTAACCTTCTCAGGGCTGACGATGCGGTTGCTCGAATCGGGATCGAAGGCCGGGCCGTGCAGATCGAATGCAACTTTGAAGCCGCGCGTCTCGAGATCCGGAAACCCGTACATGCCGCGGTTATCGCTGAAATCGATCCAGACCGGCATCTGCGGCGGCGCGAACCGGTCATTGCCCGGCGGGATGCCGAAGAAGATAACTTCCTGCCGCGTTGGAAAAATGCGATTCCCGAGCAGTTCCGGGAACACTTTGCCCAACCATGGACCGCAGGCGAAAACAAAGGCGTCGGCGGAAATAGAGTCTGCGTGCGAAATTTGAATGGCGTCGAGGCTCCCCTTACCGGCGGGCGTCCGAACGGCCGCATGCCGGTACGTGCCACCGTGCCGAACGAAATCGGCGACAACGGCCTGTACGGCTTCCCGGGCCATGAGTGCGCCGCTATCGGGCTCGAAAATGGCAACGGTGCCATGCGGGAGATGAATCTGCTGGTAAGTGCGCTGGAGCTCCGCGAACGAAAGATCACGAAACGGGACTTGCACCTTACGCAGCGTTTCACGACTCTGTTCGGCGTATTCGTTCCCCGGATTTGCGAACCACAACACGCCGATGCGGTGCAGGAGATCGCGATGCGTCTGGGCGAAAAAGTCGGACCAGAGCCCGAGGGAACGCTTCGCCATCCGGGTGTACACTTCGTCGGGACCGTAAGCGCAACGAATGATGCGCGATTCGCCGCCGGAACTGGCGCGGCTGCTGGCCGGTCCGTATTCGTCGATAAGAGTAACTTTGTGTCCGGCGCGCTGAAGGTAGTGGGCGGTCCAAGCGCCGAAGACGCCTGCGCCGACCACGGCGTACTGGTGTGGGGTGGCCGCTGGCGGAACAAGCGCGCCAGCAAGCAATGACCCGGAGAAATCGCGGCGGCTCATAGAACTCATGCGGACGTACCTCCTTCTTTTATCATTGAAGTGTTGTTTTCACGTTTTCTCCTCCTGGCATTTGCAGCTTCGATCCTTTATGTCCGGACTGCGCACGCCGCCAACGATGATCCAATTAGCAATGCCGTAGCGGCCCTGCAGCGAGGCGATCTGTCGTCAGCTGAGAGCATTTTGCGCGCGGATCTGCAACGGCAGCCAGACGATGTGACCGCGCAAGGGGTACTGGGCGTCGTGCTCGATCAGGAAAAGAAGTTTGCTGAAGCCGATGCCGTATACCGGCGGGCGCTGGCCGGCTCTCCCCATTCCGCTTCTTTGCTGAACAACTTCGGGAACCACCTGCTGACGACGGGCAAGCTGGCGGAAGCGCGGAAGGTCTTTTTGGAGGTTCTGGCTTTGAATCCGGGCCAGACAAACGCCAACGTGCAGCTTGCAACCATTGCGCTACGTCTGAAATCGCCCGCGGAGGCGCTGCGATATCTGAACCGCCTTCCCCCTCAAGCTCAGCAGGCCCCGGCGGTGGCGGTCCTCATGGGCGTCACTCTCTCATCTACTGGGCAGTACAGCAAGGCAGAAACCTTCTTCCAGCGTGTGATTGATGCGCAGCCCGACAATTTTCAGGCGCTGTACGATCTTGGGCTGGCCGCTTCGCATGCCGGGCACAAGGAACGGGCACGGGAAGTGCTGGCCCGGGCGCTTGAGCGGGAGCCCGGCAACGTAGATGTGCAATACGATCTGGCAGCGGTGAATGCGGAGCTGAATCATAAAGACGTTGCGCTGGAACTGCTGGCCCGGGCCGCTCAAAAATCGCCGCAACGCGCCGACATCCAGGGGCTGATGGCGCACATTTCTGCCGATTTAGGGTATTTCGGCGATGCCGCCGAGGCATGGGAACGATATATGAAACTCGCGCCGGGAGATGACACCGGACGCCGTGAACATGGATTTGCAGAGGCGGCGCTGGCCGAGAAACCGGACGCGGGCATGGCCGATCTGAGATGGTTTGTCGAGAAGCATCCGAACGACCCAACAGGGCATTACGAGTTGGGGGCAGCGGAAAGCGCCGGGAATCCTGAGGATGCGGAGCAGCAGCTTAACCGGGCGCTGGCTTTGAAACCCGATTTCGGCCCGGCCCGCTTCGCACGAGGCCTGTTGCGTTATCGACATGGCAAGCCAGAACTCGCCTTAGCGGATTTTGAGTTTGCTTCGAAGCAAGATCCCCGGAATCCAGCGGTACTGAATCGCCTGGGTGAGACCTACATGGCTCTCAACCGGACCCAGGACGCGGTACAGGTTTTCCGCCAGGCGGCTGATCTCGCCCCGCGCGATTCGACCATTCTCTTGCACTATGGACGGGCCCTGTCCAAAATCGGCCGGACGCGGCAGGCGAGCGCAGTGTTCGCGCGCGTCCGCGAGCTTGGGCCGGGCCGGTCGGAGTTGCCGCACCCGGCGGGCCTGATCGATTTTCTAAGCCTTTCGCCGGCGGAACAGTTTGCCAGATATCGCGCAGGCGTCGAGCGAACCGTCCAAAAGAACCCCAATAACATCGAGGCCCAGGTGCAATACCTGGAGATTTTGCTGCACGACGGAAAGGTGGACGAAGCCGCGGCCACGTCCCGCAAAATCATCTCGCTCAAGCCCAGCGCCGCAGTTCGTTCTGAGGCAGAACAAATCCTGCGGAAAGCCCAGCAGTACGACCTCGCGAAGCAGTTTCAGGACCAGGCCTCGACCGCGCCGTAGGCCGCCATGATCAACTTTTCCTAACTTGATGAAATTTTAGATGAAACTTCTTGAAGAGTTCATGCCGCTTCTGATATCTTGACCCCAGAGGATCCCTTTACAGGGATCAGTGGGCTTTTGTGAGGAGGAATCTGTGCATCTGCTTCGAGTGGTAGAAAACGTACCTCGTACATTTTCTAGGATCTTCAGTCTTCTGGTTTTCGTTTTCTTGTTTTCTGAATTGTCGCTCGCTCAGACGTTTACGTCATCGGTGACCGGCCTTATCACCGATCCGACCGGCGCCGCAGTTGCGAATGCGCAGATCGAGTTGAAGAACATGGCGAACAATGGCATCCGCGATTTCACTTCGCTGAGTGACGGATCATACCAGTTCAACAACCTGCAGCCGGGGACGTATCAGATCACGGTGACGTTGCCTGGATTTAAAACATTTACGCAAACGAACCTGGTTTTGCAGGCGCAGATTAATAGCCGGGTGAATGTTTCGCTCGAGTTAGGCAATACCCAACAAAAAGTGGAGGTAACGGCTTCATCGGTTCTGTTGGATACAGAGACGGCGAATAGCGCGGACACACTGGATAGCCAACTTATAAGCGCGCTGCCGAATGCAACGCGAACCCCGTTGAATTTCGTTTTCGCTGTGGCCGGGACTACCCCGGGACCCTCCGGCATGACACAACCGAACGGGACCTTCGATCAGAACGCCAGCATGTTCGGGCTGAATGGTGGGCGCACGGGTGAGGCATCGATTCTGATTGACGGCGCCCCCTCAACGGCGGTGGATTGGGGCGGTCTCATGGTGTCGCCTTTGCAGGATTCGGTGCAGGAGCAACAGATTGTTACGAATACGTATGATGCGCAATACGAGCGTGCCGGGGCAGGCATCGTGACGCTAATTACAAAAGGCGGCTCGACCAAGTTTCATGGCGAGGCATATGATTACCTGCAAAACTCCGCGCTGGACGCCAATTCCTGGTCCAATAACAAATACGGCACGCCGAAAGGGCCTTTCAAGCGAAACCAGTTCGGCGGAAACATCAGCGGGCCCATACTGAAGCGAGCCAACCTGTTTTTCTTTGGCGGATACGAGGGCTTGCGCCAACCAAGCACGGAAAGCAGTGGACTGCAAACTGTCCCCACCGCCGCCGAGCGCACCGGCGATTTTTCCGGTTCGCTAAATTCTGACGGATCGCCAAATTTGATCTATAACCCATTCACGACCGTAGCGCTTCCCGATGGTACTTACACGCGCACGCAGTTTCCAGGCAACAAGATTCCGCAGTCTCTCATCAATCCGGTTGGCGCGAAAATGATGGCCTTGTATCCGCTACCCAACCATCCAGGTGAGGGGCCGAATCAGATCAATAATTTTTTGGCGCAAGGCGCAGCGGACAACACGAACGATAAGATGGATACGCGGGTCGATTGGGAACAAAGCGCGAATCATAGACTGTTCGTCCGCTGGTCGGATCGTTTCCGTCAGGATACAACCGTTCCCTGTTTCTTCTGTACCGGGGGAGATTCGGGGGTAAACGAGCATGACAACGGATACCAAATCGTTTTGAATGACACGGTTACGCCGAGCCCGACCTGGGTAATTAACTCCTTCATAAGTTACACACGCTGGCAGGAGGCGCATATAGCGCAGACGCTCGGCACTGCCGACGCTGGAACCATTGGACTTTCGCCTTCACTATTTCAAGCGCCAATCCTTCCAGGAATCAACGTCGAAAACTACTCCAGTCTGGGGGTTGCATTCGGCGGCGGCTACGATATTTACACTCGTTACTCAAATACCATCGGCATTAACCTTACGAAGGTATTTTCGAAACACACTCTTAAGTTCGGCGCCAATTTCGATGACATGCGAATCAATAACACTCAGGAGTCAAACGGTGTAAATTCGGGATCCCCTGCCTTCAACTTTGGAACTGCGTTAACCTCGTGCGATCCCAACTCGGGCGGCCCCTGCATCGCCAGTAACAGCGGTTCCGTTCTCTCGGGAAATGCAATCGCGTCAATGTTACTCGGGACTTCCAGCGGCGGAGGACAATCCTTCAATATCGATCCGGCAATGGGATTGCACAGCTACGGCGCGTATATTCAGGATCAGTGGCGTGTCACTCCGCGTTTGACCGTCAACCTTGGCGTCCGGTACGAGAACCAACGGCCCGCTACCGAGCGGTATGACAGGCTGGAGTACTTCAACACGACAGTTTTGAATCCCATCAGCGGTCCGCTCGGTTTCCCTGTGCACGGCGGCTTCGAATACGCCCAAACAAACGGAAATGGCCGGTTCGCATGGCCTGCAAACGATAAGGACTTCGCGCCTCGTGCAGGAATCGCGTTCAAGGTAACGAACAAGTTGGTTGCTCGAGTAGGCGCGGGCATCTACTTCCTGCCGCCCTCCGCGATGATTAGTTTTGACCAGCCCGGCCAATTTCTCGGGTTCAGCTCTTCGACTTCGTACAATGCCACGAGCCAGAATGGCTACGTTCCGCTGAATCTGGTAAACAATCCATTTCCGAACGGAATCAACCAGCCTACGGGTAGCTCACAAGGCCTGATGACGCTGGTAGGCGATGGGCAAAGTCAGATTTGGCCTAAAGCGCCGCATCCTACTCCGTATAGCGAGGTATGGAGCTTCGACTTGCAGTACCAACTCAGCCCGCATTCGGTCTTTCAAATTGGTTACATTGGAAATCGCGGGCGTAAGCTGCTGTATGGCAATCCCAATATCAATGCCGATCAGTTACCGGATCAATACCTAGGTTTGCAGTCAAAGCTCGACCAGCAGGTACCGAATCCGTTCTTCAACATTCTTGACCCAAGCACACCGCTGGGTTCGCAAAACACCATCGCGTATAACAAGTTATTGCGGCCATTCCCGGAATTCACGTACCTCATTTGGGACCGCTCGTTGCCTGGCGCCCGATCTTCCTACAATGCGTTGGACGTGAAATATAATTACCGCTTCAGCGCGGGGTTAAACCTCCTGACGACTTACCGCTGGTCGAAGGCGTTGGATAACGGCCCGGAGGATTTCATCGGATGGGGCACCGGCAACCAATGGCGCGACTCCTACAACACCATGCTGGATTACAACATCAGCACGCATGATGTTCCACAGAGCTTTGCAACCGCACTGGTATACGATCTTCCGTACGGAAGAGGCAAGCATTGGGGGAACAATGCTCCTGGAATTGTAAAAGAGGTTCTTGGAAATTGGCAGCTTTCCAGCGTCATCCGGATCGCCAGCGGCCTCCCAATCCCAGGGGCAGTGTCCTGGAGCGGTAATAATCCGCTGGGTCCTTACGGCTATCCGGGACCACAGATTGCTGACCTGGTCGGGAACCCGGTCCCTTCAGGCAGAACGCCCGATAACTGGATCAATGCCGCTGCTTACGCGGCACCCGCAAACAACTGGACACTCGGGAACGCTCCTCAGCGCATGACACAACTTCGAGAACGTGCAGCCAGAAACATCGATTTGTCGGTTGCGAAAAATCTGGGAGGTGAACGATTCCAAGCGTGGTTGCGCGGCGAATTCCTGAACACGTTTAATTACGCCCAGTACAACTCGTTCTGTACTGATGTTTCGCAATCCAGTTGCGGTCCATTCGGTGCTGCGTTTGGGACAGAAAACAGCCCGCGCACGATCCAGGTGAGCTTAAAGTTAGCGTTTTGAGGTAGCTTAAGGCAGGCGATGAAAAACGATCGCCTGCCCACACGCTCACTTTTTCAAGGCCAGGTCGGATGGCTTTACGCCCTTCGTGTACGTCTGATCTAAATAAGAATGCGGGTGATACTCGCCGACTAGGTCGACATCGGCCTTCGCCGGAATCTTGTTTTCCATACCCACTGCCCAGTAGGTAGCGTTCACCAACAGACGCCGCAGCGGCTCACTCTCCAGATCGTCTGCCGCGCCCATTGTCGAGGTGAAAGTCCGGTCTGTTTTGCCTGACTCCGTCTTGTAATGATTCGTCCACGCCACAGGCATCATAGGATCGTTTACTTTGCCGGGAACCGGCGGATCGTTCGGATGCAAGTCGGACAGAACCTGTCCAAGCAGCAGCGGGCGGCAGCTCGGCTTCATCGGTAGCGTCACTTCGTACACCTCTGTCGGCACCCAGATCTCGCCGTTGCCGATACCACGCAGAATGGGGCTGTCCGCCGCACCGGGCGCGTACCACGCACGCGTGCTTTGCTTTCCATGCTTGCCGTGATGGGCCACCCAGGTTTCGCCCAAAACCTGACGGCCGAATCCGCCTTCCCAGCCGGGAACCTTGCTGTTCCAGTTGTACTTTTCGTAGGTCTTGCTGGTCTTGACTTCAAAGGGATGAGTGCCGGTGCGGATGGCGATGATGGGGCGGCCGGATTGGATGTAATCGATCAGCTCTTTCATTTGATCGTCGGGCAGATCGCGCCAGCGCATAAAGAGGACCAGCAGGTCCGCTTTACGAAGCGCCTCGAGGCCAGGTGTGTTGCGGTTATAGGTGGGGTCGATTGTGCCATCGGCCGGATTGATGGGAAACAGGACTGTGCACTTGAACCCGTGGTGCACCGCAAGAATTTTGGCGAGCTGTGGAAGCGCTTCTTCCGAGTGATATTCGGCGTCATCGCCGGCCACCATCACCACATATTTACCGTGGCCGGGGCCATGAGTCCCTTCGTAAGTGACGCCTGCGGCGTGGATTTGGAGCGCTGCCAGGGACAGCAACGCGGGTACAACGAATAGTGATCGAAACATAAATCTTGAGATCCGCGAGCTAGAGCAGCATATGCTCTTCCTTTCGTAATGGCCGGCACGTGCTGCGCCGGGCGAAAACGGTCGGAACCGCCACCTCGCGATTCTCCGGGTGTTCGGACTCGATCTGCGCGATCGCCAACTTTGCAAGCTGACGTCCTACCTCAACCATATCGACGCAAACACTGGTCAAATTCGAACCGCGCGAATGCCCGATCTGGTGCTCAAACCCGATCAGGCTGACATCCTTCGGGACATCGCGCCGGTGCTGACGCAGACCTTCGCGCGCACCGAAGGCGAGCTCATCGGAACCAGCCAGAATTGCGGTTACGGGCCACTGCTCTTCGAGGATATAGGAGACAGCAGCCCGCCCGTTTTCAAACTCGTCATCCGAGAGTGCGATGGTATGGACGTGCGGCTCCAGGCCGAGATCGCCGATGGCGCGCGCGTATCCGCGATAGCGATTCTTGTTCCAAGGCCGCGCCGCATCACCGATGTACCAGATGTGGGTGTGGCCGAGCTGGGCCAAATAGCGCGTCGCTTCATAACACCCGGATTCATCGTTGTATTGCACGCGACTGCTGTGGAGCCCGTTTTCGCCGGGATCCACGACGTGATTCCCCAAAAGCACGTAGCGGAACCCATGTTTCGCGAACGCGGTCAGGATATTGCGGTAGACAGTGCCCGCGATGATGACGCAATCGGCCAAACCGGGCGTTTCGATCACGCTTGGGATCTGAATATTCTGCGCGCTTAGCTCGGGTGAAAACTGGTGACGCGCAAAAAGGAGGTAATAGCCGGCCTGAGCGCAATACTCTTCAATTCCGAGCAGGAGAAGCGATTGGGCGGAGCTCAAGCCGAAGTCATTACACAGGACCAGGCCGATGATCCGCGATTTCGTATGCACCACGCTGCGGGTTCGGGAGTTCAGCCGGTATCCCAGCTTGCGAACGACCGTTTCGACGCGATCGCGAAGCTTTTCGTCTACGTCCTCATGCCGGTTCAGGACACGCGAAACAGTCCCGATGGAGACATTCGCGCGCGCGGCGATGTCCTTCATGGTAGGAGATGAGGAGCGCCGCGGCATCGTTTAGCCTCGGCGCGAAACTGCGGGCGATTCCCTCGTGATCTCGGCAATGTCAATAGGCCGGCGTTCCCGCATGGACCGGTATCCCGCTTCGATCAGCGCCATGGTCCCCAGGTTGTCGTGTCCGCTCGTCGCCGGCTCCGTTTTTGAGGCAATGGCGTTCATAAGGTCGGCCATTGGCCCGCGAAAGGCGTCGGGAAACCAGACTTCCGGCCAGCGAGGTGTAACCCATACGCCCGGCTGAGCAAGAGTTGTGAAGCTCAGCGTGCTGGGCGCGCGATTCGGATAATGTGGCCAGCCGAGCGTCCCTTCCGCCAGACCCTCTGTCCCTTCCACGCGCCATTTGATATATGGCTTCAGATCGTCGCGCTCGGTGCGCGGGC
This sequence comes from Bryobacteraceae bacterium, assembly GCA_035475915.1. Taxonomy (GTDB): domain Bacteria; phylum Acidobacteriota; class Terriglobia; order Bryobacterales; family Bryobacteraceae; genus Bog-105. The sequence goes on from DATIMA010000172.1 coordinate 28,121, forward strand.
CGGCCCAGACGTCGTCCCATCCTGTAGCCCGGAAGCCATCCGCGTATTCGAGTATGTACAGGCAAATGCCGTCTTCGTGCGGAAAGCGCGTGCGCGGGTCTTTCCGGGCACTCACATAGATCGATTCCGGCTCGCCGAACAGATATCGAAAGCTATCCAGGTGGTGGATGCTCATGTTTAACAGCGTCAGGCGGCCGTACTCGCGCAACCAGGCCTGCCAATGTGGAACCGCGCGCATCTCAATGGTTGCCAGAACCGGCGTGCCGAGGCCGCCTTGGTTCAACAGGTTCTTGAGAGCCCGAATGGACTGGTCATACCGCATGTTTTGATTCACAGCAAGGACCATGCCTGCGTGCTCGCAGAGGCGAACGATCTCGGCGGCATCCTCCAGCGTGACCGCCAACGGCTTCTGCGCCAGGATGCCTTTCAGATGATGACCACCTTGCAACGCCCGCCGGACAACATCAAGTTGTTTGTCAGGTGGAACCGCGATGTCCAGGATTTCAACCGCGGGATCCCACAGCATGTCTTCCAGCGTCTCGTAAACGCGCGGTATACTGCGCAAATCGGCGACTTCGCGAGCAATCTCGGGCGTCCTTGAGGTGATAGCAACGACGTTGTAACCGGCATCCGCATAGGCTTTCAACTGCACGTCGCGCATAATGAAGCCGGCGCCTACAGCCCCAATCCCGAAATCGCTGCGAAGCGGCTCAGGAACCGGGTAATTCAGGTCCAAATCCAAGAAAAGCTCCGATCATGAACTTAACGATGAACGTTTATGATATTATCGCTGCCAGCCAACCAGGTCAATCCATACCGCGCTAAAAGAGGAGGGATCGCGTTTGAAACTCGGGCTTATCAGTTCAGCCTGGCTCGGAACCCCGGTAGACACGGCACGCGGAATCGAGCTGACCAAGCAGATTGGCTTCGACACGATCGATGTCTTCGCCGATCCGCTGGAGATCACGCCCGTTGAGCGCAGGCTGATCCGGAAGACTTGCGAGCGATGCCATCTGCCGGTTGTCTCGACGGTCTGCTGCGCGCTAGGCATTGCCGATTTCAACAAGCCGGTTCGGGATTTCCACGTTCACCGCGCCAAGCAGTACCTGGACTTCTGTTATGAACTGGAAGGCAAGAACCTGCTGCTGGTTTTGGGCGAGTATCTCTGGCAGCAGGAAGTGATTGCTCCCGCCGATCAGTGGAAGTGGGCCGTCGAGCATGTGCGCGAGCTGGCCGAGTACGCCCGCGGCCTGGGCCTGGAACTTGCAATTGAGCTGGAGCCTTTCCACCTATCGCTCGTCAATAACATTGATGGCATGAAACGGTTTCTGGCAGAGGTGGACCATCCCGCGGCGAAGGCGAACGTCGATATCTCGCATCTGGCTCTGGCGCGAAACTCCGCCAAAGAGGTCTCGAAATTGGCAGGGCAGATCTCCCACGTCCATCTCTCCGATTGCGATGGAAAGAAGCATGGCGACCTGCCGCCCGGCCGCGGAACGGTTGACTTTCCGCCCTATCTGAAAGCTCTTGCGGATGCAGGCTTCGCCGGGACCGTCAGCATTGAACTCGAGTATTCACCCCAGCCGGATAAGATCGTCGATTGGGTGCGGGAAGCGTACGATGCAACCAATAGCCTGATGAATTCGCTTGGAATCCGTTCCTGACCCAGTTGGAGAACAGCAGAACAGAAAGGAGAGATGTTATGGCCGCTGGCCCGCTAAGCAAGGACAAACTTCAGGAATACGAGCGCACGGGATTCGTGCTGGAACGAGGCATGTTCGACAAGGAAGAAATCGATCTCCTGCGCCGGGCCGCCAAAGAGGATCGCCAGCTCGATCAGCACTCGTTTGGCAAAGGAGATGGGGAAGGCGGCACGGTCCGGCTTTCCTTATGGAACCACCCCGGCGACAGTATCTACGGCATGTTCGCACGCTGCGAAACCATCGTCAACTCGGCAGAGAAGCTATTGGGCGGCGAGGTCTATCATTACCACTCGAAGATGATCATGAAGGATGCCAAGGTGGGCGGCGCCTGGGCTTGGCATCAGGATTACGGCTACTGGTACCAGAACGGCGTTCTGTTCCCACTGCTGTGCAGCGCATCGATTGCGGTGGATGCGGCCACGCGCGAGAATGGCTGTCTGCAAGTGCTGAGCGGGTCGCACCAGATGGGCCGTGTCGATCATATTCTCACCGGCGATCAAGCGGGCGCGGATATGGAGCGGGTTCGAGAGGCGGAGAAACGCTTGCCGCTGGTCTACGTGGAAATGGAACCGGGCGATGTGTTGTTCTTCCACGCGAATCTGTTGCATAGATCGGATCAGAACCGGTCGGACAAGCCCCGCTGGTCGATGATCTGCTGCTACAACGCTGCGCGGAACGATCCGTACAAAGAAGCCCACCATCCGCGATACACACCACTCAAGAAAGTGCCCGATTCGGCCATTCGCGAAGCGGGTCTCCGGCGTTTCAGCGATACGAGCGCGGATGTTGCCTGGCTCGAAGCTTCAAAGGACGAAAGCGCAAGCAGCCTGGCGAATAAAACAGAGCAACCGGTTTAATGGATTCCGCCGCGAATGCCGGGTCAGCCCGCGATCCACAACTTCGCGTTTTCATGAACCTGATGGCGCTGGACTCGCTGCCGCGGAACTCAGTTGGACCGCGCGGCAGCTTTCAGCAGAAAATGGAAGCGCTCAAAGACGCGGGATTTGACGGCGTCCAGTTCGCGAACATTGCGAACAGGGAGCAATTGGATCGCTGCGCTTCGCTTGGCTTAGGTTTCGCGGGCAGCGGACGGATCAACACGCCGGAAGAGGCATCGCTATTTGCGGAAAAAATGGCCGGCGACGGTTACGCGTGCGCGACTCTCCATGTGGGCTGGGGCTTGGAAGATGACGGCCAAGCGGCGCGGCTGATTGAAAGCGTTCTCGACGCTGTCGAGCGCTGGCGCGTGCCGCTTTATATTGAGACGCACCGTGCAACCATTTTTCAGGACATATGGCGCACGGTAAGTTTCGTGCGGCGCTTTCGGGAGATCCGGATCAACGGCGATTTCTCCCATTGGTACACGGGCCAGGAGATGGTGTACGGCGGATTCGAGAAGAAGCTTGCTTTTATCGAGCCGGTGCTGGAACGGGTCCGGTTCATCCACGGCCGCATTGGAAACCCGGGATGCATGCAGGTTCCGGTAGTTGCAGACGCGGTATACGTTGAACACTTCAAGCAACTGTGGACGGCCTCATTTCGCCGTTTCCTCGAATCAGCGCAAGCCGGAGACTCGATTACCTTTGCGCCGGAACTGCTCGCGCCAGACATCTATTACGCGCGCACCTTTCCGGCCGCCGACGGAGATAGCGTCGAGGAAAGCGATCGTTGGGAGCAGTCGCTGCTGCTAAAGCAGATGGCGGAAGATTGTTTTCGAAACGCGAAATGCTGAAACTGAGCCTGGGGCGTAACGGACCCGTTTTCATCCTGTTCTCCTGCATTAGCCTTCATTGCCTCTATGCCCAAGACGCGGCGGACGTGCGGCAAGAGCAGGCCAACAGCGCAGACGTTGCCGCCGGTAAGCGCCAGTTTTCTCAAACCTGCGGTTTTTGCCATGGCCCGGACGGCCGCGGCGCCAGCGGGCCGGATCTGATTCGCTCGCCTTTGGTCAACCATGACGTGAATGGAAACCTGATCGGCGAGGTAGTGCGGAACGGAAGCCCGGATAAGGGCATGCCGGCGTTTCAGCTTCCGGACAGCGACATAAAAGCGATTGCCGCCTTTCTTCACGCAGAAGCAAAGCTGGCAGCTTCGGTAACGCAGAGGACTCCCTCCGAGTACCCACTTGAGAAGCTTCTTGTTGGAAATGCCGAAGTGGGCAAAGCCTATTTTGGCGGCGCGGGGAAGTGCGCCGAATGCCATTCCATAACGGGCGACCTGGCGCATATCGCGTCCAAATATAAACCCTTCGATCTGCAAACCCGGATTGTGTTTCCGTCGGGCGCAAAGCCCACCGTTACGGTTATGGAGAAGTCAGGAAAGAAATTCTCCGGCCAGCAGGTCTATTCCGATGAGTTTCTGATCTCTTTACGCGACTCGCACGGCTGGATTCACTCCTGGCATCGAAACGAAGTCGAAGTGGAGATTCACGATCCGCTCGCAGCGCACGAGAAGCTGCTGACGACGTATACCGATCAGAATATCCACGACCTGTTCGCCTATTTAGAGACGTTGAAATGAAGGTGATGCGCATCCCGGTCAGCGGGCTGATTCTTGTGCTGGGCGCGGCAGCGGTTTCGTATGCCCAAGGGCTGGATCCCGCTTCCCTGCTCCACCCGGCGCCCGACACCTGGCCGACGTACAATGGCGACTACTCCGGCAAGCGGTTCAGTCCGCTTAAGCAAATCAACAAACAGAATGTCGGCGCGCTCAGCATGGTCTGGGCGTTTCAGACGGACATACCAGCCGGTGTCGGGTTGAAGTCAACCCCGCTGCTGGTCGATGGCACCCTCTATTTCACCGAGCCGGACGATATCTGGGCGGTGGATGCGCGTTCCGGACGGCAGAACTGGCATTATCATTACCGCGCGAATGAGGGCCTGCATATCGGGCAGCGCGGCGTCGGCATGTATAAAGACCGGCTCTATTTTGAAACGCCCGATGCGCACCTGCTTTGCCTCGATGCGAAGAGCGGTGAGGTCCAGTGGGACGTAGAACTCGCCGATGTGAAGCTCGGCTACTGGGCAACTATGGCTCCGCTGATCATTGGCAATCATGTGCTGGCCGGAATTTCAGGCGATTTTAATGATCTGCATGGGTTTATTGATTCGTTCGATCCGGAGACCGGAAAGCTGCAGTGGCGCTGGGATTCTCTTCCAAAGCCAGGACAACCAGGTTCCGAAACATGGCCCAATGCGGAGGCTATGAAGCACGGAGGCGGGATGACCTGGATCACCGGCACCTATGATCCAGAGTTGAACCTGCTGTATTGGGGCACCGGCAATCCGAATCCGGTGTTGAATGGCGAGACGCGAGCCGGCGACAACCTGTATACGTGTACGATTGTCGCGCTGAACCCGGATACCGGAAAGCTGGTCTGGTATTTCCAGCCCTCGCCTCACGACGTTCACGATTGGGATGCGGTCCAAACACCCGTGATCGTCGACGCCGATTTTCGGGGCCAGCCGCGAAAGCTGCTGCTGCAGGCATCCCGCAACGGATATTATTTTGTTCTGGAGCGGACCAACGGGAAGGCCTTACTGACGGTTCCTTTCGAACAGATCAACTGGAGCACCGGCGTGGATTCCAGAGGGAGGCCAATCGCGAATCGCGAGAAGAATCCCAGCCCGGCTGGAACGCTCGTGGAACCCGATGCCATCGGGTCGACAAACTGGATGGCCCCCAGCTTCAATCCCGATACTGGATTGCTATACGTAGACTCGCATCGTTCCTTTGGCCTCTATTATGATCTGTCAAATGGAAAACCAGAGGGGTTCGCGGGGACCAATCTATATGTGTGGTCCCGTTCAGCTCTGAATGCTATCGAATATCAGACGGGCAAGATTCGCTGGAGTCACGACCTTGGTCCGGGAAACAACTGGGCCAGTGTCCTGAGCACGGCCGGAGGGTTGGTATTCACGGCCGACACGCACGGCAATATTCTCGGCCTGGATGCGGATACGGGGGAAACATTGTGGCATGCCTACGGCGGCGGCGAGGTCAATGGCGCCCCAATCACTTACGAGTTGGATGGGCGGCAGTATCTTTTGGTTGGATCGCACAACGTTCTGTACGCTTGGGCATTACCGGAAAAGCGTTAACACGAGATTGGCTATCGAGACAAGCTATTTCTTCGCTCCAACCGGCTCTTCCGCTGTCAATTCGTTCAGCATTGCTTTCAGCTCATCGAGTACCTCGGCGGGGCCGCGGGACGCGCTCAACGGAAATTTCAAAACGCCGGCGGGAGTGAACTGCGCATTTTCTGTACTGCGGACCAATGCCATCAGCCTTAACGGGTCGATGTTCGATTGCTGGTGAAATTTGACGTTCGCGAATCCTTGGCGTCGGTCGACCGATTCAACTCCCGCGCGTTCCGCCATGCTCTTCAGCAGAGAAAATTTCACCAGGTTTTTGACCTCGTCCGGCACCGGGCCATATCGATCGGCAAGCTCGGCAGTAAGCCTCTTGGCCTGATCTTCATCGCTGACATCGGCGATCCGCTTATAGGATCTAAGGCGCTGCGCTTCATCCGAGATATATGCCATCGGAATGCGTATGTCCAGCCCCAGATTGAGATTCGCATGAATCTCCAACGGCACTTCTTCTCCCTTGATCTCTCGTACGGTCTCGTCCAGCAGGCGGACATAGGTGTCGTAGCCGACCGCTTCGATATGCCCGTGCTGCTCTCCTCCCAGCAGGTTGCCGGCGCCGCGCAGTTCCAGATCGAGCGCCGCAATCTTGAATCCTGCGCCGAGATCGCTAAACTCCTTCAGCGCGGCCAGACGTTTTCTCGCCACTTCGCTTAACTGGGTGTCAGCGGGGACCAGAAGATATGCATACGCTCGCCGATTAGACCGGCCGACGCGCCCGCGCAACTGATACAGCTCGCTTAGGCCATAGCGTTCGGCATTCTCGATAATCATCGTGTTTGCAAGCGGGATATCGAGCCCGTTTTCAACAATCGTCGTGCACACGAATACGTCATATTCGTGACGCATGAACCCGAGCAGTACCTTTTCCAGTTCCGCTTCCCCCATCTGGCCGTGGCCCACGCCAATCCGGCACTGCGGAACCAGTTCTTGAATGGAAGCAGCGCGCATGAAAATGGTATCCACGCGATTGTGGACGAAATATACTTGGCCTTGGCGGCCCAGCTCCTGCTCGATGGCTGCCTTGATCAGCTCCGGATTGAAATGCGCCACGACGGTGTTGATAGTTAACCGGTCCTTCGGAGCGGTTTCGATTACCGACATATCGCGCAGCCCCAGCAGCGACATGTGAAGCGTACGGGGGATGGGCGTCGCGCTCATCGTGAGCACGTCCACATCGTGCCGGAGTTGCTTTAACCGCTCCTTGTGACGAACTCCAAAGCGCTGTTCCTCATCGACGACCAGCAGGCCCAGGTCATAAAACTGAACGTCCTTCGATAGCAGCCGATGCGTTCCGATCAGCACATCGACTCTACCGGTTGCGAGGTCATCCAAAACCGCCTTGATCTCTTTCGAAGTGCGGAACCGGCTGACCAGCTCAACCCGAACCGGAAAAGACGCGAATCGCCGTTTGAACGTTTCATAATGCTGGAAGGAAAGGACGGTTGTGGGCGCTAGCACCGCCACCTGCTTCCCGTCGCCAAGCGCTTTGAAAGCTGCGCGCATGGCCACCTCGGTCTTGCCGAACCCGACATCCCCGCAAAGCAGGCGGTCCATCGGCTGCTCGCTTTCCATATCGGCCTTGATCTGTGAAACGGCGTTCAACTGATCTTTCGTCGGCATGTATTCGAACGCGTCTTCAAACTCGCGCTGCCAGTTGCTATCGGCCGAAAATGAGAAGCCTTTGGACATTCGCCGCTGTGCATAGAGTTTCAGTAGCTCGTCGGCCATATCGCGCATTTTGGCTTTGACGCGCGATTTGGTCTTCTCCCAGGTGACGCCCCCCAAGCGGTCCAGGTGAGGTTTCGCTTCGCCCGCGCCGCGGTACTTCTGGATCAGATCCAGCCGGGCGAGCGGAACGTATAGCTTGGATTCCCCGGCGTACTCAATCAGCATGAAGTCGCCCGTCTGATCCCCCTGAGCCAGTTCCCGAATGCCCAGAAAGCGACCGACTCCGTGCGTGGTGTGCACGACAAAGTCGCCGGGCTTTAAATCGGCGATATCGGCGGCAAACGCTGCAAGTGGCGATTTTGCGGGCTGACGCGCAATCAGATCGGAGGTCTCGAACAGATCCTCCGAGCCGATAATTGCGAACTGCGAATCCGGTAATACTGCCCCCCGGCGCACGCTGCCTTTTACCAGGTAAGCGCTCGAAACTGCTCCCGCGTGATAGGCGCGCTCAGCAAGCGACGGGCGGGTACCGGCTGCCGATTCCAAACCAAGCTGATAAGGAACGGCGTATTCCTGCAGGACGTCTGCCAGACGCTCCACTTCGCCAGTTGAGGCCGCAAAGAACACAACCCGATTGCCAGCCGCGATCAGGTTGCGCGCTTCGGCTACCGCCACAGGCATGTTGCCCTGAAATGCGAGCGAGGGCCGCGTAGGGATATGGAAGCGCGAGACCGCTCCGTTCGTTTCCGCGCCCGCAATGATATCGAGTTCCTGCAAGCTGACCTGAACGCTCGGAGCCAGTTCGTCCTTAAGCTCGCTCCAACGCTTGAAGTTTTTGCCTGGTTCAATGGGTGCCGGGCGGTCTGGATGCTCCAGTCTTTGCCACAGCCTGTCGGCTGCAGACTCCACCGCCGCGGGTTCATCAATCACAATCAGCGCTTCGCGATTCAAAGAGAACACGTCATGCGACCGTGCCCGCACCAGCGGAACCAGGAACTCCCAGCCGGGGAAGATTTCGCCTGGGTTGGACAATTCCAGATCCGCCTGCTCTGCTGCTTCGGCAAGCTGCCGGAGCAAAGGACGCGATCGCGGGTACTCGGCGAGCGGCAGCAGCGTCGTGGAAGAAATCTTCAGGACGGAGCGCTGCGATTCCACGTCGAACTGACGAATCGATTCGATCTCATCACCGAAAAACTCTACCCGAACCGGGCGCGGGGATTCAGTCGGAAAAACATCGAAAATGCCGCCGCGCACGGAATATTCGCCCACCATTTCGACCGGTTCGCGCCGCTCATAACCGATGCTGTCAAGGTGCTGAGTCAAATCATCAAGCGGAATCTCCTCGCCGGTCCGCAAGGTGAGCGCGAGCTGGCGGTAGAATTCAGCGGACTCGGTGCGCAGAAGCGCCGACGCAATCGGAACAATGGTGATGGGTATTTTTCGCGCCGAGAGCCTCAAGAGCGCAGCCGCGCGCTTCTCGGCAATCTCATTATGAGGCGAGAGCCGCTGGTGCGGAAGAATGTCGAGAGCAGGCAGGAGTTGGGGCGCCGGCAGATCGCGGCCCTCGAAGAGCATGCCAAAGAAGGCCTCAGTCGATTCCTGCAGACTCTCCGCCTGTTTGTTCCCGTCGACTACTACGAAGAGAGATTTCTCAGTGGCCTGATAAAGCAAAACCAGGTAAAGAGCCTTGGCCGTGTTAACCAGACCTGAGATGGAGAACGGTCCGTGTTCCCCGCGGGTGAGGTGCTGCAGCACCATCTGGAAATCAGCTTGTCTCGTTGCCGATTGCAGCAGATCGCGAGTCGCCGGGTGAATCACTGGGGCTGAACCGCTGTCCTGGGGATCGATTCGGCGTTATGTTGCGCGATAATTCTATCCGCGATGCCCGTAGTCGAGTATCCCGGTTCTAGCGGAAGCGCGTACACCTGTCCGCCAGCAGCCTCAACCTCTTCACGGCCCGCGATGAAATGGACCCAATCCGCGCCCTTCACCAGAACGTCCGGCTGCAGTACGGCAACGAGTTCCCGCGGTGTGTCTTCGCCGAAGAGAGTTACCACGTCCACCGCCTCCAGATGAAGCGCTAGTTCGGCTCGAGTGTGCTCATCAAAAAAGGGCCGGGTGGGCCCCTTCAATCGCTGGACGCTTTCATCGGTATTGAGCGCCAGAATAAGAACATCCCCGAGCGAACGCGCGCGCTCCAGCAGCCGGATGTGCCCAGGATGCAAAATGTCGTAACAGCCGTTGGTAAACACGACTTTTTTTCCTTCGGCTTTCCACAACCGGCGCGATACGATCAATTCTTCGCGCGTATACAGGCGAGACATTTCCCGCTCTCATTTTACGATTGAGGCGAACGGCGTCCGATAGGCGTTTTATTCCAGACCGGTTTCTTCCGCGTGAACCAGCCTCAGGAGTTCTTGCGGCTCGCCTATAATCGCGTCCGGAGGCTCCAAACGGAAGCTCTCCGGCTGGAATCCCCACAAGACACCGCAACTGCGCACCCCTGCGTTGCGCGCCGTCTGCACGTCCACAGCACTATCGCCCACCATTAGCGTCTGGTCTGGCTCTTTGCCGGCATCCGACATAAGCTGGAAGATACCAACCGGATTCGGCTTCTTATGCGCGAATGTATCGCCGCCATACACACCGGCAAAGCGTTCGTGCAACCCGAGGGCCCGCACAATATCGAAGCTGATTCGTTCTGGTTTGTTCGTCAGGACAGCCAGTGTGTGCCCGTTCCCTGACAATTCCTCAACAGTCTCGCGCACGCCTGAATACAGGCGGGTGTGCTCCAGAGCATGTGCGCGGTAAAAGCTCAGGAAAAATGCCAGAGCCTCGTCGAGTTGCTCCTCAGGTGTATCCGCTGGCATCGACCGCCGCATCAGCATCGCAGCGCCATTCCCAACATATGAATAGATCAGCTTCGGATCAAGCGGCATCAGCCCGAAGTGCTGTCGGGTGGCATTCATCGAAATCGCCAGGTCCACACTCGAATCGATGAGCGTCCCATCCAGGTCGAAAATAATCAGCAACGATCTGCCACCGTGCTTATCAGACGGTGCGCGCATGCCCGTTTTGCGGAGTTGCCCACAGATGCTTCAAATTATCCATCTGTTCGTTGAAGGAATCCTTCAGGTCCCGCGGCGCAAGTTGTGCAAGTCCGATGGCCAGTTCGCTGGCGTACGGCAGCACGCGCGAGGTCCCCAGAAAAGCCGGAAGCGGAGAGGGTGCGAACGCCACCACAACGTCGGCGAGTACAGCGATGATCAGCACACCGCGTACGAAACCCGCTACACCGCCCAGCAGATGATCGAACCAGGAAAGACCCATCCACCGGAACAATTTCGCCAACAGGGCTGCAAGCAATGCCCCGATAATCAGCACGCCAACAAAAACAATCAAGAACCCCATAATATTTGCCGCCCGCACGCCAATGCTCGTCCAGTCCATCAAATGGGCAGCCACAATGCGATAGCACCAGAAGCCGGCGAGAAATCCAGCCACCGTGGCGACCAACCCGATCACAACGCGCGCAAAGCCGGTTCGCAAACCGGCTGCTGCGGAAATCACGATCAGCAAAACCAGCGCAACATCAAACCAGTTCACGGTCAACATAGATCCGCTGTTTACTTCAGGCCTTGCTCTGGACAAGTTCGCGTCCAGTTAGCCGCGTAAACGCCTCCTCATACTTTTCGCTGGTCTTTTTCACTATTTCATCCGGTAACGTAGGCGCGGGTGGACGTTTATTCCAATTCAAGGTCTCCAGGTAGTCGCGAACATACTGCTTGTCGAATGAATACTGCGGTCCGCCGGGGCTGTACGTATCTGCAGGCCAGTAACGGGACGAGTCTGGCGTCAAGACTTCATCGGCCAGCACCAGCTGTTCATTTACAAACCCAAATTCAAACTTGGTATCGGCGACAATGATACCGCGCTGTAGGGCATATTTCGCCGCACGGCCGTATAACTCAAGAGTCAAGTCTCTGAGTTGCCCCGCCAGATCCACGCCCAACTGCTTCGCCACGTACCGGAAGGGTACATTCATGTCGTGCCCGCTCTGGGCTTTCGTCGCAGGAGTAAAAATAGGCTCCGGTAGGCGATCCCCATCCCGCATACGCGGCGGAAGCGGAATTCCGCATACCGATCCTTTCTCCTGATACTCCTTCCAACCTGATCCCGCCAGATATCCCCGCGCTACACACTCAACCTGAATCATCTGGGCTTTCTTCACCAGCATCGATCGGCCTTCCAGTCGTTTTCGGTAGCGGGAAAGTTTTCTCGGATATTTGGTTACATCGGCCGTCAGCAGGTGTGTTGGGAGCACCTCGCGCAAATAGTCAAACCAAAATAGCGACATCTGTGTGAGGATGCGCCCTTTGCAGGGGATGCCGCTGCCCAGGATGCAATCAAACGCGGAGATTCTGTCAGAGGCGATGAAAAGCAAGGAGTCCCCCAGGTCATATATATCCCTCACTTTGCCTCGTCCGAGCAGCGGCAACGGCAGCTTGGTTTCGAGCAACACTTCGTCGCGGCACATAGACATCTTTGAGTATCCCAGAGGCTCGGGCCCGAACTTCTACTGAGGAAAAAAGTCAATCTGAGGAATAATTTTCGGTCGCAAGTAACTCGAAGCCATAGAAAACAGAGATGCCCGGCTCGTGGCGCGTCGATTGCTTCCTGAACGGAAGAAGGAGTATGAATGAATTCAGATCAATTTGAAGGAAAATGGAAACAACTGAAAGGCTCGGTGAAGCTGCGCTGGGCTAAGCTTACCGACGATGACCTAACCGCGTTGGGCGGGAAAAAAGATCAGCTTGTAGGTAAGATCCAGGAGCGCTATGGCATCACTCGCGAGCAGGCGGAGAAAGAAGCCGACGAGTGGGCCAGTACTTCCACGAGCGATCTGCACGCCCAAGCTACGCATGCAGGTCACAAACCGTAGCTAACACAAGTTTTGGGGCGGGGCGCCATTGTTCTCACTTTGGCCACCGCCCTTTTTGTATCTGTTCATTCTTACGGGGCTGCGTTCCAGACCAGTACCCCGGTCGCGTGCGCACCGCGAGTTCCGGCCTGTTCTTAATCTTCACTTCGACAGCGTGAAAACTTGCTCGCGCGTCCGCTTTCGGAGTGAACGAAATAATATAGCGGCTATGGATTTCGCTTCCCAGCCGGATCAGGTCATTCTCTAGTTTGGATTTTGTTTCGAATTTCAGAATCCGGCCTCCTGTCGCTGTGGTTAGAATCTCTGCTGCGCTTTTCCTGCCCAGTCGCGCGGTTTCGGTGATCGCGGATAAAAGCCCGCCGCTGTCCGGCGGTTCGTACTCGCTCCCTCGCGTTGTAAACGCGGTCAGGTATGCCGAATAGCTGAGGAGGTATACGGTCGCTCTCGATTCCTGAATTCTTGAAAGCAAATCATTGAGCTTGCCGCTACTTCCACGATCCTTACTCTCGCCGATGATCACAATCGCGGACCTTGCTGCCTTTGGGCGCTCCGCAAGCATGTCCAGCGCTTTTCCAGCCGCGTCAATCATCCGGCCTTTTCCGCTGTCCGCCACCTTCAAATCATGAAAGGTGTCTGAAATCGAATCCGCATTGTTCGTGAAATCCTGTACGATCTTCACTTCATCGGAGAACGTAACGATAGCCGCCTCGCCGTTCGCGCCGGCAACTGCTTCCGGAATCATCGACCCGACCTTCTTGATTTTCAGCAAAGCGGATCGCGAGAGATCGCTGGTTTGAATCAGCACAACCAATGCGAGCGGAGCAACTGCTGCGTCCGGATCGTCAACGCGAACCGGCCGCGGCTCTCCATTGTCGAGCACCAGGAAATCGGAAGCCCGGAGTCCGTAAACGAAATGCCCGTTGGTGTCCGTAACGCTGGCTGGAAGCACTACCAGAGGAACCGTGGTCCTGATTGTCGTCTGCTGCCCAAAGCACAACAACGCGAATGGCGTCGCAAGCAGAGCTGGAAACAACCTCACAGCGTCACCGACGGATAGTAAGGATTCTTAGTTTCCGGATATGGCGTGATTTCCAAGCCCGAATGCCGGATACTAATGTGAGTGGCTGTTCCGTACGGTTTTGCCATTTGTAATGAACTCTTTCAAAAACTGCCCTTTGCCGAAACTTGCGAGACTGTTCGTGCACTCGGCTATGCCGGCCTGGAGGTCGCGCCCTTCACACTGGGGCCCAATGCCGCCGCGCTTACACATCAAGAGCGCCGGGACCTGCACTGTGCCATCCGAGATGCCGGCATCAGCTTTGTGGGTCTCCACTGGTTGCTGGCAGGGCCGCCTGGTCTCCACGCAACGACCTCGGACGATGCCGTTCGCCGCCGGACGTGGGATTATCTACACGCGCTGATCGACTTATGCTCGGATTTGGCGGATCAAAGTACCGAAAAAGATATGGTCGCCGATAGGGAGGTTGTGATGGTGTTCGGCTCGCCCAAGCAGCGATCCGCGATTGGCGGCGCCTCTGCCTACGACGCCGGCCAGATTCTCACAGAAGAACTGGCTGCCGCCGCGCCGCACGCCGAAAGCCAAGGTGTTAAGATTCTGCTCGAACCGCTTTCGCCGGACCAGACTAATGTCGTGACTACTCTCGCTGAAGCCGCCGCAATTGTGAAAGAAATTCGCAGCCCATCGATCCAGACCATGTTCGATGTTCACAATGCTGCCCGCGAGACTCAGACGCATAGCCGCCTGCTTCGCGATTTCGCCCCACTCATCCATCATGTTCACGTCAATGAACGCGACGGCCGCGAACCGGGTACGGGAACCTATAACTTTGGCGAACTGCTTTCGACCCTTGCTGATCTGAAGTATTCCGGCTGGGTCTCGCTCGAAGTTTTCGATTTTAGCCGGGGTCCGATTGAGATCGCCCGGGATGCGCTGCATTATCTATCTGCAGCTTTGCCCTCTTCAGCGCTTCCTCAAAGTATATGAACCGCTATATCGTTACCGGCGGCGCCGGATTCATCGGCTCGGCGCTTGTCCGCGCGTTGGTCGCACAAGGCCGCCATGTCCATGTCATCGACAACCTTTCGACCGGCAGTCTGAATAACCTCGAGGAAATTGCCGATCAAATTACGGTCCACGAGTATGATATTCGCGATTATGGCCGCATCGTTCCCGTTATTGCTGGCGCTCACCGCGTCTTTCATCTCGCTGCCCTGCCGTCGGTCCCGAAGTCCATTCTGAATCCCGTACCGAGTCATGAGAGCAATATTGACGGCACATTCAATGTCTTCCTCGCCGCATCGGAAGGGAAAGTTGGGCGCGTGGTGTATGCGGCCTCTTCTTCAGCCTATGGCGATACCGAAGTTCTGCCCAAAGTGGAGAGTATGGCCCCCCGCCCGAAATCGCCCTACGCGGTGCAGAAGCTTCTGGGCGAATACTATGCCAGCGTCTTTGCGGAGTGCTTTGGTTTGGAGACGGTCTCGCTGCGCTTCTTTAATGTATTCGGGCCTCGGCAGGATCCCACCAGTGTTTACTCCGGCGTGCTTTCCATTTTTCTTACCTGCCTCATCGAACGGCGCAGCCCGACTATCAACGGCGACGGCGAGCAATCGCGTGACTTCACCTATGTCGAAGACGTAGTAGCCCTTCTGCTGAAGGCATCCGAAGCGTCTGGTGTTTCCGGCAAGGTCTTCAATGCGGGCAACGGCAATCGCTATACCCTGAATGAAACGTGGCGTCTGCTCCAGAAGATCGAATGCCTCGACCTGCCTGCACAGTACGGGCCGCCGCGGTCCGGCGATGTGCGCGACTCGCAAGCGGATATTACGGCTGCCGTACGGGCGCTCGGCCATGCCCCGCGGTTCACGTTCGAGCAAGGCTTGCGCCTTACTCTCGATTGGTATCGGACCGACCTCGCCCGTAAGCAATCGAGTGTGCGATCGGGCGCTACACTGGTCTCGTGATCCGCTCAGAGCCGGCTGATTCCCCCAAAACCGGAACGGCAGGTGATTCCTTCCGGCTCGGACCCGACGGCATCTACCGTTGCGATGCATTCCAGGAGTTCTTTTGGCAGAAGCATGGATTCGGCACCAGACTGGCCAGTCCCGAGGCACAGATTACCCTTCGCCAGATTCACTCCGATCAGGTGGTCAACGCCAATTCCTTAAGAGATCGAGACAGGGATGGCGATGCTCTCATTACCGATTGCGTCGGCAAGAGCATCGGCGTCCGTACTGCCGATTGCGTCCCTATTCTGCTGCTCGATTGTAGGACGCGCGCAATTGCCGCCGTTCATGCCGGGTGGCGCGGCACTCTCTCGCGAATCGTTGAGCGTACGATCGCGAAACTCCATGACGATTTTGATACCGCGCCCGCGGATCTGTATGCGGCCCTGGGACCGTGTATCCGGGCCTGCTGTTACGCCGTGGATCTGGAGGTGGCCGATCGGTTTTCATCGCTTTTTCCCGAATGGGAGCCGGTCGCGGGAAATAAGCGCGCGCTTGACCTCCCGGAAGCGAATCGCCGTCAAATGCAGGCCGCTGGTATGAACCCGCAGCGCATTTTTGACTGCGGGCTCTGTACTACCTGTCAAAGCGCCAGTTTTCACTCCTTCCGGCGCGAACCCGAAAATCCAGGCCGGATGGTTTCTGCCATCGAACGTCTGGCCTAATGCCCCGGTTCTGGCTCAGTACTGCTTCTTCTTGGTAGGTGGAGCCTGCTGGTGCTGGCTCGAGGGCGGCACCAGGCCCTTTATGCGTAAGTAAGTGACCATGTTGCCGTAGTGCTCGTCGTTATGCGCGCTGTTGAAGTTCAGCAGGGTCAGCTTTGGCGCGTCCTGGCCGAAGAATTTGACCATTTCCGCCCCGCGCGCATCGGTCATGTTGTCGTATGCCTTGTCACAGTAGGCGAACCCCTCTTTCAGCGATTGGATAAGATCCGCTTTGCTGGTTTTGTTCTTTTCCACTCCGGGCGATTTCGCGCCGTCGCCCACTACCGGCGCGCAGAATTCATATTGCGCATCCGCTACGTGGCCCACCAGTTCGCCGAAGGTTCGAACGGTCGAAACCGGCTTAAATGAATAGTTCGCTTCCGGCATCTCTTCGGCTGATTTCAGCACGTCGTCCTTTGTGATGTTGTAGAGAAATTTGGCGCCCGAGCTGAGCGGATTCGCCGGGGATTGTGAGAAAGCTGGCAGGGCCAAAAGACAAACTGTGGCCAGGGACACGCATACCTTCATAGACTTGCAATTCTCCTTTGAATTGTCTCTTGGAAGATGATATCCCGTTCTGGACCGCTGTAAACATCAGCCGAGTTTCTGCTTCACCAAATCACTCAGGGCCTTCCCATCCACTCGTTTTCCCGCCAACTTCGTCTGCGCGGCCTTCATCACCGCTCCCATCTGCTTTTGTGATGTGGCGCCGGTCTCCGCGATGGCCGAATTCACGGCGGCTTCCAGTTCTTCCGCCGTGGGTGCGGGGGGCAAATACGCCTCAATAATGATGATTTCGGCCTCTTCTTTGTCTGCAAGTTCGTTGCGCCCAGCCTTGCGAAACACATCCGCTGATTCCCGTCGTTGCTTCAGAAGCGTATTCATCACCTGCATCTCAGAAGCGTCGTTCAAAGGCTTCATGGAATCCACCTCCTGTTTCTTGAGAGCCGTTTTGATCAGGCGCAGCGCTCCCAGCCGCGCCTCATCCCTCGACTTCATGGCATCCACCATGTCTCTTTGTATTTTTTCGAGAAGGGGCATCGCTCAACATTGTACGAATCGGATCTTTCCGAGATCGGGAGGATAAGTACCGGAACTCCTTTGGGGTCCGATTGAGAGAGCAATAGGGCTGCCCCCGCACTCATGTGAAGAGTATTCCTGCCGATAAGGAGCATAGGCAGCTTATGGATTCGAATCTAGTTTCTAATCAGAAGACCGTATCGATCTGCGAGACCCAACCGCTGACGGTGCATGGCCTTCAGCATCTGCTCGAGCTGACAGATGACCTCAGATTCGGATGCTCCCACGCATCTCCCGCGGAATGGATGCTCAGTCCAGGCGCGGAGAGGACAGACCTGCTGATCATCGACAAAGGGCTTGGAGCAAAAACTGTACTGGATGCGCTCGACCAGCTTCCGGCCGAGCACGGGACCGTTCGGGCAACGGTTCCCGCGGTAGTCATTTGGGGTATGTCCATAACCGAGGCTGAGGCTCTTCGGTTCCTTCAGTCCGGCGCAAAGGGGATCATTCGGAAATCGGCCGATACCGACACAATATTGGCTTGTTTGCGCGCCGTCGCGCAGGGCCGTAGCTGGATGCAGGATTCCGTCTTCCGGGAAAACACCTCTGCCGAAACACAAGTGCGAACCGATTTGACGCCGCGCGAGCACCAGGTTATGGAACTGGTTGAACAGGGCTTTAAAAATCGGGAGATCGCGCAGGAACTTGGGATCCGGCCCGGCACGGTAAAGATTCATCTGAAGCACATTTTCGAAAAGACCGGTGTCCGCGGGCGGCACGGTCTCGCCTTAAACGGATTGCGCCAAAAGGGTGTAATCTCGCTGCTGGCCTCCTAGCAGGATAGAAAAAGGCCAGCCGCCGCTTGCTGACGCGCGCGGTTCCGAAACTTGCGTCCGTGAGCGAGGAAAAACGGCTCGCCCTTCCGCAACCTCCTAGCCTGCTCCTCTAGATAATCCTTTCTCCCTTCTTCAGCCTTCAGCGCCAGCGAAACAGGCGTAACGCGAGAAAGAACGGAATAACAAACCAGGCTGCCATCACAGCCAGTTGCCAGTGTAGTTGTGTGAACCCGGTACCCTGCAGCATGTTCGCCCGCAGCGCATCGATAACGGCAGTCAGAGGCAGGGCGCGGATGAACGGCTGTACGACACCGGGAAAGCGGTCCGCGGAAAAGAAGATACCGGAGAGGATCCACATTGGCAGCATCACCAGATTCATGAGCCCGGAAACCGCTTCCATGGTTCGAGCGCGAGACGCAGTCAGCAGGCCCAGCGCATTAAAGCTAAGCGAAGCGATGATGCAGAGAACCGCCAGTTGCCACAACGAACCGCGCAGGGGCACTCCGAAAACGAATACCGCGAACGCAAGGAACGCAACCACCTCAACGGGCAGCATCAGCAGACGCGACAACACAAAAGCAGCCAGGTACTGCCAGCGGCGCATCGGTGAGGCTACCAGCCTCTTCAGCAATTTCTTCTGGCGGAAGTCGACAATGGCCAAGCCCACGCCCCAGATCGCACTGCCCATCAGGTTCATTCCTAAGAGGCCCGGCACGACGAAATCGATGTAACGCGACCCCGGCTCGCGCACCAGGTCGTTTATCGTCTTAAACGGCTCCGGCTGCCCGCTGCTTGCCTGAAGCGCACGGTCAGTGACCAGGCGCGCAATGCGGGAATCGGGATTGGTGTCATCGTATCGATAGATGACTCCGTTCGGGGTTGAAATAGCAAGCAATTGAATCCGTCCGGTCTTCAGCGCCAGTTCGCCGCCGGCGCGATCCATCGTTTTGACCGACAGATCCTTGCCGCTCCTCAGCGCCTTCGCCAGGTTGTTCCCGACAACGCCGATTCGCGGGACTTCCGGAGGTTGATTTCGAAAAGCGATACCCAGGCCAAACGCCAGCAGGATCGGGAAGACAAAGATCCAGAAGATCGCTTCAGGTTCGCGGAAGAACAGCCGAAAGCGGGCAAACGTCAACTGAACCAGCGAACGGTCCCAAAAGCCATTTGTGTCTAGTTCGAGATCTCTTGCGGGAGTGTGGAGAGCTCTCTCACTCATCTCGCAGATTCCTCCCCGTAAGTGAAACGAATACATCCTCGAGCGTGGCCGAATGCGTTCTCAGCTCGGTCAGCTTGATCCTGCGGCGGGCGAGCTCGCCGAAAAGTTCCGGGACGGATGTATGCAATTCCGAGACCGATAATTGATACCGTCCGTTGTCGACCCGCGTATGCCGAACTCCCTCAAGCCGCTGTAATGCCTCGGCTTCCAAATCGGCTGCAAGTCCGTCGACAACAAACTCGACAATATGCTCCGCGCCAATCGTCGCGATGAGTTCCCGCGGGGTGCCGAGGGCGATGATACGGCCCTGATCCATGACCGCTACCCGGTCGCACAGCCGCTCGGCTTCATCCATGTAGTGCGTAGTGAGAATAATCGTCCGGCCCGCCTTCTTCAGGTCTTCCACCAGATCCCACAGATGCCGCCGTGCCTGAGGATCGAGGCCGGTGGTCGGTTCATCCAGAAACAGCAATTCAGGATCACCGACCAGCGCACAGGCCATGGCGAGCCGCTGCTTCTGTCCTCCGGACAGGCTACCCGCGCGCGCTGATTTCTTCTCGGTCAATTGGACCGTCTCGATAATCTTGCCTGGGCGTAATCCGTGGCGGTAGAAACTGCGAAATAGTTGCACGATCTCTTCAACCGTGAGCTTTTCAGGGAATTGGGTCTCTTGGAGCTGAATTCCAATACGCTCGCGAAGCTCAGCGGAACTGTTCTTCCAACTGAGCCCGAGCAGCTCTACCGTTCCGGAATCCGGTGCTGTCAAGCCTTCACAAATCTCAATTGTGGTGGTTTTGCCAGCCCCGTTGGGCCCCAGCAGACCAAAACACTCTCCCGGGTACGCTTCCAGGTCGATTCCGTTGACTGCGACGACATCTCCATACGCCTTGCGAAGCCCGCGGATAGACAGAGGGAGCGGATTGTTCGAAGAAGACATTTTTCGGGGCCGGCACTTTGATTTTCTCAGGTTGCCCCGATGATATCCTTGCGGAGACGGCCATCTCAATGAGGTATCAAAACTGGGTCACGGCTGAAGGGAGCGGTTTTTCAGCCGAGCGACTACACCCTCACGAAAACGCTAATGAGACGAGATGAACAAATAGTTGAATCGGAGCTGATGGAGATCAGCGCGATTCAAGACGACACCACCAAGCTGGAACGAATTGTCGCCTGGTGCGCGAATTACCCGGATGAGATCCCGTTTGCGTTGAGGTTCTTTCGAAGGCGTTCGGAATCAACGCATCAATTCCCGGCAGAAGTCAGCGGGTCGAATGAATCTTAGCCCGTGCAATCTTCCTCTATCTGCCATTTAGAACACGAAACTTACGCCGGCCGTTACTTTCTGTTGCCGCAAAGGGCCGCTCGGCAGATCGGATTCTTTGTAAACCACGTAATTGTCCGAATCGGACGGGTCGTCAATCTTAATAGATCGCTCGACGAAATTAGGCTGAGCGCTTATTGCTTCCCGGTAATCCAGACGCAAAAGCCATCGCCGGCTGACGCGGTATTTCACGCCGCCTCCGTATTGGAATCCAAACTGAAATATGCCGCCGCCATCTAACGGTGGGTTGTTCGCAAAATTGTAAGCGGCCAGAATCAGTCCTACATTCCGCAACCCTACCTTGAAGACTCCGCCGCTCGATTTGAATGGCGCATCGGTAATATGCAGAAGCTGAAATACCGGACCTGCCGCGATATAGGGCCGAAAACGCTTCTCACGTGGTCTGAAGTTACCCACGAATGCATAACCAAACTGATTTGTTGAGAGCCCAGTGGTTTCCTCCTGATAGCCGACTGGTTCCTGGCCGGGAAAACCGCTGAACGAAGCACCCAGACGGTATCTTCCCTGCTGATAGTCAAAAGCGAACTCGTTCGAGAAGTATCGCCACGAATTCAAGGTGACAGAGGTGCCAAGCGCCCATCCATTATGCAGCTGGTTCTGGAGTGTGAGATTGAAGGACGGAATTTCCGGTGACTTGGATTCGAGGCCGATCTGCGTGACCGCGAGGGTACTTCCAAAACGAAGCCAGCCGCCCTGTACCCCGAGTTCGATTAACGGCGGCCTTTCTTCCTGATTCGCATGGAATGGGTTCTCGGGAACGGCGGGCGTCGGATAGGGACGCTCGCGCGCACTTCGCTCCGGCTCCGCGTGTGTGTCCGGTTCGCCTGTTTCCGAAGGGATCGTATTGTCATCCGCGCCGGCCGGACCGGCTGCTGGTGTATTTTCTCCTGTGTGCCTCAAATTGTGGATTCCCAATTTGGCGCCTTCGTACCCTTGGTAGATCAGGTTGCCGCGATAGAGATCATTGCGGGTGATAAGGAGGCCTTGCCGGAAACCTCGTTCGACAGGATTCCCGGTAATCCGTCTATCCGGCGGCGCTTGCAAATCAATCGGGTCTCTTGGATGCGCACAAGTGTTGAATTCCAGAACTGCGATGCGGCCGTCCGTAATCAGCGGTTCTCCGGTTGCGTTATGAGCCCCGGACGGCACCCACGGCCGGGAATATAGTTCCGCCGCATCGACACATCCCGTAAAGATGAGGTCGTTTATGATTTTCGTTCGCTCACCGTCGATGTTTGTATTGATCACATGGATGAATGTCTTGTTCTTCCGGGAGAGCTGTATCCCAATATCCTGCGTGGATGAAGCTGTCAGGACGATCCTTCCTTCCCATTTTTCCGGACGCAGCCAGATCCTGGTATGATGGCGCTTCGAGAAGGTGTTTAGTGATTTGGAAAATTCAAAGCGCGGCCGCTGCTCGTCCAGTAAGAGTAGCGACATCGGCGCGCGATGGTATTGCTGGTTTTCAGCAATCGACCGTAGCGTCAGAAACCCGCTTATCGTGTTGAGCCGGTCTACTTGCACCCAGCCCGCGGCCCCGAAGGCGCGTTCGACAGCGGCTGGCGTACCCAGAAACACAAGATTAGTCAAATCGGACGGCTTATTCGAGTTTGCAGTCATGGTTCGGTACGGCAAAGTTCGCAGAAGCGATCTGAGCGCCGCCTTTTCCTGTCCTGTCGCTTGGATCGCAGGTACTGGCGTTCCGTATTTCTTTGATAGTTCGACAGGTGAAAGCAAGCTGATACCCATCTCCGTTCCGGCAGGGAGCCAGATTTCCGGTTCGGAGAAGCGAAGCACCCGCGCCGCTGCGACGTTCACATAAAGATATGCGATCGGATCGAACATAGCGAATCCGGCGATCAAGTTATCAGCCCGGTAACCAATTGTTCCGGTCGAACGGATGCCCTTGATCCGGCCCTCTTTGTCCACGGATTCTCGCGCATTGTCGAGTTCAGTCACATGCGTGGCAATGGGAAGCATCGTGCCGTCCGGCAAAACGAGCCGGTTAAAGTCAATGCTAAGACGAGCCGTCTCATGGATCAGACCCAGTCCGATCCGCTTCACATCCCGAACCGTGCCGATCACTTGGGCACCCATCGGGATAACCACTTGCCCCTGCTCTCGTACAGGTGCGATGATGACGCTTTCCACTGCGCTTCCTTTCTTTGAAGAAAACGAAGCGAGCGAATGCGTAATGCGGATTTCGAGCGTTTTGCCGGCGGGAACAGTTAAGCTTGCGGCTTTGGTGGCCATAGAAGCAAGCGCGATGCACGCTGCCAAACGACGGAATCTTACAAAAGGCGAGGAGCCCAGACCCATGTTTCGAGAGTACCGGAAGCTTTACGGGGAACTAAACCACCCGCAAGCGAGTGACCGACCCGAGACATAGGTAACAGAACGTTCCGCAGACATGGGTTACACTTTTTGCCTTTTAGGGAGGCGGAAAGAGATGCCCTGGAAGGAGCGTTCTGTGATGGACGAGCGAATTCGTTTTGTGATTCGACTGAAGGACGGAGAGACGATGGCGTCCCTGTGTAGAGAATTCGGGATCTCACGCAAGACGGGTTACAAGATCCTGGAGCGGTATGAGGAATATGGCTGGGAAGGGCTCACGGACCGTGCGAGGCGTCCGCATCGGTATGCGAATGCATTACCGGTACAGATGGAAGCAGCGATCATCCGTAAGCACTTCCCCAAAGCCAAGATTGTGGCGGATCGTTTTCATGTGATCCGCCTCGTCAACCATCACTTCCTGGCCTGCTGGCGGGAGATCGACCCGACAGGCTCCAAACATCATGGCTTGGTCTCACTGCTGCGCCGCCATCGCCACCATCTCAAACCCGAGCAGCGGAACAAGTTGGAGCAGTATTTCGAGCAGTTCCCGGCCTTGCGCGCTCTATCGCTTCAAACAACGGCTCTGCTACTTACTGCTGAAGAAACACCGAACGCGCAAGCAGTGCGTTCATCTGGTGAGCCGTTTTCTCAAAGCCCTGCACGAGTTGAGTCAGGCCGGCCTGTCGCGGCTCGTGCAACTCCGCCAAACGATGGAATCCTGGTCCGTCGAGATTGCGACCATGTGGCGATTTACTCGCAACAACGGAATCACCGAGGGCTTCCACACAAAAATGGAAGTTCTGCACCGGCAGCGTATGGATTTCGAAATTTCAAAAACTATCGGTTGCGAGTTAGGATTATGTGTTCGTGAGTCGGTCGGGAACGGTGAGTGCCCCATTAATGGCGGAGAGCCCTTAGGAACAACCTGTTACCTATGTGTCCGCTCCGGACAAGGACGCTTCTGGAGCCGGCAGAGGGACTTGAACCCCCGACCCGCAGTTTACAAAACTGCCGCTCTACCAACTGAGCTATGCCGGCTTGCTTTTCCAGCGGAGGTGCTGCGTTCTGACCGTCATTTTACACTGACATCTGTGCAACGCCTCAGCTTGATTCTTCTGATCGCGGCTCTTTGTCCGCCCCTAGCTCTCACGGCCGAGATCGCCGCAGTCACCGATTACACCAACTACAACACCGATAGCGAAGTGCGAATGCGTCTCGAAGGCGCCGGCGATGTAACGGCTGCCATCCGCTATGCGGGCGAAGACAAACCGCTTGCCACGGCAATCAAGATACACGGACGCGAATACTCGAATTTATGGGCAGTTCCCTGGGATGCCCGGACGGGCCGCTATGAAGTAGATCTCACCACCGGCGGCGGCAACACAATCCGGAATGCCACATCCTTCGCCGTTCATCGACAGCTTGCAAAGGTGGAATCGGTAGAACTCGATAAGACGTTTTACACATCGGGCGATAGCGTGAATCCGCGCATCGTGGTTCGGAACTTGTCGAATCGGCCGCTCGATCACTTACAAGTAGAATTTGAGCCGTATACCTATCCTTGGATTGCTCCCGCTCCCGATGAGCCGCCCATGTGGAAGCACATCGTGGCCCGCGCGCTTTCGCTGCCTCCCGGCGGGCAGAAGGAGTTCGATGTCCAGAAGGCCGCGGTTGTGCAGGCGCGGAAAGAGCCGGTCATTATCTATTATTCGGTGGTGATTCGCGATAGCCGCCAGCCTGACCGCATCTACGATCTCGCGTTTGCTCCACCGGCGTTCACCACGCCTCCCAATAAGCCGCTGCCAAAGCAGTACCCTTTTCTTTATCTCTACTGGCATCTCAGGGATGTCCCGAAATCGCAGGCGTACCGGCAATTTTATCCGCCTGAGTTCGTTTCGGACGTCATCCGTTTTGTGACCGATCACACGATTTTCCCGACGCACGTCGCTCCATCCGTTTCCTTTTCCGTAACTCAGACTCCGGATGCCGACTGGAAGAACGCATCGCTGCACGTGCGCGTGGTCGATTCGAGCGGAAAGGAACTGGAGAACAAAACGCTCACGGGCCCCATTCCGGGGCAGCACGTAATCGGATTACAGACGCAAGCACCAGGCGTTTATACCGCGCGAGTTTACGTTCAAACGGCGGATGGCGCGGTCATCGCGCATAATCAGCTCGAGATCGCGATCGATGATCTGCCCAAATCCATTTTAATTTTCTGCGCTCACGAGGACGATGACACGGCGCATCCGGGCATCATCCGCGCAGCGGTTGAAAATCACATCCCGATTCATTTCGTCTATTTCACAGGCGGCGATGCAGGGGGGTGCGATCGCTACTACATGCACTCCTGCGATGCCGCACGCGCCATGGATTTCGGCGAAGTGCGCATGGACGAAGCGCGTGCTTCCTTGGGACATCTTGGAGTTTCGCGGGACGACATTTTTTTCTTGGGCCTGCCGGACGGGGGACTTGGGCAAGTGTGGGACCACGTCAAAGCGGATGATCCCTATCTCTCGGTGCTGCTGGCCAGCGACCATGCTCCGTACCGCAACGCCGCGATTCCGAACCTCCCCTACGCTCGCGATTCAGCCGTATCCGCCGCAAAACAATTTATCTCACGCTTTAAGCCAGACATGATCATCACGGGCCACCCGGATGAACGCCACGTCGATCATCGAACCAACAACTGGATCGTCGTGGAGGCCATGCAGGAGTTGCTGCGCGCGGGCGCAATCCCTCGTGACACAAAGCTGGTTGTGGATGTTTCATACGGTCCTATGCCCGGGAGGCACGCACCTTACAAATACGAAAAGCAGATGCTGTACGTCTCCGGTGAAGCTGCAAAGTTGGGCCAGGAGGCGTTGTGGTATTACCAATCACAAGATGGCAATCACCAGCAGGCGGAGATTGTGGATTTCGGCAAGCTGCCGCGCCACGAACCGTATCCGCACTACCGGATTCTCGACTGGCAGGATCATGAAGGCTGGAACGAGCAGCGGAAAGAGAGCCAGCGCGACGCACGCTCCCTGGTTGCTAATCTGAAATCACTCCCCGGGGCATTCACAGCGCCGAAATGAATTTTGCCGAGCATCTGAAGAGTCAAATCGACATCGTTGATGTTGTCGGCCAGTACGTTCGCCTGAAACGGCAGGGTGCTGGTCCACGCTATGTGGGCCTGTGTCCATTCCACTCAGAGAAGACTCCATCATTTGGCGTACACAGCGCTCTGCAGTATTACAAATGCTTCGGCTGCGATGCGGCTGGAGACGTATTCAAGTTTGTACAGCAGATGGAGAGCCTCACGTTTCCGGAAGCCCTGAAGGTCCTAGCGGAACGGTACGGCGTCCCGATGCCGGAACGGCAACGGAGCGATGATCCTGAAGCGCAGAATCGGGCGGCTCTCTTCGAGATGCACGAGACGGCGGCCAGCGTGTTTCAGGACAACCTGCGGAGTACGGCAGGCGTGGCGGCACGCAGCTATCTGGAATCACGCGGCGTTTCCCGCGCTGCGATGGACGAGTTTCGGCTGGGACTGTCTGAATCGTCCGGCCAGCAGCTCGTGCAGCGTTTGCAGAAGTTCGGGCCGGGGATGCTGGAAGACTCAGGACTGGTAATCAAGCGCCAGGAGGGCGGATTCTACGATCGTTTCCGTGCACGGCTGATGTTTCCCATCCACAACGAATCGGGCAAGCTGATTGCCTTCGGGGGCCGGGCACTGCGGCCTAATGATGAACCGAAGTACCTCAATTCCCCCGAGACGAAGCTGTACAAAAAATCGACTATTTTATATAACCTGCATCGCGCAAAGATCGACGCCCGCAAAAACGACCGCATCATCCTGGTGGAAGGCTATATGGACGTGATCGGAGTGTATTCGGCCGGTATTCATGAAGTGGTCGCCAGCAGCGGAACGGCGCTCGGCCTGGAACAGATCCGATCCATAAAGCGGCAGATTTCTCAGCAGCAGGCGAATACCGGACAAATTATTTTAAATTTCGATCCCGACCCGGCAGGCGCTCGTTCTACCGAGAAGTACATCTCCCTCCTCCTCGCGGAAGGACTGCGTGTGCGGGTGCTGGAGATGCCGGGAGGATTGGATCCGGACGAATACATTCACCAGAGCGGAGCGGATGGTTACCGCAAGCTGCTGGAAACCGCGGCTTCCTATTTTCACTGGCTGGCAGACCGTGCCCGTTCCAAATTCGATATGCGGACGGCCGAGGGCCGGATTGATGCATTCAAATTTATTGAACCGGCCATCCAGCAGGTGAACAATCGTTTGGAAAGGGCGGCGATCGCGACCGAAATGGCGGAATACTTAAACGTCGACCGCGATGTCATGCGGCAGATGTTCCGCCAGAATGCACCTTTGAAGCCAGCCGTAAAAGCGCAGGAGTTCGCCTCGGCGGTTCCACCCAACGAGAAACTGCTGATCTGGTGTCTGCTGGCAAGCGCGGATGCTCGTGCAGCGATTCGGAACTATCTATCGAATCCGACTCTGCTCGAACTGCTGGAATTGAGGAGCATTTTCGAAGCCGTCATGAATCTGGATGACGGCGCTCCATTTACGCTGGACACTCTGGCGGGCAATCTGGAGCCGCGTTTACAGCGCATTCTTTCTGAAATCAGCTTCTCGGATTGTGGAATTCGCGAAGAGGATGCGGCGGAGCAGGCACTTCATTGTTTAAAGGCTCTGGGAAACAAGGCTGATAGTACAAAGTGCGAGATCCTACGGAGGCAAATTCGAGAGCTGGAACAAGCGGGAAATGTCCATGAAGCGCTCTGTTTGGCCGATGAGTTAGACAGCTTGAGACGGCGGTCCCATGGGGCGTAACCGTGTTGTACTATGAGGAATCGAGGAAACGAGGGGTCTCCTCGATACATATACCGGTTTGCTGTTTACGAATCTTTTTTGCCAAACGGTCGCGTAGCGGATGGATGAAGGCTGTTGATGCAAGACGGTAACGACAAGGGCTTCGTTCTATATGACGATGTCAGGGCAGTCGTGCCCGAGGATCTGGCAAACGGCGGCGATTTGAACGATCTGTTTGCCGACCTGGAGGGTCCACCCGTTGAGCTGCTGGAAGAATCCAAGCAGTTCGATAAGAAAGAGGAAGAGTTCGATGAGCTCTCCGATCTCGACCTTTCGCCGGGCACCCTGGACAAGAGCAACGATTCCGTCCGCGTCTATCTCCGCGAGATGGGCATGGTTCCGCTTCTCACACGCGACGGTGAAATCGAGCTTGCGAAACGAATTGAGCGTGGCGAAAAAGCGGTTCGCAAAGCGCTCTCGAGGTCCCACCTTGTTGTCCACCTCCTTCTTGAAACCATGCACGGAATGGAACGCGGAACGGTATCCATCCTGGATGTACTGCAGGCGCCGGATGTGCACGATGGGCACGAGGAAGAGGATTCCATCAGAACATTGAAGGAAAATTTCCTTCACGCGTTGCACGCAATCGAGAAGCTGTACCGAAAATCCCAGCAAATCGAGCAGAAGCTTATCAGCATTTCACGGACCATGAAGGCAAAGCAGCATCGCAGGTTACGCTTCGAGTATGCCCGCCTGATGGTTACCATTTCCCGCCATATTCGAGCTCTCCCTATCGCGGCACATTATCGACGGCATCTGAGCGATGGCTTGCGGCAAGTCGTGGATAAGCTAAAGCCGCTTGAACAGGAGATCGCGCGGTTGCAGCGCAAGCTGGAAACGTCGTCCGCAAATGAATCCGGGTCTGTTTCCAGCATTAAGAAAGAGTTGAAGGCGCTCTCGGCTCATTTGCAGGGGTTAGAGGACCGCTGCGGAACCACTGCCACTGAGTTGCGGCGCACGCTGCAAATCGTGGAACGGGGAGAAACGGAAACGGAGCTGGCCAAAAAAAGGCTCATTGAGGCCAACCTTCGCCTGGTGGTTTCGGTGGCCAAGCGATACACAAATCGGGGCATGCAATTCCTGGATTTGATTCAGGAAGGCAATATCGGGCTGATGCGCGCCGTCGATAAATTCGACTACAAACGCGGTTATAAGTTCTCGACATATGCCACGTGGTGGGTACGACAAGCGGTCACGCGTGCTATTGCGGACCAGGCCCGCACTATTCGCATTCCCGTGCATATGATCGAGACCATCAATAAGCTCGTGCGGCTTCAGCGCCTGATGCAGCAAGAACTGGGGCGGGAACCAACCACCGAAGAACTGGCCGTCCGCATGGAGCTTCCGCCCAGCAAAATACGTCGCGTCCTTCGCATTTCCCAGGAACCGATTTCATTGCAGACCCCGGTGGGCGAGGAAGAGGAATCGAATCTGGGCGATTTTCTGGTGGACGGCAGGATGGTTTCGCCCTCGGAAGCGGTCATCAATCTAAATCTCCGTGAGCAGACAGCCGAGGTATTGAAGACACTCAGCCCGCGTGAAGAGAAGATCGTCAAAATGAGGTTCGGTCTGCAGGACGGCAGCGAGCACACGCTCGAAGAGGTAGGGCAGAGCTTCGCTGTCACTCGCGAGCGTATTCGTCAGATTGAAGCAAAGGCGCTTCGCAAGCTCCGGCACCCCAGTCGCAGTCACCGCTTGCGCAACTTCCTCGAAAACGGCGCACCATCCTAGTACTCGGGCGATTTCCGTACTGACGCCAACAACTCGGGTCAGTGCTCCATGCCGATCTTCACCATGCCCGGGTACCAGGAGCGTACCGCAAGGATACGCGATGTAACACCCGGAGCGCTGTAGTACCCGACAGTACAGTTCAGCCGGAAGAAATAGGCGTCGCCGGGCTTCGCGGGATGCCGGCCTTCGACCCCGTCCTTGCCCCCGCCCGCAACCATATCGCCGTGCCCATCGAGAACGAGATAAATCTCCTCTTCGCGCTGATGATGATGCGGAAAGTTCGTCCCGCCCGGAGCGATCTCCATCAGGAAAAGGCTGGTCAGAACCCGGCCCGCGGCAATGCGGTCGCGTTTGCTATCCACATCTCCCATTAGCAGGCGGTAGAGTGTCGAAGCGGGATGGCCGCTGACAGGTTGGGTTCGGACATCGTCGATGTTTGCTTTCAGAGGCTCTCGCGGAATCGGAGCTGCTTGGAACCCTTTCGTGCGAAAGCCCATGATGATCACCTTGAGAGGCGCTGACGACGAATTGATGAGTGCGTGCGGCACGGTCCGGGGGAGATAAATGTAGTCTTCCTTGGCCAGCGGGACAGTCGCGTTCCCATACTTAGCGGACCCGTTGCCATCAAGCACAACATACACTTGGTCTTCCTGCGGATATTGAACCGTGCCACAGGCTCCATGCGGATCGACGATCGCTTCGCCGAATCGCGCTACTCCGACAACAACCGACGTGTTACCGCCGCCTTCGCCAAACAGAGGCTTGTAATGACAGGTAGCGGTAGTGAGCTCTGAGTTCTTTTCTTGTGCGGTATCGAGATTCCGATACAGGAATGTGGGATCTACCGTCCGATCCGCTGCGCTGAGACCAGAGATTATGAGGAGCCCGAAGGCTAAACCGAGCTTCATTAGACTAGATTTGTACCATGTCACGAATAGATGAACAACGGCGCATGTTTATGAAATGGGCGGCAGCTGCGCCTGTTTTAGGCGCTATTGCCTGGCAGGAAATGGGACAGAAGCTGGCCGCGGCGACAACCCGCGCAGCGAACGTTTACGAGCGGATTGGCGTTCGACCGCTGATTAATGCTCGCGGGACCTGGACTTATTTGAGCGGCTCGCTGATTTTGCCTGAGGTTCGGGAAGCAATGGAGGCGGCATCGCGTCAGTTTGTGGATATGTTCGAACTGCAGGCGGCTGTCGGGAAGCGACTGGCGGCTCTCTCGGGTGCTGAATCGGCAATGATCACATCCGGATCCGCAGGCGCTATGGCGGCAGCTACTGCCGCATGCATTGCGGGTTCAGATCCGGAAAACATCTGGCATCTGCCGGACACGACCGGCCTCAAGAACGAAGTGGTCATGCTGGGCGGCCGGATTGCGTTCGACAGCGCCATACGTCTGGCAGGGGCCAAATTAGTTGTAGCCAAGACATTGGAAGACCTGCAGCCCGCAATTCATTCCCAAACCGCGATGGTCTACACCACATGGCGCGATGACAATCTGGTGAAGGCGCTGGAGATCACTCGCGCTGCCAAAGTGCCGCTCCTGTTGGACGATGCCGCCGGAATCCCGCCCTTTGACAACCTGTCGCGTTACGCAAAGCTGGGCGTAGATCTTTACTGCTTCAGCGGCGGGAAAGGGATGAGAGGACCGCAATGCGCCGGCGTGCTGCTGGGACGAAAGGATCTGATCGACGCCGCGCTTAAGAACTACAACCCGTACGAAGGCGCAATCTGCCGTCCGATGAAGGTGGGCAAGGAGGAAATCATGGGCATGCTGGCCGCCATTGAAACCTGGCAGAAGCTGGATGTGAATGCGCTCAACAAAGAGTGGAACGCACGGGTACAACGGATCGCAAAATTGGTGGATACTGTGCCCGGGGTGACAACAAACATTTATGTTCCCGAAGAAGCGAACAGCTACCCGACACTCCGCATCGAGTGGGATGAGCAGAAGTTCGGCCTTACGGTGGCGCAATGCGATCAGAAATTGCGCGATGGGCGCCCTCGCATTGAAGCTCTCACAAACAGCAATCCGAGCATGGTTGCGGCAGTCGAAGAAGGTGAGCACGATACCAAACACGAACCGCCGAAAAACCGGCTCGAGATTGTGTCCATGACTCTGGAAAACGGAGAAGATTTGATTGTTGGACGGCGGCTGCGGGAGATTTTGAACAGCGCCCGCTCTGCGGCGCGAGCCTGAGGATCAATTTACGTGCAGCTATTCTCACAAAGCTCTGCGAAATGTTAGATTGATGCGGCAGCGGCCGGTGACCGGATCTTCGCCGTCGGCCAGCGCGGCGACTCCATGATAGGCCAGGCGCGAGGGGCCACCCCACACCGCAATATCCCCGCTTTCGAGCCGAATGCGGCGTGGGCGGTCTTTCCGGGTACTCGTTCCGAAAAGGAAGGTTGCGGGCAAGCCAAGTGATACCGAAACGATGGGCTGGGTAAAATCACGCTCGTCCTTATCCTGATGCAGCGTTAACCGTGCGCCGGGCTCGTAGCGGTTGACGAGGCAGGCATCGGGTTCGAAATTGACGTACCCCGCTGCCTTGGCTGCTCCGATTGCAACAGTCCGAAACGAAGCAGGAATTTCGGGCCAGTGGAGCCCTGTCAAAGGATCAACGGGCCCGTACCGGTAGCCGGTTCGGTCGCTGAGCCAGCCCGCATCGCCGCAATTGGTCATTGCAACCGACATGCGAAAGCCGCCCGGCGTGACCATGTGGCGGAACGGCGCGACCGAAAGGATGTCCGCAAGCACCTTCCACAGAACGTCTGCCTTATCTGCGACATATCCGCGTAGGAGAACTGCGCCTTCGGCTAGCGCCTCCGTATCTTCCGGAGAGTACGGAAGATCGCGGAAAAGGCCGCTCGTGTTTCCTGAATTCTTAGTCATTTTGCGTCGTGGAAAATTATTCCGAGCGTGTTTCGCTTTCCGGAACGCAAACGGCTGACTCCGTGCCGCATATTGACGCGATACCAACCTTTAGAGCCGTATACAGGCCGGTGGTGAACCGGGAAGATGACGCCATCGCCTTGCTCCAGGGGTACCACTTCTACGCGCGACTGCATGCGCGGCCGCTGTTCGGTAAGGACGAATTCACCGCCCGTGAAATCTCGACGCGGGTCGGAGAGCAAAAACGCGACCTGGATGGGAAAGACATGTTCGCCGTAAATATCCTGATGGAGGCAGTTGTAATCCCCCTCGTGATATTCGAGCAGCAGCGGCGTCGGCTGGGTCTGGCATGCCGCATGGCAGCGTTCGAGAAAAGCCGGGTGATCGCTGGGATAGCGTGTGTCGATAGCCAAGGTTTCGTTCCAGTGGTTTGCGATTTCCGAGAGCGGCGGATATAGGGCGGTACGAAGCTCCGCGATCAGCTCCGGCAGGGGATATCGAAAATATTTGTATTCGCCGCGTCCGAAGCCATGGCGAGCCATAACGATACGGCTGCGGAACTGTTGATCATCGGCATAGCTGTTCGCCAAGGCGCGGCAGTGCTCGGGAGAGAGCACTGCGCCGGCAACTGCACAGCCATAGGCGTCAAGGTCTGCCGCGATGCGCTGAAAATCGAGTTTTACGATGCGGTCTAAGGCGCGAGTCGCCGGCCGCGCAGACACCACGCTCATGATTCAGCCTCGCGTTTAAGCAGTGTACGCTTGCGTTCCACGCCCCAGCGGTAACCGGACAGCGCGCCATCTTTGCGCACCACGCGATGACACGGAATGGCAACAGCAATGGCGTTTGAGGCGCAGGCCTGCGCTACGGCCCGAACGGCCTTGGGAGCGCCCACGCGCCGCGCGATATCCGTATAGGTGGTCGTCGACCCAGATGGGATGTCGCGTAATGCCTGCCAGACGCGCTGCTGAAAGGCAGTGCCGCGCATGTCGAGAGGCAGATGAAGCCCTTGTTTCGGCGCCTCAATGAAGCCCACCACCTGGGCCACCCATTGCTCGAATTCAGGATCGCCGCCCAGGAGCTGGGCTTTGGGAAAACGGTCCTGGAGATCGCGCACTAATTTGTCGGGATCGTCTCCGAGCAGGATGGAGCAAATACCCTTCTCCGTTGCGGCAACGAGAATGGAGCCCAGCGAGCATTCGCCAACCGCGAAGCGAATCGGCACATCTTTTCCGCCCGCGCGAAATTTGGTGGGCGTCATTCCTAGCAGTTGAGAAGAGGTCGCATAAAAGGGTCCGTTCGAATTGAAGCCAGCGCCGTAGATGGCTTCGGTAACGGTCTCGCTTCGGGCCAGTTCGTCCCGAACCCGCTGGGCGCGACGGGCATCGAAATAGGCGCGCGGGGTGATGCCCGTAATCGACTTGAACACACGATGAAAGTGGAAGCGGCTCATCCCGGCCGCTTCGGCCAGGCGATCGAGGTCGGGCGCTTCCTCGGCGGTCTCCATGGTCCGGCATGCTTTGGTAACTGCCGCGGTCCTCTCCTGAGTTAGCGAAGCAGCATTGGGCCGGCAGCGCTTACAAGGCCGGAAGCCCGCTTGTTCGGCAGCTTCGCAGGTCAGGTGAAACTGCACGTTCTCGCGATGCGCCAGCCGGGCGGCGCAGGAAGCTCTGCAGTACACGCCAGTGGTGCGAACCGAATAGTAGAACATTCCATCGGCATTCCGGTCACGCCGCATCACCGCTGCCCAGCGATCTTCGTCCGTTAAGAATAGCGGGGATGTCCTTTGAATCTGAGTCGCCGCTAAGCTCATAATCGTTCTCCTTTTCATTTTGGCGCGCCCGGGGGCGGCCTCTGCAAACCATATTGGAGAAAGATTTGCCCGGAAGCACTCCGGGTCTTGCTCTCAAATTCGAAGCACCCGGGCAAATACGTCGCTATCCACGTTCGATCCGGTAAGGACTACGCCTATTCGCTTGCCGCGCATCGACTGATTCTCCTTTAAAAGGCCTGCAAAGGAGGCTGCTCCGGCGCCTTCGGCAACATTGTGAGTGTCCCGAAACAAAGTCCGCATCGCATCCGCGATTTCGCCTTCCGAGACCTCCGCGATGCGCTCCACACCCTTTAGAATCAGCTCCAGAGCTTGCGGATCGGGCACAGAGCAGGCCAGGCCGTCGGCAAAATGCGTTTCGGCAGGATGGGTCACCGGCATTCGTTCGCGAAACGAAATGGCATAGGAGGGAGAGGCCGCCGCAACCACGCCAACAATGCGCGTCCGCACATTGAGTGCCGCGCGGGCAGCCAGCATACCGCAGATGGATGAACCGAGCCCGATTGGAACGTATACGGTGTCCAGTTCCGGAGCGCCGCGCAGAAACTCCAGCGCATACGTGCCTGTGCCGCGCACCAGCAGCTCATGAAACGAAGGCACGCGATGATAGCCGCGTTCCCGTGCCAGCCCTTCCGAGAACTCGCTCGCGGACTGGAAATCGGGCCCGTGCTCGATCAGCTCGGCTCCCAACGCGCGCATCGCGGAGTTTTTTTCACGGCTGTTGCCAAACGGAACGACTATGACCGTTTTAAGGCCGTGGCGGTTCGCTGCGAACGCAACTGCCTGGCCATGGTTGCCGCGCGTTGCCGCGATAACCGTTTTCACCTGGGGCTGCGTTTCGGCCAGAGAATGCATGTAGACCAAAGCGCCGCGAATTTTGAACGCCCCGACAGGAGAGTGATTTTCGTGTTTCACCCACACTTCCGCGCCCGTGCGCACATTGATCAGCGGCCAGGTGTATTGCGGAGTTGGGCGCATGGCGGCACCTACAATTTCAGCGGCGCGCGTGAGGGAATCGAGCGAGGGTAGTTCCAATCGATATTTTAGCGGCTTGTGGCAGCATGATACGATCTGGTTCGCTTCTGCATGCATACACTGGCAATTGATATTGGCGGTACGAAGTTAACGCTTGGGCTCTTTCAAGACGACGTTCTGATAGAGCGCAGCAGTTGCGCAACCGACCGCGCCGGCGGTCCTGGCTGGATGGTGGATCAGATTGAAAGCATCGCGATGCCGTGGTCCCGCAGAAACCCGATTGGCGCGTGCGGCATTGGATTTGGAGGGCCGGTCGATTTCGGGCAGCAGCGCGTGATTTGCTCGACGCACGTTGAAGGTTGGACCGATTTTGACCTGGTGGGCGCTGTTCGTGAGCGACTCGGAATAGAAGCCGTCATGGATCGCGACACGATGGTGGGAGCGTTGGGCGAGGGCTACTATGGCGCGGGCATCGGCGCACGCCCGTTGTTCTACATGACCATTTCTACCGGAATTGGAGGGGGCCTGTTAACCGACACGGGGCTGTACCATGGCGCAGACTCATTCTCGTGCGAGATCGGCCATCACACCGTTCAGCCCGGCGGTCCGGAATGCCTTTGCAGCGCGCGCGGATGTCTGGAGCGGTTATGTTGCGGTCTATGGCTGGAACGCGACCACGGCAAGCCCGCAAGCGAACTGCTACAGGATGCCGAATTCACAAGGGAGTATGTCAAGCCGTTAGCGCAAGGTCTGAAGAACTGCATCATGTTTCTGAATCCGGGACGCATCGTCATTGGAGGCGGCATCAGCAAGGCAGGTGACGCGCTTTTCCTACCGTTGCGCGAAGAATTGCAAAGACAACTAACGCCCTGGTCGCGTGCGCGAGTGGATGTCGTTCCGGCAAAGCTGGGAGACGATAGCGTGCTGTGGGGTGCGCTTATGCTGGCACAAACCATGAAGGCCGGGCGCTAATTTGAGGGCGCGGCCTCCAGATATTTCAACCGCGCGAACTGCTCTTTCGCGAGTCCTGGTTTCCCCAACTTTTGATAAAGCCTCGCGAGTTGATAGTACGGACCGGACTCCAGTGGACGCAGTTCAATCGAGCGGTTCAGC
Source organism: Bryobacteraceae bacterium (assembly GCA_035475915.1). GTDB lineage: Bacteria > Acidobacteriota > Terriglobia > Bryobacterales > Bryobacteraceae > Bog-105. Next base: position 64,489 of record DATIMA010000172.1, read on the forward strand.
GCCGCGACAGCTTCCTTGTACTTGTTGGTCGCGATATACACCTTTCCACGCAGGTAAAACACATCGGGATCGGCAGGCGCAAGTTTCTCCGCCTGGGCCAGCTCTTCCAGTACCTTCGGATAATCAACCGTGCTGCCGTTCAGCATGGCACGCGCCAGCAGAACGTGGATCATCGGATAATCCGGCTTACGTGATGCGAGATCGCGGAGCGCTTGGACCTCTTGAGCGGAATTTCCCATTTTGCGCGAAGCATCGGCGATGCTGAGGTAGGCTTGATCGGCATCGGGCGAACGCCGCAACAGTTCGCGCAGAAGATCGATTCCATCCTGATGCTGTTCGGTTCGGATCAGATCGGATCCGAGCGGCAAGAGGAAAGCGGTCGAAGCCGGCACATTCGCGCGGCCTTGCTTCAGCACAGCAACCGCATCGGCATATCGTTGCGCTTGTTCAAACAAATCAGCTAAGGCGAGGTAGGAGTTCTCGCGCGACGGATCGAGCCGGATTGCCTCCTGCAAATGATGGATGGCCTCATCGCGCTGTCCGATGCTTTCGTAGCTGAGCCCGGCCACACCCGCGGCGGAGGCGCGCAACGCTTGCGACAGCTCCGTTCGACGCTCCACCGCTTCGGCGTTGCGAATTGCATCGTCATCCGCCCCGGCGGCGTTTTCCAGGATTGCAAGCTGCGCTTTTGAATCCGGATCGGCACTGCCGGCTTGTTGCGCGCGAAGCGATTCGGCAAGCGCTAAAGTCACCAGCTTTTTCTCCGCCAGGAAGCGAGCGAGCAATGCATGCAACTGGGCGTCTCGCGGAAATCGCGCGGCTTCTTCCCGAAGATCGGCTTTCAACGCATCCACATCGTTCAGGGAGAAGTCGATTCGCACCTCCATGGCCAACGGCAGAGGGCTGGTCGGCTGGATGTGATCGGCTTTGCGCAGTGACTCGCGCGCATTCAGGAAATCTCCCGATGCAGCTTGTGCGACTCCAAGTCCGTAAAGCCCGCGCGGGCTCTCCGGAGCCAGACAGGTTGCCTCGCGGTACAGATCGACGGCCTCAGTAAAGCGCTTCTGTTGCATGGCGGTCTGGGCGCGCGCGTCCAGATCGTGGAATCGGGATAATCTCTCCTGCGGATTCAAATCAGGATGCGCGCAATCCTGGCCGAAGAGGGCTCCGGCCAGCAACAAGCTAGCGCACGCTGCAATGAATCGGCACGCACCAATTAAGCTCATAACCGTCCTTGCGAGCCGGATCGCGCTGCAGCGGCTGCTGATTACCCGCGTGGTCGGCCGCACGGCTCATCACAACGTACTCGCCCGGCGTGGCATTCCATTGATATTCCCAACGAACCCAGCTATCAGGGCCCGCCTGCTTCTGGAGTCCCGCGAGATTCCAGGTTCTTCCCGCATCCACGCTGACGGATACGTCGCGAATCGCAGCAGCGCCGCTCCAGGCAAAGCCCCAAACAGAATACCGGCCCTTCGGGAGCTTCAATCCATCATTCGGCCAAGCCACAGACGACTTTACCCGGACCGACGAAACGCGCGTCACTTGGACGTCGTTCCCCGTGCGCTTCGCGCGATTGTACAGCCGGTCCATCCCGCTCTGATGAAATCCAGATTGCTGATCTTGTGCGCTCATGACCACAATCCGGCGCAGCCACTTCACGGAATCCATGCCGTACCACCCTGGAAACAGAGCTCGGGCCGGGAAACCGTGGCGCTTCGGCAACAAAAGATCATTCAGCTTGAAAGCAATCAAGCTGGACGGTTCCATGCAGCGTTCGAGCGGAACCATCTGCGAATAGGGCAGCGAAGAACAATCTTCAAACAGGCGGCCGGAATCCGCGGCTTCGAGCATCACAAATCGTGCGTCTGGCAACGGTTGCGCGCGGTGCAGTAAAGCTGGAAGTGGTACTCCCTCCCAAACTCCGTTGCTGACCGCCGAGCCATTGGCGGCGTTTCCGGCGCACTCCAACACCGCCTCGATCTTCTTGCTCGGCAGCTCCACCAAATCACTAAAGCTCAGTTCATACGGTTTCGCAATGCGTCCCTCAATGCGAACGTTCCAGGTCTCGACGGAAATCTCCGGTTGATTGAAATGATCCCGGACGAAAAAGAGATTCGGCGGAGTCACCGAACCGTCAAGTGTTCGGAGCGGAAAAGAGAGATTTTGCGGGCCCGTCGTTGCGAACACCGGTCGCGTTAGCAGGCCGGCCCCAGAAAGCCAAAGTAATTCTCGTCTGGTCACTAAAACATCAGTGTAAGCGGCGGTTACGCCCGGTCAATCTCTTCAGCGGCACGGTTCGCCGATTCCAGCGCTGCCTCCTGGCCCCAGTTCATCTGGGCGGCATATGCGCCAGCGAAATGAATGCGGCCAACGGGACGTGTGACTTCCGGCCAAAACCGCGCCAGCTCGCCGAGTTTGTAGGGAATGCGCTCGCACATGCCGGCCCACGGGTCCTTCGACCAGTCATGCACAAGCGCCTGCTCAATGTCCGCCGATTTTCCAGGGTAAAGCTTGAGAAAAGCAGAAAGGGCCTCGGGAGCCGTCACGCCCGCTTGCGCACCGCCCAGAAGAATGCCTCGCGGCGTTTTCACCTCGTCCGCCATGCTCCAAAGTTCACTCAGACGTGGATCCGGAGGCGCCCAGTTCGGACTGACTCCGTCCATCTCCCAGAAACGAGTTCTTGATTGAAAGACGATTCGGGTGCGCGTGTAATACGGCATTTGTTGTATGACGAACTGCTTGGATTCCGACCACGCTGGAGTTACCGGAAGCTGCCGCAGCATGACGAGAGAAATGCAACTCACCAGGTAATCGGCATCCCGCGTCCGTTCCTTCCCGAATTCCCGATAAGTAACCGTGACGCCTGACGCACCGTGCGTAATGGCGGTAACCGGGCAGCCTAAATGCACCTTCTCGCCCAGCCGCGCCGCGAACGCGTCGGTCATCAATTGGTTGCCGCCCTTCAACCGGAACAGCTTCTTGGTTTCAAACTCTGTACCGCGTATCGTCTTGATGGCGGCCGCCCATATCATCTGCAGGGCCGATCCCGAGCCTCCAAAGTGCTGCACCGCCGCAGACGAGGCGCCAGAACGCTTCAACAAATCGGAAACGGTAATTTGGTCTAATTCGCCGAGCCCACCGGCAAACGGATCTGTCTCATCCTGAACGCGGTCTACATATTTCTCTAAGTAGAGAAACGGCAGCTCCGGCCAAGGGTGGCCAACAAGGAAGTCGATCTCGCGCTGGTTGAACCCGAACTTGCTAAGGACATCCCGGCTGTGCAGATCATCTTCGCTTAACGGCTTGCCGTTCACAAAGCGAATAAGATGATCGCGCCGGTGATACGGAATGGCAGTAAGCTCAAAGTCGTGTAAATAGCGCCAATATTGGGTGTATCCCGGATAGTAGAAGTGTTCCGCTCCGATATCGGCGTACAGCCCATCTGCGAACGGATCATGCCAGGTTTTGACGTGGCCTCCGGGGCGGCCGCTTGCTTCGAGCACTGTGACGTCATGCCCGCGCCTGGTCAGTTCGTACGCACTACAGAGACCCGAAATTCCAGCACCGATGACAACTACGCTTCTCTTTGTCCCGGCAGTCTGGCCGGCGTTTGCCATCGGGAGCAAGCTGCCGGCTAACCCGGCCTTTAGAACGTCACGGCGATTCATGGTGCTGAATGAATCGGACGGGGCATGCCCGATGTCTAGAAAACAAGCTTGAGCGCCCCCTGAATGATACGCGGATCGCGCGCGCTGGTTATCTGGCCGAACGTGCTGTCCGACAAAGTCGTATCCGGGTTATTGAATTGCGCGTGATTTAAGAAATTGAAGAATTCAGCTCTGAACTGCAGCTTCAATCGCTCGCCAATGGGAAAGACTTTATGCGCCGAGAAATCGATGTTGAATGTTCCCGGCCCAATCAGGATATTCCGCCCGGCATTACCGAAGCTGTTGGGCTGCGGCGCTCCGAAGGCGCTCGTCGTAAACCACTGGGCAAGCTTAGCATCCGTCGATCCGTGCGTGTAGTGAGGCGGCGCCACCACCTCGGCCTGATCATTGCCGACTTCAGGAAGGCTGTACGAGTAATCGCCGCCAGACGTGATGTTCAACGGAAATCCGCTTTGCCAGTTCACGATGGCCGACGTTTCCCAACCACCGAACAGCGCGCGCTCCAGACCTTCCTTCGGCGAGGGAAGCTGCCAGAGATAGTTCAATACAAACCGCTGCGGAACGTTGAAATCGGAAACTCCCCGATATGCGCGGATATCGTACGGATTGATGATGTTGATCCCGCACAGATCCGTCTGATAAGACACCTCGTCAATGCTTCTGCTCCAGGTGTAATTTGCGCTGACGGTTACGCCGTGCGTAAAGCGCTTGTCCACCTCGACCTGCAAGGAGTTGTAGCTGGAATTTCCGTTGGAGGAGTCCTGGGTAATTTGCTGAAACTGTTGATAAGGACGCCTGGCATCCTCGTTATCACTGGTTGCATCGGGGCTCGGCAGCGGGGCATTCACGTCGGTGTTATAGGCCAGGTGGGTCCCCTTTGAAGCGACGTAACCCACACGAAGCAGAACATTGTTCGTCAGTTGCTGTTCCAATGTTAAGTTCCAATTCATCACGTTGGACGGATGCCAGTTCGGCTGATAGGAGACGGCCAGCGACAAGGGATTGGGAAACGCGACATCGCGCGGTGGAACAAATGGCGCGAACTGTGCTGGGAATGGATTCACGCGGCTACCGTACGGATTCATAAACGAAGTCCGCAGAATCTGATATTGCGGGCTCCACGGCGGACTGTCCACCATGTTGTTGAAGGCCTCCACAAATGGCGGCTGATAGAAACTGCCCCATCCGCCGCGAATGGTGGTGCGCCCTTTTCCTCCGACGTTATAGGCAAAGCCGAAGCGCGGCGCAAGCAGCCACCAACTGGATTCGAACCCGCCCGCCGGACAACCCGGATCACCGGCGAAGAGATAGCCGGTTGGAGAATTCGGAAATTTCTGCGACTGCACGCCGGGCCGGAAGCACTCCGTTCGGCCGAGCGAGTCACCGTACGGAATGAACGGGTCCCACCGCAGCCCGAGGTTCAGGACCAGTTCCCTATTGACGCGGTAATTGTCCTGAAAGAAAAGCGCCCCCAGGTTGGCCTGGCGCTCCGCGAACTCGCCGCCACCCTGGATGAATTTCCGCACATCACCCAGAAAGAAATCGGAAAGCGGGTCACCGCTGAGATTGGTGGTTTGGAACGTGAAGCCGGCGTTTTGCCGGAAGGTGTTGATCAGTTCAACATGTTCACGCAGGAAATCGCCGCCGATAGCCATTTCGTGAGCGCCGCGCACCCAATGAAGACTGTCGGAAATGTGGTAGTCATGGCGATTGGCTTCTGTGGGGTGACCCGAGCTAATTGTGAAGTAGCCGGACACCGAAAGCGACAGTTCCGGCGGCGTGGTGCTCGCGATGGGGATTCCTAGGCTGGTCCAACTGAATGGCGCGCCGGAAACCACTGTGCCATTATTCCGGTTATACGAGAAGATGAAGCTGTTCAGCAGGTTGGGACTGAAGTTGAAGGTATCGCCAACCGCGGCTCCCTGATCGAAAAGGTCGAGTCCGCGATTGGAGGTGATTATATTTTGGCTCCCGATGACCGGATCTCTTCCATAGCGCGAATAGAAGTAACGCCCGTAAATGCGGTTCTTGTTCAGATCGTAATCAACGCGAGTCAGAAACTGGTTTTCGTGCTCGTTCACGGGAAGGATGTAATGAATCACGCCGCTGGAGTCAGTGGCTTGCGGAATCAGCGCTAACAACTTTACGCTGGCCGGCGCATAATCACTGACTGGAATCTGGTTATTGGCGAACGGAACGCCGGTCGAAGGGTTTACAAGCTGGCGATCGATGGACGAAAAATCTCCGGCACGCTGGGCTGCCGTGGGCACCGTAGCAGAGTTGCCGCCTGTAACGTTACGAGATTGCGTGCCCTGGTAAGACCCAAAGAAAAACAGCTTGTTTCTGATGATCGGGCCGCCGATGCTTCCCCCGAACTGGTTACGCTTGAGTTGATCGGGTTCAGCGGCAAAGAAGTTTCGCGCGTTCAAATCGCCATTGCGCAAGAAATCGAAAGCCGACCCGTGAAACTCGTTCGTGCCTGATTTCGTGACAACATTCACGATAGCTCCCGAGCCGCGTCCATATTCGGCGCTAAAGCTGTTGGTCTGGACACTGAATTCTTCCAGCGCGTCGGGATTCGGAAACGGGTTGTTCACGTTCGTGTAAGGATCTTGATTACTTCCACCGTCCAGATTGTAGTTGACCATGTCGGTTCGGGCTCCGTTTGCACTGACGGACTGCGCGCCGGGATAGGAAGTGCTCTGAATGGTATCCGAACAGGCACTGAAATTGCTCACATGGGTATCGGCGGTTCCTGGCGTAAGCAGGATCAGCGTAGCCGCATTCCGGCCGTTCAATGGCAGCTCGACAATCTTCTGCTGGCCCACTACCTGGCTCAGAGCTCCCGATTGGGTCTGCACCATTTGGGCGTTCGCTTCAACCGTTACTGATTGCGTGGCGCTACCGATCTGCAGACTAACGGGGACAGTCGAGGATTGATCTGTCTTTACCTCAACTCCCCGCTGCTCAAAATGGCGGAAACCTTGTGCCTCGACAGCGACGCTATAAAAACCGACCGGAAGGAGTGGAAAGACATAGCCGCCATCGCTCGCCGTGATTGTGTCGCGCGTAAACCCAGTATTGATGTTCGTTACCGTCACCTTTGCTCCGGCAATCGCCGCACCGCTGGGGTCGGAAACATTTCCGGCAATGGTTCCGGTGGGATCGGCACCCCAGAGCGCTGAAGACAGGGCAAGCAGCAAGGAAAGCAGTGCGAGACGCATCGGACGAAACTCCTTCCACCTACGGGTTTAGATCAGTTTCGACGGAATCTATTGGAATGTCAAGAGTATTTCAGAAAGATTTTTCGCCGGTAAGAAATTTTTCTTTATGAGGGCGTTCGGCCTGTGTATAATCTCTGCATGCCGCACCAAGAAGACAGCCAGCAGTTCCAATGCGGAACTGCGCGCATACACATTTACCAATCCCGCTCAGCGTTGGGCACGGCTGCGGCGGCGCGAGCGGCTCAATTGATCACGAACGCCATCCAGAAACATAACCGGGCGAGGGTAATCGTCGCAACTGGAAATTCCCAACTCCCGCTCATCGAAGCTCTCGTCCAATGCGAGCTCAATTGGAAGGCTGTAGAGATATTTCACATGGACGAGTATGCGGGTATGAAAGCCGATCATCCGTCCAGCTTTCGTCATTGGATCCGGACGCGCGTTGAGGAGAAGGCACACCCGGGCAAAACGAATTACCTGGCCGGAGATGCCGCCGACCTGGATGCCGAAATGAGGCGATACTCGCAACTTCTTAACGCGGCGCCTATCGACCTTGCGTTCGTCGGTTTCGGGGAGAACGGGCATATCGCGTTCAACGATCCGCACGTAGCGGATTTCGACGATCCCGCAACGGTGAAGCGGATCACGCTGGATGAAGCTTCGCGGAGGCAACAAGCCGGAGAGGGGCATTTTAAGGATTTCGAGTCCGTTCCGAGAGAAGCTCTTACGGTAACCTGCAGCGGTCTGTTTCGCGCAGAGTCCTGGGTGTGCTGCGTTCCGGAACGCCGGAAAGCAGAGGCTGTGCGGAATGCATTAGAAGGTCCGATCTCGGAATCCTGCCCGGCATCGCTGGTTCGCAGACATCCGAACGCGGATGTGTATCTGGATGCCGACTCCGCTGCCCTGCTACCAGACGCGGTTCGGAATGCGGCGGCCACCAGGCCCTGAGCGTCAACAACGAGATTGTTATGAAAAAGCCTTATTATCTCCGACTGACCCGCAGCGCGGCTGCTTTCATTCTGATTTCCGCCACCCTCGGCGCCGCATCGGTTGAACTGAAGCGCTCGCAAAACCAAATTGAAGTTACCGTAGATGGGAAGCCCTTCACGACATACTATTTCAATGCCGGAACAGCAAAGCCATATCTGATGCCCTTGCGAGCGGCTTCGGGCGAAATTGTCACTCGCGGATTCCCGGTGCTAAACGACGCCTCCATGGGCAATCCGAAGACATCATCGTTTGAGCCGCACCAACGGCCTCTTTATTTCGCTCACGGAAACATTGATGGTTTGGATTTTTGGGCAGAGCAGGTCTTCAACAAATATTACGGCGACCACGGCAACCAGGCGTACGGGCACATGGTCTTCAAAACCATCGAAGAACCGCACCAGCAAAACAACTCCGGAACTACGATCGTCGCGCGCTACACCTTGAACAGCCCCAACAATCGCGTGATCGGCGAAGAAACGCAATCCTTCACCTTCGGAGGCGATGCCCATACCAGAACCATCGATTGCGAATTCATTCTCTATGCCACCGCGGGGCCTTTAGATATGGGCGATACCAAGGAGGGCACGTTCGGCATCCGGCTCGCCCCGGAACTGAGCGGGTCACACGCTCACATGCTGAATTCGAAGGGAGCCGAAGGAGAAAAGGCAATCTGGGGCAAGCCTGCGGATTGGGTTGATTACTCCGGGACAATTTCAGGAAAAAAGGTAGACATCGCGGTGTTCGATAGCCCCAAGAGCTTTCGGCATCCGACCACCTGGCACGCGCGCGCATACGGCCTGTTTGCGGCGAATCCATTTGGCCTTCGCGAGTTTACGCGTGATCCCGATAAAGATGGAAGCTGGACCATCCCGGAAGGAAAGTCACTCACTTTCCGATATCGTGTATTGATCAGCGAGGGTGGCCTGTCGGCAGATCAAATTAATGAAGCCTACCGTCAATACGCAGCTCAGCAATGAGGAGCGGCAGGAGCGGCCCTCGTTATCCGCGAGGGATCGCAGGCGATGGTGGATCGTTTGGACACTCTTTTGTTCAACCGCGATCAATTACATTAACCGGCAGACATTATCCGTTCTCGCCCCGCTCATCTCAAAGCAGTTTCATCTAAACCACTCCCAGCTTTCAGACATTTTTGGCGCGTTTCAGATCTCGTATGCGCTGACATGGCTGGTGGGCGGCGTCTTTCTCGATATCGTAGGCACGCGGCTCGGGCTCTCGATTGGAGTTTTCTGGTGGTCCATTGTCAGCATCGTGACCAGCTTCGCAAATTCCGCACTTTCCTTCGGTATCCTGCGTTTCCTGCTGGGCATTGGTGAAGGCCTGAATTGGCCCGGAGCGAGCAAAGCCGTCGCGGAACACTTTCCCGCCGCGGAACGCAGTACCGCAGTGGCTATTTTTGACAGCGGTTCGAGCGTTGGAGGAGCGGTCGCGGCAATCGCGATTCCGTGGATCGCCTTGCAATTCGGATGGCGTTGGGCTTTTGGATTTTCGGGCGTGCTCGGGTTCTTGTGGCTGGCGCTGTGGCTGGTGGTTTACCCGCGCACTGGCACAGGTGCGAAGCAGGCGCCGCGAAATTCGCTGAAACTGAGCGACACCAAAAGCTGGCTCCCCATTCTAAAGCGGCGCGAGACCTGGGCCATCGTGCTGGGACGTTCCCTAACGGACCCCATCTGGTGGTTTTACGTCTTCTGGCTTCCGCAGTACCTCAGCGACACGCGCGGATTCAGCCTGAAGGAAATTGCGATCTTTGCCTGGATACCGTTCGTGGCCGCCGATATCGGCAACTTCGCGGGCGGGCTCACGTCCGGCGCGCTGGTGAAGCGCGGCATGCCGGTCATGCGCGCCCGAAAGTGGATTTGTGTCGTGAGCTGTATGCCTTTGCTCGCCGGAATTCCGGCGGTTCTGGTGGCAAGCCCGTTCTCGGCGCTCGCGTTCATTTGCCTGGCCTTGTTTGGATTTGCAAGCTGGTCCACTATGGGACTGACTCTTCCTTCCGACCTGTTTCCTCCTGAGGTAGTTGGTTCCGTCACGGGCTTGAGCGGACTTGCAGCGGGTCTGGTGAGCACGCTATTCACCTTGCTGGTAGGAACGCTGGTAGATCACTTCTCTTATCTGCCAGCTTTTTTCCTCGCCGCCACGGCCCCCATTGTGGCGACGCTATGCGTCGTCTATCTCATTCCTACGACAGGCGGGCCTGGAGTGATGCGGCCTAATTCTATTCCCGAACAGGTGTGATATGAAATCGAACCAGCTTGCTTTATCCAGACGTCAGGTCTTGTCTTTAGCGGCGACCGCTTGCGCGCTGCCGATCAAGATCTCCGCAGCGGAACTCTCGGGGTTTTATTATCGTGATTATTCAAAATGCCTACCGGACCATCTCTCGGCTCTTGCCCGTACTGCATATAACAAACGCAACCGCGCTCTCGGCCTTCTAACCGACGCCGAGAGCATCCACAAACGCCAGGCCTGGGTGCGCAAGACGTTCTGGAAGTTAATCGGCGGCGAACCGGAACGGACCTCCCTGAAGCCCCGCAAGACGGGTGAGTTTGAGCGCGCCGGCTACCGGGTCGAGAAAATTGTTTACGAAAGCCGCCCCGGCCTTTTCGTTACCTCTAACCTCTACGTGCCCACAACGGGTAAGCCACCCTTTCCCGCGGTACTTTTTCAGATGGGACACTCGGACGCTGGGAAAGCCTACCCGAGCTATCAAAAATGCTGCCAAGGCCTCGCCCGGCTCGGCTATGCTGTGCTGGCGTTCGATCCCATGGGTCAGGGGGAGCGCATCGCTTACCTTGACTCATCCGGCGTCAGTACTCGCCTGCCATCAATCGACGAGGAGCATAGCTTTCCGGGCAAGCAAATGCTGCTGCTGGGCGATACGGCATCGCGGTATCAGGCGTGGGATGCCATCCGCAGCCTCGATTATCTTGCTTCGCTGCCCTTTGTTGACCCGCAGCGCTTAGCGTCGGCCGGTCAATCGGGAGGCGGCACGCTCACTATGCTGCTCGCTTGCGCCGATTCGCGGCTGGCAGCGGCGGCGGTTTGCTCCGGTAATACGGAGAACGTTGCCTGTGCAAATTTCAATCCGCCAGGCTCCACGGACGACGCCGAGCAAGACCTGATTGGTTCCGGACCGCTTGGCTTCGATCGGTGGGACCTGCTGTACCCGCTCGCTCCGAAGCCTCTTCTCATACAGGTAAGCGCACACGATTTCTTCGGCACATACTCTCCCCGCTATCTCAGCGATGGCCGTGAGGAATACGAGAAGCTGTTGAAGTGTTACAACGTTCTCGGCCACCCGGATCATCTTGGCTGGACCAGCACGCCGTTACCGCATTCCCTGAGTTACTCACTGCGACTCAATATCTATAACTGGTTTGAGAAATGGCTTAAGAAATCGGACCAGATCATTAAGGATGAGCCGCCGGTAGCGCCGGAACCGGATAAAACTCTTTGGGTGGGGCCGACCGGCAACGTCGGGCGTGACTTTGCGAGCCTGCGTCCGTTCGACTTCATTAAGCGTGAAGCGGAAGCAACTCGACCCACAAAACCGGCGAAGTCCTGGACAGACGCAATCGGGTTGCGCCCTCCTGTACAGCAGTTGAAGATGCGCAAGTTGGCACACACGCCCTCCGAAGATGCCGCGATAGAAGCGATTGAGATCCAACCGGGGCCGGAGGTTTGGGCCCCGGCGTGGCTCTTTACGCCCCAAAAAACCGATGCGAACCGGGCGGCCTTGCTGGTGCTGGATGATAGAGGCCGGAATGCAAATGCCGGTGAGAATGGCCTGTATCACCGAATCGCTCGCCGCGGACGGGTAGTCTGCGCGGCAGACATTCGCGGGATGGGAGATATGCGGCCGGAGGTCGGGCGCGGAAATCCCGGTTACACCATTTCCCACGATTCAGAAGAGGACTTCGCCTGGGCGTCGCTGATCCTCGGCGATTCACTATTGGCACAGCGCATCGAAGACATTCTGGCGGTGGCGCAGTCGATGCGGAACGAGCCTGCTTTCGGCAACGGCCGTTTGGCGGTCGCCGCTAAAGGGCGGCTTACTATTCCGGCGCTCTTTGCCTTCGCCGCATCTCCGGTTATCGATTCGCTATACCTGGCAGGCGGCCTGGTTTCGTATCGAAATTTGCTCGAAACCGAAAATTACCGCGAACCACTTTCGAATTTTGCCTGGGATCTGTTCCGAGTGATCGATCTCCCGCAACTTGCCGGGCAGGCAGCGCCCCGTCGCCTTCATCTGGCAGGTACGGTGGATGCCGCCAACAACCGGATGGACCCCGCCGTGCTTCGGACTATTTATTCAGCCGGAAACACTACGATCTCGGCGGAGCCGCTCTGGGATGAAGATTCGCTGGGATCGGCGTAAGCATGAAGAGAAAATCTTTCAAAGATGTAGCCCGAGTGGCAAATGTGAGTGCGGCTACCGTCTCGCGTGTAGCCAAAGGCCAAGTAAATGTAGACGGAAGCATACGCGCCCGGGTTCGAAAAGCTGCCGAGGCGCTGGGCGTGGACCTCGATCAAAAGCGCAATGATAAGGCCAATATTATTGCATTCATGCTGGCGAATCGCGATCTTCTGCATAATTTTCAGGCGCGTATTCTGTTCGGCTCCGAGGCCTATTGCGCCTCGCAGGATCGCGAGCTTCTGTTTATGTCATTCCGGTATTCCGCCAGCACGCCGGCGAAGGAACTCCATCTCCCCAGAATCCTGACTCAGCGCGGTATCGTGCGAGCGATGATTCTTGGCGGAACCAATTCGTCAAACATGCTCCATGCATTATGGGAGCGTGAAATTCCCTTTGCGGTGCTTGGAAATAACGTGCTTGGGGATTGGAAAGGGAGCGAGTACGATGCCGTATATTCCGATGACGTGCAGGGCGCTTTCGATCTCACTGCTCAGTTGATATCGGATGGACACCGCGATATCTGGTTCATTGGCGACGTAGACTTGCCCTGGTACGCGCGCTGCGCAAAGGGTTATAGCCAGAGCATGGCGAAAGCCGGCCTGGAGCCGCGTTTCAGTGAGATTCATTCCGACGATCACCAATTGGGCTATCTGGCCATGCGTTCCCTGCTCTCCCGGCGGGAACCGGTAACAGCCGTGTTCGCCGGCTCAGATCAGATTGCCAGAGGCGTATATGATGCCATACGGCAGGCCGGCCTGAGTATCCCGGACGATGTCAGCGTAGCGGGTTTCAACGACAGCGAGGGGGCACTGATGGACCCGCCCCTTACCAGCGTGCGCGAGTTTCCGGAGGAGTTGGGAAAACATCTCGCCGAGCTTGTCCTGAAACGTATTCAGACCCCCGACCGGACGCCTCAGCAACTAACGATTCCGACTCGGGTCGTGGTGCGGCAATCGACCCGGCTGGCGTTGGTTAGAAGGAAGGAGTTCGAGCCGGTATACAGAGGCATTTAGCCGTGCGGCTTCAGAGTCGCTCCTGCAATTTCACTGGATGATGCAACCGGCAGAGGCGCGCCGTCGTCCATATTGGCTGCTCGCGCGTATTGAAGGCATCTCGCATAAGCTGCGCTATATTTAGCATTCGCCCTCGGGAACGGCGCTTCGCCATATGATCAGGAGATGACATTACTGTAATGAAAGACTGGGCGAAGGCCAACCGCACCAGGTCAGCAGCCGTTGTGGTTCTCGTATTGGCCCTCCTGCTAGCGGATTGTGGACCTTCAAACAGCCCCAAGAGTGATCTCCCGAGTGAAGCCCAATCGGAGAATGCCAGTCTGTTTACGGTGTCTCCCGAGCAGCTTCCGCATTTGCACGTAGAGCCGGTGCGGAGTACGACTTGGCAGACCAGTGTCACAACAACCGGCACTGTGGATTGGGATGCGGATCACACCACCCAAGCAATCACTCAGGTCAGCGGCCCCATCACTCGCATCGTGGTCGATTATGGATCACATGTGCGTGCCGGCGATCCGCTGCTCTATGTCGCGAGCCCCGATATTACGAATGCAGTAGCGACCTACAAAAAGGCTCGGGACCAGCAGGAACTGGCGCGGAAGGTTCTCGACCGCGAAAAGGAATTGCTCGCCCACGGCGCCGCTGCCCAGAAGGATGTAGAGAGCGCGGAGGCTGCCTACAACGACGCGGCTACCGATGTCCAGAACAGCTTGCAGGCGCTAAAGATTTTTGCGATTACTCAGCAAGAACTGGAAAATGCCGAGCGGCAATCGGTGCCGATCAGCCCGGAACTTGCGGTTCGCGCGCCAATCGGAGGCACAGTAGTGCAGAAGCTGGTTATGCCGGGTCAGTTGATTCAGGCAGGATCCACCATCTGCTTCGTACTGAGCGATACGTCAACCGTTTGGGTGCAGGGACACATTTTCGACCGCGATCTGCAGTTGGTACACGTCGGAGATGCCGTGGAGGAAGCCAACTCCTCGCTCGACCGGACCTTCCATGGCAGAGTTTCCTATATCGGAGCCATGGTGGATCCGAACACGCGCACAACGCCAGTTCGCATTATCACCCGAAACGTTGGGGATCTCCTGAAGAAAGACATGTATCTAGAGGCGGAAATCCATACCAAGACGGATCGAAATGTTCTCAGCGTTCCCGTTTCGTCCGTGCTGCATGATACGGAAAATGAGCCCTTTGTATACGTCGAAGTCCGGCCGCGCGAATTCGCCCGGCGATCGGTCGCGGTTGGCGCCCGGCAAAACGGCGCGGCGGAAATTCGAAGCGGTCTGAAAGAAGGCGAGAAAGTGGTTTCGGAAGGCAGCGTGTTCCTGCAGTTCGCAAACAGCTATCAATAGGCTCCTCCGGAATGATTTCACGCCTGGTCTCGTTCGCCCTCTCACAGCGCTTCCTGATCGTAATCGCCTCGCTCGCATTGATGGTCTGGGGAGGAATCGCGTTCCAGCGCTTACCTATCGATGCGTATCCCGATCTTTCCCCGCCCCACGTTGAAATCATCACTCAATGGCCCGGCCACGCGGCGGAGGAGGTTGAGCGGCTAATCACGATTCCCATTGAAATCGAGATGAACGGCATTCCGCGCTTGGAATCGCTGCGCTCGATTTCGTTGTACGGCCTCTCTTCCGTTCAGATGAATTTTGATTACGGCGCCGATCCTTACTTCGTCAGGGAGCAGGCGTTCGAACGAGTGGCTAACGCCGCCATGCCACAAGGCGTCGCGCCCAGCCTTTCTCCGCTTTACAGCCCCAGTGGTCTGATTTATCGCTACGTTCTCCAAAGCCCCGATCGATCACCACGAGAGCTAAAAACCATCCAGGATTGGTTGTTGCAACGCAGCTACCGTTCCATTCCCGGTGTGGCCGACGATTCTGGTTTTGGCGGAACAACCATGCAGTACCAGGTGCTGCTCGATCCAAACAAACTCCTCACCTACGGCATTTCTGTCGCGCAAGTGCAGCAGCAGCTTAGCGCAAACAATGCCAACGCGGGCGGCGGTTTCTACTCACAGGGCGGCCAGATCTATTACATCCGCGGACTTGGATTAGTCACAAATACAGCCGATATAGGCAATGTCGTCCTGGCAATGCACAACGGCATCCCCGTTTACGTGCGTGATGTCGCGAAAGTGCAGATCGGTCACGCCGTACGGCTCGGACAGTTTGGATACATGCGCCAGGAGGAGGCCGTGGAGGGCGTCATCCTGATGCGCGTTGGAGAGCAGGCGCAGGTAATCCTGAAGCGTGTGGAAGAGAAGACGAATGAACTGAACCGGCGCGTATTGCCGCGGGACGTCAAAGTAGTTCCCTACTACGACCGCAGCTATTTGATTGAGGAGACCACCCGCACCGTGGAGCGGAATCTGCTGCGCGGCATGATTCTGGTGCTGGTGATTCTCGGTTTGATGCTCTTCAGCGTACGCACCGCGCTCATCGTCGCGGTGACCATTCCGTTTTCGTTGCTGTTTGCCTTCATCTGCCTCGACCGAAGCCATATTCCGGCCAATCTTCTATCGATCGGGGCAATCGACTTCGGAATCATCGTTGATGGCGCTGTAGTCATGGTCGAAAACATTTTCCGCGAACTGGCGGCACGGCACGGCCAGAGCTACAACCTGCTGGATGTCATCCGCGGCGCGGCGCGCGACGTCGAGCGGCCCATTTTTTATGCTATCGCGGTAATTATCGCCGGATATCTTCCCATCTATGTGCTGACCGGTCCTTCAGGGCGCCTCTTCCGGCCGATGGCTGACACCATGTGTTTCGCGCTGGTCGGCTCGCTGCTCTGTGCTCTGACGCTGCTGCCGGTGCTCTGCGCGTATTTCATGCGCAAACACGTTCGCGAGCCTCAACTGAAACTCTATGACCGGCTCCGTAATTCATACGGCAGGGGTCTCGAAATCTGTTTGCGTAATCGAATGCTGACGGTGGTCGTCTGTCTGGTGATTTTTTTGGCCTCGCTGCTGTTGATTCCGGGAATTGGCGCAGAGTTCATGCCGCATCTCGATGAAGGGGCGCTGTGGGTGCGCGCCACCACGCCATATACGATCTCATTCGAGGAAGCCTCCCGCCTTTCACCTCAAATCCGCGATGTTCTGCTGAGCTTCCCCCAGGTGACCACCGTTGCAAACGAATTAGGACGTCCCGACGACGGGACCGACCCAACCGGATTCTTCAACAACGAGTTTTATGTCGGGCTGCGGCCCTATGATGACGCCTCCTGGCATCACGATATTCACACGAAACCGGAACTGATTGATGCCCTTCAGCGCAAGCTCTCTGCGTTCCCGGGCGTCATTTTCAACTACACCCAGCCCGCTGAGGATGCTGTAGACGAAGCCGAGACCGGATTGAAGAGTCTGCTGGCAGTCAAAATTTTTGGCAGCGATTTGAAGACACTGGAACAAAAGGCCGAGCAGGCGAGAGACATCCTCTCGCATGTGCGCGGCATCACTCACATCGTGATCGTCCGGGAACTGGGGCAGCCTAGCCTGCTCATCAAGCCGGATCGCGCCAAGATTGCGCGCTATGGCCTGAACGTCAGTGACGTGAATACTTTAATCGAGACTGCCCTGGGAGGCACCGCGGCAACGCAGGTCATTCAAGGGGAGGAGCAGTTCGATCTCGTAGTCCGAATGCAGGAACCTTTTCGCAGCGATGAAAACGCGATTAAGAATCTGCTGATCACCACGCCGGACGGGCAGCATCTTCCACTCAGCCAGTTCGCTGACGTTCACATCGAAAACGGCGCATCGCTCATTTACCGTGAAGCGAACTCCAGATACATCGGAGTGCAATTCAGTGTTGATGGCCGGGACCTGGCCAGCGCCGTTGGAGAAGCGCGCAGAAAAGTGGCGCGACAGGTTAAGCTTCCAATCGGCTACTCGTTTGACTGGGGTGGCGAGTATCAAGATTACCTGTCTTCGATGGCTCAGATGAAAGTGATCCTGCCGCTTACTGTGCTGCTGATCTTGCTGATCCTGTTCGCGCTCTATGGCAACTTGAAATTTCCTCTTATCATCTTCTTCAGCGTACTCATCACTCAGCCGGTAGGCGGATTGATCGCCCTCCGCATGACCGGGACAACCTTCAGCGTGTCGTCCATGCTGGGATTTGTGGCGCTCATGGGCCTGGCGGTTCAGACCAGCGTGATTCTCTATTCCTTCATCAACAAGCTGAGGTTGGAAGGCAAAGATACCATGACCGCCACCCTGGAAGCTTCGGTTCTACGCCTGCGGCCGATCGCGATGACTGCGTTGGTGGCCTGTTTTGGCCTCCTACCCGCCGCAATGTCCACGGGAATCGGCAGCGACTCGCAGAAGCCCTTCGCGATTGTCATCGTGGGCGGCATGATCTCACGGCTGTTTCTTTCCATTTTCCTCGCCCCTGTGCTCTATTCACTTGTGGCGCGGAAGGGAGATGTTCTGCAGGTCTGACCGGAGCCGCTTCTCAGCGGATTACTTCGCGTCCAACAGCAAAATTCACTTGATTGGCCGCTGAGAAGTATGCGCCCACAAGGTTCACATAGCTAAGTTGCGTATCGCGATACGCCTTTTGTGCATCCAGGAAGTCGAGCAGCGACGCGCCCCCATGTAGATACGCAAAAGACACGGAAGATCGGACATCTTGCGCTTCTTTCAGGTACTTCGCCTTGTATGGCTTCAGCAGATCTAGCGTGCTTTCGAGAGTCGCGTAGGCAGAGTCGACATCATGGAGCGCCGCCAATTCGGATGCATCGAGTAATTGCTGGTTCCGCCCGATATCGAGCAGGGTATGCTGCTTCTCGCCCTGATTCCGATCAAAGATGCGCAGCGGGATACTGACACTCAAGCCTACGTACGTGTTCAGTGGAGGAGGCTGGTGCGATGCATCGACACTGAATGTCGGGTCTGTCGAACCGTTCGCAATTGCAAGCTGGTGATCGGTTCTTGCCTTTTCGAGCGACTGCTCCGCTTCCTTCAGATCCGGGCGGCTGTTTATAGCCAAAGTTCGGAGATCCGCGAGCGTCGTCACTGGTTCCTCGAAATCGAAAGGCTCCGACACGTCGAATTGTTCCACCGGAGTCGAGTCTCGCAGCAACGCGATCAGATCGATCTTTGCGGTCCGCAAATTGACTTGCGCAGTTTCCAGATCAGATTCGAATTGGACGCGCTGCAGGTCTATCCGCTGGAAATCGACTTGCGAAATATCGCCGGACTTGAGCCGTTCCCGGCCGATCGCAATCTCTTTATCGTAGTAATCGAGATTTTCCCGCGCCACCTGCCGTACGGCCTTGGCCAGCAGCACGCGCACGAAGGCGTCCCGTAAGGTGAACATCAGGTTTCGTTCCAGATCCGATTGCGCCGATATGGAAATTGCAGTCGCTTTCTTCGCGCTCGCCAGCCGCAGTTCGCGCTTGTGGTCCCGCTCGTGCAGGTAAGCTACACTGCCGAACAAATAGGACTGGGCGATCGGCCGATATGGATTCGTGGAAAACGGCGTGAACTGGTCCCACCCAACGGTCAGGTCGGGATTTGGCCGGAGATTCGCGGTAATCTCGTCGGCGCGTGATTCGTCGATGGTGACTTGCCCCGCTAATAGAGTCGGGTTACTCGCCCTGAATTTGTCTCGCGTCTCTTGCCAGGTGAGTGCATGCTGTGCAAGCGCCATCTGCGCCAGGCAAGGGACTGCTGCAAGTTGCAGGCACGAAAGACCCAAACGGCGCGCATAACAATTCATCGAAAATCGGGTTCACTCTAAAAGCGTGTCCCCTCATTTTTTCACACCTCGAAAGCGAACACGCTTTGTAGGAACGAAGTTGCGGCGTAATGGGCGTCAGACTTCTTCCGGCACTACAAAAGGAGCGCGATACCCGCGATCTCCATCGCGAAGCAGCAGGGAAGCCTCTTCATCTCCGATAACCTCCTGCGTCTCGGGGTTGAAGTGAAGTGTTCTGCCTAAGCGGTACGATGCATTTGCCAGGTGTACCATTGCCGTTGACATGTGCCCTTCCTCAATGGGTGCATTGAGGTCCGCTTTGTTCCTGCTGGCGACGCAATCGATAAAGTTTTGAAAGTGCGCGCGTTCGCTGCCGCCGTGAACGGCAGGCTGCACCTCCTGATCCCTGCCCAGCGTCACGACATACGTACAGGCATCTTCGTCGCCGGTAGCCAAATATCCGTTGGAGCCGTAGAAGATGTCGCCGACTGTGTTGTGACTGCCCGCATTGGGACCCAGTTTAGGTTGTCCGGGGGCTCGCTTGGGCGGAGGCGTCCCGAGTTCCGGCGTTCCGATTCCCGCTTCGTGATTCGTGATCCAATGCCTGACTTCAAAAGTGATCATCTTGCGCTTCCCATCCGGGAGATCGAATTCAAAAGCGCAGTTAAGATCGTTCGGCGTCTCCTGGTCGTCATCAAACATGAAATGGCCGCCGATGGCACTCACCTTATTTGGAAAGCCTACGCCCATTCCCCAGCGCGCCATGTCCACCTGATGAACCCCCTGGTTCCCGATGTCACCATTGCCGTAATACCAGAACCAGTGCCAGTTGTAGTGAAAGCGGTTTTGCGTGAAAGCGTGCTGCGGAGCCGGACCGGTCCACAAGTCGTAATCAACCCCGGCAGGGACCTCCGAAACGGGCTTGCGGCCAATCGTGTCGCGCCACTTGTAACAGAGCCCGCGCGCCATGTAGGTATCGCCGACTATGCCATCGTGAAGCTTTTGGACCGCCTCGCGCGCAGCCGTGGCCGACCGGATCTGGGTTCCATGCTGCACGATGCGGTTATAGCGTTGCGACGCCTTGACCAACTGCTTTCCTTCCCACAGATTGTGAGAGCAGGGCTTCTCCACATAGACATCCTTGCCGGCCTGACACCCCCAAATTGCCATCAGAGAATGCCAGTGGTTCGGAGTCGCGATTGATATCGCGTCGATTGACTTGTCCTCCAGCAGTTTTCGAATGTCAACATAAGTGACGGGCTTAGGCAGTCCCATCTTGTCCATCTGCGCCAGCCGCTGGCGAAGGACGTTTTCGTCAATGTCGCAGAGTGCCGCAATTTGCGCATTCTTAATCTGCGAGTAGTTGTGAAGGTGATCCCGCCCTCTTCCGTGCAGGCCGCAGATGGCGACTCGCACCCGGTCGTTTGCCCCGAAGACCCGCTCCGGGTGGGCCAAGAACGTTATGCCTCCCATCGCTGCCAGGCCCGCTGTGCTGCTGCCGAGGAAGTCTCGACGGTTGATCTCTTTTGAAGCCGCCATTCCAATTCTCCTTAGGTCAGATACTTTAAACTCTCTTGAACCAGCTTCTGCGTCCCTTGGAGCGGGTCGCCCGAGCCGGTGTCATATTCCATTGAAAAGTAGCCTCGATACCCGCTGGCCTTTGCGATACTGAACATCCGTTTGAGGTCGACCGAGTAGAGCTTACCTTCCGATCTCACGCTGTCCTTTACATGGACCATGCTGTAGGCGTACTTGAACATCGCGGTAACTGCTCTTTCGTTGTACGCGGCATCGTGCCCTTCGAGCGAGTTGCCAAAATCCGGTAAGGCGCGCAGATAAGGGCTATTTACCCGCCGAATAACATCGACCAGAAAGAACGGGTCTTCCGCAACCGGATTATCATTTTCCAGATTCACTATAACGTTGCGCTTTGAACCGTAGTCCGCCAGTTGCCCAAGGCTTTCCGCAGCCAACCCGGCATCGGGCTTCACGTCTCGATGTCCCGAAACGTGCTGGCGTACGCTGGGCGATTCGACAATGACCGCTATATCGATCCATTTCCGCCCATACTCCACGGCTGCTTGACGTTTAGACGCGTCAGGATCATAAAAGCTCCCGCCCGAGAGGCCCAAATCGACCATATGAGAACCGGCTTTCTCTACGGCCTCCCGGAATTCGTCGAGGTATGCCTGATCGGTCGAACGAAAATGACTGCTCAGAGGATTGATGTTGTAGACCCCGAATCTCTTCGCGACGAAGGCTGGAAAGTCCTTCAGGTCCATAGCCTGCTTGTGTGGATCGTAGCCACGGTTGGTTGGACTCTGAATGTACGCTCGAAATGGATAGGATGTGACCGCCAGCCGGGCACGTGGATCTGTCGGAAATTGAAGATCCGGATGAGACGAGTTTTGACCTGCGCGAAGGAGCGGGGCGCAGGCCGCAAGCGCTGGCACGGTCTTCAGAAGACAACGGCGAGTTTGAACCAAGATTCACCTCAGTCAATCATGAACGTTTCACGCTGTCAAGAAATATATCTCATCTTCGGTAAAGATTTTCCAACGACTCCTGTTGAGCCGCCTGGCAAACGCGCCCGGCCCGTATCGGGATATCCTAATGGCTTCGTGAGCACCAAGGGACAACTCGATCTGGTCGAGACAACATTTGAAACCGCAAGGCCGCCAAATCCTCTCTTCTGCCACCAGGAATTCCTCGAAAAGCTGAGCGAGCATGGCCGGGATTCCATTGGAAAGAGAGCCGCTTTCTTACTTCAGAGGCTCTCGTTCGATTCGCAGCGGGTGCACTATAAAACAACCCAGGGACTCAATCGAGGCTGGCGTCGCTCGCGGCTTGGCGGCAACCACGGAAGCCATTTCTATGCCTGGTGGGCTCCCAAAAACGCGCTTCCCCTAAAGGAGTCGGGCCAGTTCTCGGATGTGCCGGATGGCTCGCTTATCTTGCGCGATATCCGTCACCATGATGATCACACGCCGCTCTCGCCGCAATCCTTCGACATGAATTACATGCCGGTAACCGTGCACGATCTCCGGCGCGAGGAATACGCTCCGCTCCCTTGGACGCAGCCACAGATCAGGTTCGCCGCAGCCCGGCAGCCCGTGCGGCTTCTGAAGGGGCACCCGGGATCAGGAAAGACAACTGCGCTATTGCACGCCGCGGATTCATCCGCCGCCGAACGGACGCTGTACATCACCTATTCGCGAAATTTAGCTGCGCTCGCCCGGGACTACTTCGATCGTTTTTGCTCGTCTCAAAAACGGTTTCATGTCATCACGTTCCCGGAGTTGGTCCGGCAAGTGCTTGGGTTGGATGCCCCGGTAGTGCCCGAAAGTGAAACCAGGCAGCGCTTTCTGCGCGATCTGTCGCCATTTTCAAGGTCTTTGGGAGCTTGGGCCAACAGCCAGCGGGCTCTCTATGACGAACTCTATGCCCATCTGGCCGGCGATGCCCTTCCAATCTCCATCGGCCGGTTCACCGCTTCGAAGCAGCCCCGAGTGTCCGAAAAAGCGTATCGGGAGCGGCGGACACGATATCTGGGCCAGGGACCTACTGCCTCCGCACTTGAAGCAGCAGTTCGCCTGGAAAAGCTCGATTCAAAGTCGCTCGCCGAGCGCTATTTCCCGGAACTGGCGCTCGCCTGGCGCGCGGTAGAGCGGTTGCATGCCCCGGGCGATGCCGGCACAAAGCCGAATTTCGATCCGGCGTTGCTTGATTTTGATTGCATCGCGGTGGATGAATGTCAGGATCTTACACCCCTTGAGGCATTCTTTATCGTCGAGCTGGCATCGTCCATCAATCACCGCCGCCGGATGGCCGTACCGCTGCTGTTGTCGGGCGATGAAGCACAGACGGTGCGCCCCACCGACTTTGAATGGGGCTGGTTGAACGACCTGCTGCATTCGCAAATAGGCACACCCTCTGAGCACAAGCTTACGTCCAATTTGCGCAGCCCTCACCGTATCGCGGAACTTGTGAACCGTGTGTGGGATCTCTACTCACATATTCAAAAGCAGGATCGCCCCAGCGGAACCGGGTATGCCGAAATCGAAGACGACGCAACCGACCAGATTTTATATTGCAGCGCCAATCCCGGACCGGAATTAGACCAGCTTCTGATTTCGCTCGCGGGCCGGGAGGGTCTGGCCCTCATCACGCTCGAAGATGCGGTTCCCGCCTATGTTCCGGAGGCGGCCCGGAGCGGAGTGTTCACCGTGTCCGAAGCCAAGGGACTCGACTTCAACTCCGTATGCGTGCTCGACGCGGGCCGGAACCTGGAGCGGATTGTTCATGACGATGGCCGCTTGCGTGCCGACCACGACATCGAGGGCTTAAGGAGACGGCTGGCGATCGATCAGCTTCGCGTCGCCCTGAGCCGTCCGACCGAACGCCTGTTCTGGCTAGACGTTAATCCGACTGATCAAATGATTCGTCAGAGCATCGGATTTCTAAACGGCAGAGATGCCGTAGCAGGAGTGGCTGCATGCGTCCCTGCGGCATTGCTGACAACGCTCGATGAGGACGATCTCGATCCGGAAGAGCGCGTTCAGCGCTGCCGTGCCGATGCATTGCAATTCCTAGACATTAAACCGGAAATCGCGTGGTCGCGGGCGCAGCAGGCGATCACGCTCTTGGGCCGCCCCGGGTCACTGGCCGCTGTGACAGATGAAGCGGCCCGGAATGCTGCCTATCTGACCCTGGCCCAGGTGTGTTTCATGCTCGGGCTGCGTAATGCGCGCCTGACAGCCGAACTGGGCAGACCCGATCTGTTTCACGAGGCATATCGCGCAGCACTAAACGCCAGCCGTTACGGATTGGCCGCCATACTCGAGGCCGTCGGGCGGGTTCACCGCGCGACTATCCAAAACCGGCTCCAGGCATTGGTCGAACTAACCCAAATTCTTCCGTCGCGCAAAGCCGAACTCGAACCGTGGCTGCTGGTCGAGTTCGGAGCAAAGTCGAAATTCTGGGTTGAAGAGTTGGAGGCGGCCTTTTTCAACAGTCACAACGCGGGCGTCTTAATCAAACTGCTGCCCCCGTTTTACGAAGCGCTCGACATTCCGGATCGGCAGGCGCGCATTCAGAGGCTGCAACAAAAAGCCATTCAGTTGCTCATGAAGGATAAGCAGTTTGCGCCTGCCCTGGCAACTTTGATTGAACTTCCGGAGCGCCAACCAAAGCTCGAAGCAGTGTGCCACGAAGGACTGGGCGATTTTCGCAGCGCCGCGGAATGTCACAGGCTCAGCGGAAACTTGAAAGAGGCTCTAAACTGCTATCGCTCTATTCCCGATCTCCAGTCGGCACTGAAACTGGTGGGCGAAATGGGCGACCACCCCGCCGCCGACTCCCTGGCGTGGATTTCGGAAATGCAGAAGTTAGTGGATAAGCGGCCCGAGAAGTTCACCAAGACCGTATTGCCGGCAGAAAAGAAGTTGCTCGAAGAGATCCTGGAGCGATCGTTGGGTGTCACGCGCCGCAAACCTGCTCCTCGAAAGGCGGCCGCAAAGAAAAAGACAGCCGCTCCTCGAAAGCGGGCACCAAAGCCAATTCCACGCGATAAACCCTATTTCTAACCCGCATCCAATGTGGTGCGACGGTTCTCATGGCGCACGAATACGACATGGTTGTTATCGGAGCAGGCGCGGCTGGCCTGACCGCGGCTGGAACATCAGCTCTCCTGGGCGCGAAAACCGCGCTCGTTGAACAACATCGCCTAGGAGGCGATTGCACCTGGATCGGCTGTGTGCCGAGTAAAACTCTGCTGAACGCCGCGAACGTTGCACACCTAATCCGAACGGCAAATCGATTTGGCATCGCCGCACAAGCACCCTATATTTCTTTTCGCGCGGTTATGGAGCGTGTGCGGCAGGTACGCCGGAGCATTTACGATGACGCCGATGCGCCTCCAAACATGGAGAAACTGGGTGTGGAAGTGATCATTGGCAGCGCGCGTTTCCTGAATGCTCATGCGATTGATGTCCGTAACGCATCGGGTGTTACCCAACGGCTCACATCCAAATACTTCATCATTGCTAGCGGCAGCAGGCCGAAAATTCCTGATTTTCACGCCCGCTGTCTCACAAACGAGACTCTCTTCGAACTTGAATGCCAGCCGGAGCGACTGCTGGTACTCGGCGCAGGCCCGGTTGGGATCGAAATGGCGCAGGCTTTTCAGCGGCTCGGAAGTGCGGTTACCGTCGTTTCGGAGAGTGAACGGATTCTTCCACGAGATGAGCCGGAGCATACGGCCACCCTGCAGGAATCTCTGGCGCGCGAAGGTGTTTCGTTTCGCCTCGGCCGGAGGACTGTTTCCCTGGAGGGGCAACCTGGGGAACTTGTTGCGATACTCGCCGATGGTCGTGCAGTTAAGTGCGACGCAGTTCTGGCTGCAATAGGCCGCAAACCGAACGTCGAAGCTCTGGGACTCGAAAACGCCGGTGTTGCGGCAACCCGGAAAGGAATCGAAACAGACCGGCATTGCCGGACCTCGCAGCGGCACATTTACGCCGCTGGAGACGTCACCGGCAGGTATCAATTCACCCACATGGCCGAGCACATGAGCAAAGTTGCCGTCATGAACGCGATCTTGCACTGGCCGAAGAAGCTGGATGACGAGCACATCGTCTGGTGCACCTTCACGGAACCGGAGCTCGCGAAAGTGGGTGAATCGGAAGCGGATCTCCATCGGCGCGAAGCTAAGTACGGCGTCTATCGGTTTCCGTTTTCGAAGCTGGATCGAGCCATTACGGACGATTCGATGCTGGGCGAAGTGAAACTGCTCG
>DATIMA010000173.1:0-13354 GCA_035475915.1 Bryobacteraceae bacterium
TTGCCGTTGACACGGGTAAATTGCCCGGGACCCCAGCGGCCATCGCCAACTTATACGCCCGAATATTGGAGGGAGCCAACGGTTTGCCGGGCGTGAAGGCGGCGAGCCTCACATGGCACGTTCCGCTCACCTTCCCTGGCGGGGGCGCGCCAATACACGTTCCGGGCAAACCTGACCTGCCACGGCACCAGAGCGACACGTTTATCAATTGGGTCGGCCCGCGGTTTTTTGATGTCATGGGCACTCGTCTGCTTTCAGGCCGCGAGTTCAATGAAGGCGACGGCCCTACCGCCGAAAGCGTGGGAATCATAAGCCAACTAGCCGTGCAGCGATTCTTTACCGGAGAGAGCCCAATCGGCCGGCATGTTGTGCTGCATGGGAAGTTGATCCGAATTGTGGGAGTGGCCCAAAACATGAAGTACCAGAGCCTTCGAGAGGACGCCGCCCCAGAACTTTATATTCCATATACTCAATACGCCGGCCACAGTCCCGTGACCAGCAGTGGACTGCCCTCACTCACATTCATTCTCAAAATGCGTCCCGGCGCTCCTTCACCAAATCCGGTGTTTCGCACCCTGCTTCATAAGTTGGCTCCGGACGTGCCCCTTGGCATGACGTACACCATGGAGGAGCAGGTGGACAACTCTGTCGGTCGAGAGCGCCTGATGGCATCGCTTTCCATTTTTTTCGGAACCCTGGGTCTCTTGCTAACTTCCATCGGGCTTTACGGCATCCTGGCCTATACCGTGACGCGGCGTACCGGTGAGATCGGAATACGCATGGCTCTTGGAGCCCGGCGAGGTCAGGTCGTCTGGCTGGTGCTGCGAGACGCCCTGAGTTATGTTCTGGCCGGCATTGCCATTGGAGTTGTAGCCATCCTGGCCGGAGCGCGCGTGGTGAGCAGCCTTCTCTATGGCATGAAGCCGAACGATCCAGGCAACCTCGTCACGGCCATCATTATCCTTTTGTTCGTTACGGCTTTCGCAGCTTTTCTTCCATCAGTCCGTGCCAGCCGCGTTGATGCCGCAATTTCGCTCCGTCGGGAATAGCCGTTGCGTGCTCGGTCTGATCCATGGCATTTCGGTGCGGAAATAGCGTAACCTAACCGATCCCGCCCACAGTTTCCCGCCCGTCTTCGAAACAGAAAAATTGACATTGGGAAGGTGTGTTTTCTATCATGGACCATAACGGTCTGAATTCGGCCCTGGAAACTTGGCGTGCCGGGGATCTCTGCGGACACGTGAGACATTTTTAAGCCGAAGCCGGGTACCCAAACTCTGGCGGAGTTGCGCCCAACTTCGGCAATCGACAACCCGCGGGGGCCGGCGACTGTCTATAATTTTACGCTCGCTGGCTTGCGCCCACAAAATCTTTCGCAGTGGATTGAGGATAGCGAGTGGCAAGCAAGCGCATCAAGCAAAAGAAACAAGGCAGATTCCGGCTAGGACGGCCTCGCGATTGGATCGCGATGGGAGCGCTGGCCGCTTATTCGGCCGCCGGTACCGGGAAGGTGGCTCTCGCTCAGGACTCGGCCGGCACGCGCCAGTACGCCCGGGCGGCTGCCGATCAAGTTCAATCGCTGCCGGTTCGCCGGTATGACATACCCGCAGGTCCGCTGAAGACGGCTCTTGCGGCCTTCGAGAGCATTGCCGGAATAAAAGTTAGCACCGCGGAAACCGAGCTTCTGTCTGTCCAATCGCCCGGGGTGAGTTGTTCCTGCACTGTGGACCAGGCATTGGCGAATCTTCTGTCGAATACAGGATTGCAGTATCGCTACACCGACAGCCGCTCTATCGAGATCGAGCTGAAACACGCAGTGGTTTCAACTGGTGTAACCGCCTCTATCCCTACGCTTGCCACTTCGATGGCGAAGTATCAGCAGCCGCTGATCGACACGCCACAAACCGTAACGGTTGTCCCACAGCAAACGATGCAGCAGCAAGGCGTCACTACGTTGCGCGACGCACTGAGAAACGTTGCCGGAATCAGTCTCGCCGCCGGAGAAGGTGGGGCGCAAGGCGACAACCTGACAATTCGCGGATTTACCGCGCGAAATGATCTCTTCATTGACGGCATGCGCGATTTTGGGAGCTACTATCGTGATCCCTTCAATACCGAGGAAGTGGAGGTCCTGCAAGGCCCTTCGTCGGTTACTTTCGGCCGGGGTTCTACCGGTGGCGTAGTCAATCAGGCAAGCAAGACGCCGGGCTTGAGCCGCTTTCTTTCCGCCGGACTGCAGTTCGGCACAGACGCCACCCGGCGGGCCACACTGGATCTGGATCTCCCTGTCCCCGCGCTGGGCTCTGGCGCCGCGTTTCGTCTCAATGCCATGGGGACGATAGGCAATGTTGCAGGGCGGGATGTGGCGGAGAATCGGCGCGCCGGTTTTGCTCCTTCGCTCGCGGTGGGTCTCGGCACACCGACGCGGCTTACGTTCAGCTATTTCCACCAGAACGAAGACGATATTCCGGACTACGGGCTGCCTTGGCTATTCAATGGGCCGGCGCCTGTCAATCGAGCAAACTATTACGGGCTTCGGGATGCGAATTTTCTGCGGACCTATGCCGATATCGGCACTGCCAAGGCAGAGCACGACGTGAACGGCCAGTTCACTATTCGGAACCAGCTTCGCTACGCGAATTATTCCCGTAATGTGCTGATCACGGAACCGCTGCTTAGCGGGGTAACTCCGGAAACACCGCTTTCGGACATGCAGATAACCCGCCATGAGATTGGCGTCAACAGCACCGAAACATTTCTGGACGACCAGTTAGACGTGCTCGCCCATTTCGAGACCGGGCCGCTCAAGCACTTGCTCGTCGCAGGCGTCGAAGCGGGACGCGAAACGTCTGATCCAACGCGTCCAAACTACAGCGCACCCAAGACCAGCCTCTTGAATCCGGATCCAAGCCAGCAGTTAAATCCAAACCCGTCCATTCTCTCTCGCGTACACGACACCGCGGTTTCGGCGGGGGTATACGCGGTCGACACAATCAGTGCCGGGGAGAAGTGGGATTTCACAGCCGGACTGCGGTTCGATCGCTTCGATAATACCTATGATCAGGCAGTCGCGCCTGTTTCGCATCTTCACCGTGTTGACGAAAAACCCACGTGGCGGGTAGCCGCAGTATACAAGCCGGTAGCGAACGGCCGGTTCTACTTCGATGCGGGTACATCGTTCAATCCATCCGCCGAAAGCCTATCTCTGAATGCCGGCAGCGCCAATGTTAGTCCTGAAACCAACCGGACGTTCGAATTCGGAACAAAATGGGACTTAAATAGGGGCCGTTTGACGGTCAATGGCTCGTGGTTCCGGACCACCAAAGAGAACGCGCGCGAACCCGATCCCGCAAATCCACTCTTGTATGTTTTGGCGGGCACCCAGCGGGTGAACGGAGTGGAGGCGGACGTAAGAGGCCGGATCACCAACCGCTGGGATATTTTGGCGAGTTATGCCCACCTTGACGGCCGAGTAGTCGCATCTCGATATTATCCGCTTGCGATCGGTTATCCGTTAGCCAACGTTCCCAGAAACACGTTCGCCTATTGGAACGAGTATCATCTGCCCCGCCATTTTGAGCTGGGAGTCGGAGCAAATTATGAATCCAGCCGCACAGCGAGTTCCACCCTGCCGATTGATCCGGTTACCGGTTTAATCAGGCAAGTGCCCGGGTACTGGGTTTTCAATGCGATGGTCGGGCATCCGATCAATGACCACATCGCGATTCAGGTGAACGCCTACAATCTCACCAACCGTTATTACTATGACCAAATACATCCTGGACACATTGTGCCCGGGCCGGGCCGCACCGCCCTGGTCGATCTAAAATTCAGCTTTTAAAACCAGCGTAAAGGATATCTCAGTGTTATTAGCTATTCCCGAATTGCTCAATGCGGAGCAAGTGGCGCAGGCCCGCCAGATTCTTCAAGCTGCGAAGTGGGTGGACGGGCGCGTCACCGCCGGCCATCAATCGGCGCGAGCAAAAGACAACATGCAAATTCCCGAAGATGATCCGGCGGCGCGCCAGTTAGGAGACATTGTCCTCTCCGCGCTTGGTCAGAATGCTCTCTTCATTTCTGCTGCATTGCCTCAACGGGTATTCCCGCCCCTGTTTAACCGCTATCAAGGCGGCCAATCCTTTGGAACCCACGTGGACAATGCCATCCGGCAGGTAGCGGGCACCGGGCACCGAATCCGGACGGACCTTTCGGCGACACTGTTTTTCGCTCACCCTGATGAATATGACGGCGGGGAACTTATAGTGGAGGATACTTATGGTGCCCACAGTGTCAAGCTTCCCGCCGGCCACATGATTCTTTATCCCTCAACCAGCCTGCATCATGTTCGTCCTGTAACACGCGGGGCGCGCATATCTTCTTTCTTCTGGATTCAAAGCATGATCCGGGAGGACGCCCGGCGCTCCCTACTATTCGACCTGGACGCAGCCATACAGCGGTTGAACCAGGATGTGCCGGACCATCCCTCCGCCGTTCAGCTTACTGGCGTTTATCACAACCTGCTCCGGGAATGGGCGGAAGTTTAAATTGGAAGCCACTCGCAAGACCAAACATTTTATTTGTATTCTGTTTGAATGAGCACTCAGCGCACGATTCCGGGCGGACGCGCGGACCGCGATTCGATTCCGAAGGGCCCGGGAGGCCGCCATCTTTGCCGCTGGTGCAATCTCGAAGTGCCGCCAGGGAGACAAACGTTCTGCTCGGGATGGTGCGTTGAAGAGTGGAAGCTCCGCAGCGACCCCGGCCATCTGAGGGAAAGAGTTTTTGAACGAGATCGGGGGATTTGTGCGGAATGCGGACTGGATTGTGTTGCCGAGTTTCGAAGGCTTCGCCGGCTTCGCGGCGTCTCGCGAGTGAAAGCCGAGGCGGCCTGGGATCTTGGCCGGCGAAAATCACTTTGGGACGCCGATCATATCCTCCCCGTTTCCGAAGGCGGGGGCGAATGCGACCTCTCGAACATGCGGACGCTTTGCCTGAAATGCCACCGGCTCCGCACGGCCGAATTGCGGAAGCGGCTGCGGTCGGCCCGTGATTATTCCTCTGCCATAGGAATAGGAATAGGGGAAAATCCCACACCCTAGCGCCAGAGAAATCGGTTTGCTTACGCGACTAAATCAGGTATAAATTGAATTACAAGCTTAGACAACAAACAAGCAGGGACTAAGCGAGCTAGACGTTTTATAAGTGACAGCAGATAGCAAGTATTCTCCTTAATACGGCACTATTTGCCATAAAGGGATTGTCCGTAATCAAGCTGGAGTTCCCGCCCGCCAGCGAGAACTCTGATCTGAGGAAAGGAGCCAGCCATGAAAGTTAAGAGCAACGTCAAATCAGGCAAGTCCCTTTGGGGAACTTAAGTCTCTCTTCGTCATTCCACAAGAGAACCTTAGCGAAAAGGCCGCTCCATATCCAATGGAGCGGCCTTTTTCTTTTTTTGTAGCCGCGCCTACGGGACGATGGCCAACAGCTTCTACCGCACCAAACAATCACTTCGGGCAGATACTGGGATCAAGTCCGTCGCCGCGCTACTAACTGCGCTATTGCTCATAACAGGCTGGCTTGTCTGGGCATCGTGTGCCCGAGTGACTCGTTACGAGCTTTCGCAGTCGGCGCGCCTCGAATTGGATGGAGCGGCCTACCCGGTGCAAGCGAACGCGTCCGGCGAGCTAATCGCTTCCACATTAGCCCTGGGAAAGGAAGTGCACCGGGGTGAAGTATTGGCCGAACTTGATGATCGTGAGCAGCGGCTGGAACTCCAACAGGAACGAACTCGTCTGGCCAGCCTGGAACCGCAGCTTGCGGCTTTGCGGTCGCAAATGCAGTCGGAGGGCCAAGGCCGGTCGGATGAGCACCAGGTCCTGGGCCTCTCAATAGAAGCAGCGCGCGCTCAGTACCGGGAGGCACAAGTGCAAGCGAAGCTGGCGGAGAGTCAAGCCGATCGGGCACGCCGCCTGCGAGCGGATGGAATTTTATCCGAAGCGGATGCGCAGAACGCGTCCGCCGATGCTGAAACCAAGCGGGCCGCCTCCGAGAGCCTGCGCGTGGTTCTGTCCCGTCTTACACCCGAGCAGCAAGTCCGCGAACGAGACCGGGACGTACGCCAGAAGCAAATTCTGACGGACATCGCGAAAGTGCAAGCCGACGCGTCCGCATCAGCGGCAGCGATCCACCGTCTCGAGTACGAGGTTGAGCAACGCGTCATTCGCGCTCCGGTTTCCGGCCGGCTGGGCGAATGTGCCACGCTGCGCCCAGGCTCCCATATCAATGAGGGACAGCAGCTCGGCGTAATTCTTCCTCGTGGCAGATTACAAATCGTCGCCGAGTTTCAGCCCGCTGACGCGCTCGGCAAGCTCCGCCCAGGCCAGCACGCGACGGTACGCCTGGAGGGCTTTCCGTGGACTCAGTTCGGTACCGTGCCGGCCGAAGTATCGCGCGTTGCGGGCGACATACGCGATGGAAAGATCAGAGTGGAACTGGCTGTCCTTCCATCTGGACGATCGCGGATTCCCTTGCAGCATGGGCTTCCGGGATCCGTAGAAGTTGAGGTTGAACGCATTTCACCGCTGGCGCTGGTCTTGCGGTCGGCCGGTCAGGTGCTTGGCGCGCGTTGATTCCTCTGGCGGGTAGGTCTTGAGGAGATTCTTTGTTCCAGAGGTCGTCCAGACCTCGAATATGGATTGCGGGCCGGCCTCGCTGAAGTGCCTGCTCGAAGGCTTCGGAATCCCGGTGAGCTATGGCCGTCTCCGCGAAGCCTGCCAAACCGGGATTGACGGAACATCCATCGACACCATGGAAACGGTCGCGAATCAGCTCGGCCTGGAAGCCGAGCAGATTATGCTGCCTGCCGATCACTTATTGTTGCCGGATGCTAAGTGTCTTCCAGCGATTGTGGTTGTGACTCTGCCGAACGGGCTGACCCATTTCGTTGTAGTGTGGCGTCGCACCGGACGCATGCTGCAGGTAATGGACCCCGGCGTCGGGCGGCGCTGGATCAGCTGCAGTGAATTCCTGCGCGAAACATACCAGCACACGCTTGCTGTGGGGGCTGCGGATTGGCGCGAATTCGCCGTTTCGTCCGAATTTCAAGCCGGTTTACGACGGCGTCTGCTTTGCCTGAGTCTGGGGCGTAAAGAGAGTGAGCAGTTGCTGGCGAGCGGGCACGCAGACCCAGACTGGCGCGCGGTCGCTGCCCTGGATGCCAGTACGCGGTTGATAGCGGCGCTGGCCGAATCTGGCGGTGTATCGCGTCCGGCGGACCGGGTACGTTTGCTGAAACGCTTCTGCGAAAAGCCGGAGCTGATCCCAGATCGATATTGGTCGGTCCGGCCCGGGCCGATCGATTCCGAAGGCAACCCGCAGCTTACTATGCGAGGCGCGGTTCTGGTCCGTATCCGCGGAAAGCGCGCCGCGTCTGCCCCCCAGGAAAGCCGGCTTGGCATTGAGCTCGATGCCGCTCTTTGTGAATCGCCCTTGGCTCCTGGACGAGTGCTGCTGCGAGCCCTATGGCGGAGCGGACCTCTGAGTTCGGGCTTGCTGGTCACAGCCTTGCTGGCGGCTGCGGGCGGAGTCCTTCTGGAGGCGATGCTCTTCCGGGGACTGTTCGACATTACGGCGGAACTGGGGCTGGCGGGCCAGCGGATGGGAGCGGCAGCGGCCGTTCTGTTGTTTAGCATGGCGTTGCTGCTGCTCGAATTGCCGGGTTTTTCGATAGGCGCGCGATTAGGGCGGCAGATGGAAATCCGGCTGCGCATGGCGTTTCTGAAGAAGATTCCAAAGCTGGGCGATCGCTATTTTCAGAGCCGGCTCACATCCGATATGGCGGAGAGAAGCCATGCCACGCAGCGCCTCCGCCACCTGCCGGACCAGGTCCGGCAGCTTCTGCGGGCCGTATTCGAACTGCTGGCAACAGCGGCTGGAATCGTTTGGCTGGAACCCTCCGCCACCGTGCTGGTAATGATAATTGCGGCGAGTGCCTTAATTCCCGCCTTTACTACGCAATCCTTGCTCGCGGAGCGAGATCTGCGTACTCGCAGCCATGCCGGCGGCCTTACTCGCTTCTATCTGGACGCCATGCTGGGGCTGATGGCAATTCGGGCGCACGGGGCCGAGCGGGCGGTTCGCCGGGAGCACGAGAAGCTGCTCGGCGAATGGGCTCATGCGGCGCTTCGGCTCCAGCGGATGGTTGTCAGCCTTGAATCGCTGCAACTTGCCGCGATGTTCGGCTCAGTGGCGATGCTGTTACTGGTCCGTCCCTTACAGGGAGCGGATATCGGGCGCGCGTTATTGGTTGTGTATTGGGCTTTGAATCTTCCGGTTTTGGGCCAGGATATCGCGGTGCTAGCGCGGCAATATCCCTATTCCAGGAACGTCACGCTGCGTTTACTGGACCCCTTGGGCGCGCCGGAGGAAGCACGTCCGGCTAGCGGGCACGTAGGCGAAAGCGCCTGCGCCACTCCGCCCGCAATCGAATTTCGCGGCGTTGGGGTACGCATATCCGGCCATACGATCCTAGAAGAACTCAACTTGCATATTGAGCCCGGCTCGCATGTCGCCGTGGTTGGTCCATCGGGCGCAGGGAAATCGAGCCTCGTCGGTGTTCTGCTTGGATGGCTGCAGGCGGCAGAAGGCGAGGTGCTGGTCGATGGGGCGGCCCTGAATTGCGAACGGCTACGCATGTCCACCGCCTGGGTCGATCCCGCGGTGCAGTTGTGGAACCGATCCCTGCTAGCGAATCTCTCGTACGGCTCGCATCCCGCGACATCGCAGATCGGAGGAATCATCGATTCCGTCTTGCTCCGGAATGTACTCGAGAGCTTGCCGAACGGATTGCAGACTCCGCTTGGCGAGGGTGGCGGGTTGGTGTCCGGCGGAGAAGGGCAGCGCGTGAGGCTGGGTCGGGCAATGCTACGCGAATGCGTACGCCTCGTTATTCTGGACGAGCCCTTTCGCGGTCTGGATCGGGAGAAGAGGCGCGAGCTGCTGGCGCGGGCGCGCGAATTCTGGCGCGGCTGCACAATGATCTGCATCACGCATGACATTAGCGAGACGCAAGCCTTTGAAAGAGTTGTAGTGATTGAGGGTGGCCGGATCGTGGAGGATGGGTCGCCCGCGGAGCTGGTTGGCGATCCCGAGTCGCGCTATATACAGCTACTCAGAGCGGAAGAAGACACGCACGCGAACCTCTGGGCCGCAAGTTTCTGGCGTCATGTACGGCTTCAGTCGGGCAGGATTATCGAAGAACTGCCGAGGCACTTGGAAGAAGAGCGCCGCGGAAGCGAGGTCGCCTGATGGTGCAATCGGACGAAGTGGAAGCGCTGGGCTGGTGCGGCGCTCGGCTTGGAGATGCGCTTTGCGAGCTGGCGGCGCGGGCAGGATTTGGAGAAAGCCCGGTGGAGTTGGCCTCGGGTTGCCCCGGCAATTCGGATCCTGGCGAGTGGCTCGATTGGGCCGCGAAGCATTTTGCCTGTGAGGCGGAGCCGATTGAATCGACGCTCCGGGACCTGGAGCGCGACCTCGCATGCGCCCATCCGTCTGTTCTTCGGGTATCGGAGATAAGCTTCCTCGCGGTTCTCGACGGTAACGAACGCAGTCTAACTGTTCTTACACCCGCTCTTGAAGTTAGACGCGTAGCGCTCGCCGCAATCTGCGACCTGATTCGCAAACCGGCCGAGCAGTGCCACCGAGCCGAGCTTGGCATTCTGCTTGAAAGCGCTGATATTCCGGACGGGCTCCATGGCAGGACCATGCGCTTTTTGCTAAATGATCAACTCGGGAATAAGCGATTCGCTCACTGCTGGCTGTTGCGGCCGCATGCTGGAGCAAACGCATTTCGCTTGCTGCGCGAGGCCGGAGCCTTTCAGAACGCCGGTATTCTGATTGCCGCGCACACGATTCAATATCTTCTCTGGCTGGCATCGTGGGCCATTTTGGGCCGACTCTCGCTTGAGGGCCGCGTGGATACAGGCTGGCTGATCGCCTGGGCGCTGCTGCTGTTCAGCATCATTCCCTGCCAGGTTCTGACTACGTGGGGTCAGGGATTATTCGCAATCGGGATTGGCGGTTTGCTTAAACGGCGGCTGCTGTACGGGGCAATGCGGCTGGCGCCCGAAGAAATGCGCCATCACGGCATCGGAAGCTTTCTCGGCCAGGCTCTGGAATCTGAAGCGGTGGAAACCCTGGCGCTCAGCGGAGGCATCGCGGGTCTGCTGGCCGCGATCGAGATTGTTGTGGCCGGATTTGTACTCGGGCCACTAGCTGTTTTGCTCGCTGCCTGGTGCGTCCTCACGGTGGGGATCGGCTACCGTTTCCTGCGGCGGTATCGATTCTGGACGAATACACGTATGAATCTCACCCAGGATCTGGTCGAATCGATGGTCGGCCACCGAACCCGGTTGGCGCAACAGCGCCGTGAGGAGTGGCATGACGGGGAAGATCAGGGGTTGCACGATTACATGAGCATTTCTCGCGAAGTGGATGCAAAAGGAGCTTGGCTGATTGCGGCGGTGCCCCGGGGTTGGCTGCTGGCCGGTCTAGCGTGCCTCTCTCCAGGCATAATATCCGGACACAGTTCCACGGCGGCGACCGCCATTGCGCTGGGTGGGATTCTGCTTGCGTACAGCGGTTTCAGAAAGCTGACCGGATCGTTCGCAGATGTGGCGGCGGCCTGGGTGGCGTGTAAACGGATTGCCCCGCTATTTCGCGCGGCTGGCCGGCCGGAAATTTTGGGTGAGGCGCCGTCGGCTCGGCGGGACGGCAGAGATGCTCAGAAGATAATCGAAGCTGATCGCGTCAGCTTTCGTTACCGGCAGCACGGAACCGCGGCGCTGCAATCGTGCAGCCTCATCGTCCGCCATGGCGAGCGCGTCCTTCTGGAAGGGCCTTCGGGTGGCGGAAAAACCACCTTGGCTTCCATGCTCGCTGGCATCCGTGAGCCGGAGTCCGGACTGGTGCTGGTTCAGGGATTGGACCGGCACACGCTGGGCGACCGCAAGTGGAGAATGCTGATCGCCGCCGCTCCCCAGTTCCATGAAAATCACATTCTCACTGAAACGCTCGCGTTCAATATTCTGATGGGCCGGGGCTGGCCTCCCAAAGCCGCCGATTTTGAAGAAGCCGAAACAGTCTGCCGCGAACTGGGGTTGGGCAAACTGCTTGACGCAATGCCGAGCGGGCTTTTACAGATGGTAGGTGAAGGCGGCTGGCAGTTGTCACATGGCGAGCGCAGCCGGGTCTACATTGCCCGGGCCCTGCTTCAAGATGCAGATTTCGTGATTCTGGATGAAAGCTTTGCCGCGCTGGATCCGGAAAACCTGCAGATTGCTCTTGAGTGCACTCTTCGTCGCGCGAAAACGCTGATGGTGATCGCGCACCCGTAAGCGCTCCTGCCAGAGCTGAATCGAAAAAAGAATCGTTCTCCTGTCGATTCTGCGGCAACTCGTTCGAACTACTTGTGAGGCCCGGTTGGGGACAGCCCGGACCGTGCCAGAGGAGAAAAAGACTATGGAAACAAAACCCACTCACGAACAGGCACAACTGCACCTGCAAATCTATGAGATGCGCCGAGAGGCTCGGCTCCGGCAGGCGCGCGACTGGTTTTTCAAGAATTACTTCGCCGATAGCATGGAAGAGGCTATGCGAATCGCAGCGCCGGGAACCGAAGGCGGCGCATTCGTAATGATGGTGTTCGGCTATTGGGAGCAGGCTTGCGCCCTACTTAATTATGGCCTGCTCCACGAAGATCTCTTTTTTGAGACTAGCGGTGAATTTTACGGAGTTTGGGACCGCGTGAAATCGACTATCGCGCAAGGCCGAAAGCAGTGGTCGAATGCGCAGTTCCTTTCAAACTTGGAAAAAGCGGCGAACCGTTATGAAACGTGGATCGAAGCGCGCTCGCCCGGCCACCTTGCGGTGATGCGCGACTTCACGAAACAGATGCGGGCACAAATAGCGAAAGCCGCGGCGTAAAACACCTGGCGCGGCTCTGTCGGATAACGATTGGAGCCGCGCGAAGGGAACACTAATTAGCGTCGATTCGCATAAAGATCGGGCCGCTTAGTTTGTCCAGTTCTTTTGGGGCGGATCGCGCGATATTGATCGAGAATCTACCCACGACGTCGGTCGCGTTTGTCGCGGTTGGCCCGGTATTCCTCGTAAGAGATAGATTTTTCGGTTCGGCGCGATTCGGCGATCAAGCCGTCGTGGAAATCTTCCCAGATCGCCCTGTGCTTCTTGAGGTCAATAAGTACTGCGGTTTTGCGGCCCTTCTCATCTGTCAGGAACTGGATACCGCTCATGACGTTATTATCTCCTGACGTGGGCTCGTGAACTATGTGGTAGGGACGGGCAGATTCGAACTGCCGACCTGCCGCTTAGGAGCCGGCTGTCTCCTTTTCTCCATCGCGCACAACGGGCACCCACGGCCCTGTGCGCTTTCGCAGCCGCCGCGCTTCCTCTTTTTGAATCTCTCTGGTAGGGACGGGCAGATTCGAACTGCCGGCCTGCCGCTTAGGAGGCGGCTGCTCTATCCATCTGAGCTACGTCCCCGGGGGTGGTTTCTTTTACGAGTCTACCAGCGGCGCAGGCCCTTTTGCCCGATGTCCTTCCGATACTGCATGCCGCGAAAGCGAACCTTCTCGACCGCTGCGTACGCCTTTTCAATGGCATCTGGCAGCGTTTCGGCTCCCGCTGTCACCCCCAGCACCCGCCCGCCGCTGGTCACAAGTTCGTTTCCCTGCTGCTTGGTTCCAGCTTGAAAGACCGTGGCTCCGGTCGCCTCCGCATCGGCAATTCCCGTAATTGCATCCCCAATCATGGGTGCGTGGGGATATCCTTCCGCTGCTAGGACAACGCACACCGAGCATTCCCCCCACGCCCGTCTTGACACCGTCCCCGTGCCGTTCGCCGCCAGGGTGAGCACCTCCGCAAAATCGCCGCGGAAACTATGCATCAGGGCTTGCGTTTCGGGATCGCCCAGCCGGACGTTGAATTCCAGCACTTTCGGTCCGTCCGCAGTCATCATCAAGCCTGCATATAGAAATCCCGCGAAGGGCGTCCCTTCCTGCCTCATGCGACTGATAGCGGGCAGCATGATGTGTTCCATAATGTCACCGCTCTGGGTCGGAGTTAGAATCCGCGAATCGGAATAAGCACCCATTCCGCCCGTATTCGGGCCCTGGTCGCCGTCAAAGATCCGTTTATGATCCTGCGTCGGCGCCAGCGGGAAGAGCATTTGCCCATTGCTGAGGCCCATAAAGCTGACCTCTTCGCCTTCCAGAAACTCCTCGACGACGACGTTTGGGCCCAGGTGTGCAATCGCCTGTTTCGCCTCCTCGCGATC
>DATIMA010000174.1:0-15865 GCA_035475915.1 Bryobacteraceae bacterium
AGGCTTTTGCGAAACGAACTCGGGAGCGGATTTGCGGCGCGCGGCGGCCAATTTCATGAGCGCATTCAGAGCTTTGTAAAAGGCGCGCTCGTGGGTAGTTTGATAGCGCAGGAAGAGGGCGAGCTTTTGGGCATCGACACGGGTTTCGGTAAAGGCCTGATTCTGCAGCCGGATGGCGCGCTGCGTGAGCCACCAGGATTGGGCCATCTGCTGCACCAGGAGTTGCTCGGTTTCCGTGGCGGGGGCGTGCTCGGAGAGGAGTTCCTGGAGCAGCGCTTCGTATTCGGCGGGATCTTCGCCCGGGATGATGACACGGCCGGAAGCGAGCCCGTGTTTGAGGGAGTTGCCGCTGGACATGGTTTTGCCTTCGGGGGAGCGGGGTCCGGTGGGCCCGGGTTTGGTGCGGGCGTGGACGCGAGCGCGGAGGGCCATCATTTCCGACTGTTCCCCGGCGGTGAATTCATCGAGGAGTTCGGGATTGGGCGGTAAAGCGGCCGAAGTTTCAGAAGCCGGTCTGGCGACTGGCTCGCCGGCAAGACTGCCGGCCCCGCAAGGTTCGGCGGCTAGCCGGTTCTGCTGGTATTCAAGTTTTTTAGCTTTGCGCTCAGCTTCGCGGCGCTGTTTGCGGAGTTCGCGACCCGTCATGATTACATTCCACGCGGGGGGCGTGCAGGAAAGCGCCGAAAGGGACTGCAAATGGATGCAGATCATGGAGAAATTTTGATGGCAACTTTTGTGAATGGATTTCGGGAGAGAGGTGAGGGGTCGAACTTTTGGGTGTGATCTTGCGGGATAGCTCCGGTAACGGACGAGGTCAACGTGAAAGGGATTGGGGCCGAATTGCCGGGATACGAATACGCTTACCCGCGCGGCTGGTCGCATTCGGGTGAATGGGTGATGCTCTTTGTCAGCTTCAATGATTCGTTAAGCCTCAGGCGCCCTGGGTTCGATCACACCAACCACCCCGAGCCGGCGCCGTGCGAGTCGGACGATCTGCGCGTAAGCCTTCTCGATCGCGTTGGCGCCCTCATGAATCTCGGTGACCACCCTGTCAAAGCGATCAGGCTGCATTTCCTCCCACTCCGGCGGAACTGTTGAGCATCCTGCGAGGTGCGTGGGCCAGGTGTTCTGGGAGACGACCCGAGTGAAGCGACGCGCAGCATCGACGAACTCTCCACGCGCTGCCTCAAGCTCGGGGTCAAGAAACTCATACTCGACGCGATCAGCATAATGTGCGTACCGGAAGATTGGGTCGAAAGGTGCTCGCTGGAAGGAGAAGCCGGCGAAGTTGCGGTCCTTCAGGTAATCGAGCGCTGGATAGTAGGGTACTAGCTCCTGAAAGGCACGAAACACTTCCTTATCGACAGCTACGTGCTCCGGAAGTGGCGCAAGGCCGCCGCCCGCAGCGACCTTTTCGTACCAACGATCACGGTGGTGCCGAAGCTCGTCAGGCGTGTACTTGGTACCCTTCGGGTGCTTGAAATCTTATGAGCGCATATCCGCGTGGCAGTCGAAACACACGGGCATGCAATTCTCGGAGGTGTCAGGTCCGCCTTCGGCCTCGTGAACAATATGGTGGCACTCGATCTTGGTGCCGCAAAACTTGTGGCAGATGCAACAGTGCCTGCCACATGCGGCAAGCGCCTCGGCTTTCACCGCCTGAGAGAAACCCACAAGTAACGCGCCTTCCGTGTAGTGTGTTGTTGACGTCTAACTCCCAAAATGGGCTCTTTTTTCCCCGCCGTCGGTGGAGACCGCGTTCTGGGAGCTATCAAGCCGGCTGCCGCCTCTCGACCGCCTTTCACCAGCGATTAGAGCACAAGAACGTACAGACCACGGCATTCTATACCCACGTCTTTGGAAACAACGATTGGGAAGTCAATTGGGCTCTTGGATGCCCTGCAGCCGCCAAGTTGGCGTAGAAGGAGCGTTCCGCTGACGTGAATGCTCAGGTACTCAACCTCTTTCTGAAGATCAGCCCTGCAACGCCGGCAAGCGCAAGCAGAAATAGAGTTGCCGGTTCCGGGGCGGATGACTGGAGGTAGAGGTTATCCATCGTGTAGGACTGTTGTTGAGTAACGGGAGGCCATAGCGGAAGCGAGTTATAAAGGCCCTGCACTACGGTGACGTTTTCCAGCGGTTGATCGGAGACGAACCCGTAAAATCCGTTCTGTAGGGGCAGATTGCCATGGTAGTAATCGCAACCGGATGGAGTAAAAAACCCGCCCGGTACAGGCATAGCGCCACACGACATGTTAATGCCGAGCGAAGCATAGCCGTATGTGAACGTCGCGCCGAAAGCATAAATTGGTTGCGCGAACAGCCAAGTTGTTGAACTATTCATTGTTGAATCGCAAATGCGGCCGACACAATCGTTCCAGACCCCATGAGCGATATAGCCATATCCCGGTCCGCCGTGCGGCGGCCAGTCGGAATAGGTCGAAACCGACAAGCCGGGCGCTGTGAGACTTGGTCCGGTAAAGGTTTCAAGTTCAGTTGTGGTATGGGGGATCGCATTAGCAGCGGCCAAAAACACCGCCTGGTTACTGTAGTAAGTTATGGATGATCCAAATCCTAGGGGCGCAAACACGAATACAAGGAAAGGGGCTGCCTTCCCGGCGTTGAGACGCATATTCCTCCTGGCTCAGTGTATGCCCTAGGGTGGACGATGGAACAACATAGTTGTACCAGGGGCACCCCCAGGGTTCGTTTAACGCATGCAGCGATTCATATTGAAGCGCGTTATGTGATCTGGTAGCCCCGATGGCGGCGGGTCACGCGAGAAGCGAGCACAAGAACGGTTGGTTGAAAACGCTCCCTGGCGGTCGCGGTAGGTAATGTTTTATTCCGGCTTGCGTTTTCTGGGCCGACGGGCAGCACCGGTACCGGCTGGGGCGCGCTTGCGAATGATGGTCTTCTTCGGCTTGGGCGGAGGAGGATTCGGCTCGAAGATGGTCGGCTGGCCTTCGACGATGGGCTGGGGTTCATCCTCTTCCTCTTCGATAACCTGCTGGGGCGCGGGCTCAGGCAGAGCGGGCGGGTAGAATTCCGCTCCGAGGTGCACAATCAGGCCGCGTTCTTCGTCCGGCTCGGTGCGCACGACGGTTTTGTCCTGCGCATAGTTGAGAAATTCGGAGAACTGCTGGAAACCGAACTTGGCGAGGTTGAAATCGGGGTGTTCGGCTTGCATCCACTGTTCCAGTTCTTCGCCCGTAGCTCCCTCTTCGAGCTCCATCCGGTGGGTTTCGAGAACGTCACGCAGCTTTGGCAATCCTTCTTCCGGCCGGGCCGCCGCCTTCTCGGGCCCGCCGCCTCCGCCGCGGCGCTCGATGATATAGCGACCGCCCGAACCGCTGACGTTGATGAATTCGGCTTTCTTCAGTTTTTCAACGAAATCGGAGAAGCTGCCGGCGCCATAAGCGCGTTCGCTAAATGCGGCGTCAAGCTGCAGCATGGTGCTCTTCAGCAGGCCGAGCTGCGGCTGCACGGCGCGGCGCTCAAGCACTTGCAGCGCGCGCTCAACCAGCGGCATGGCTTGTCCCAGATCAAGGGGCGCTGGCCGAGGACCGCGCTCCCGCTTGTCTTTGCGGTCAGGCCGCTCGGATCTTTCGGGCCGGTCGGATCGCTCAGGCCGCTCACGGCGGTCCGGCATGGGAGAGGGCACGATGCTTGCGCCATCTTCGAGCAGCGATTCGTAGCTGACGAACTCGTGGCAGTTCTGTTGGAGGATGGTGCTGGTGAAGGCTTTCCCGCCGAGGACGAATACGGTCTTGCCATATTCCTTGAGCTTGTTGACGAGCGGGATGAAATCGCTATCGCCGCTCACAACAGCGAAGGCGTTGACGTGGGCGTGGGTGAAGGCCATTTCCAGAGCATCGAGAGCGAGATTGATATCCGCTCCGTTCTTGTCGCCGCGGGGCGACGGGATGCGCTGCACCATTTGCACCGCGTTCTCGGCCATCTGGCGGGTTGCACCCTCCTGGCGGCCCCAATTCGCATAGGCGAATTTGGCGACGATGTCTCCGCGTTCCTTGAGCGCGCTAAGCGCAACCGATACGTCGAATTCACGCCGCAGCGTTGACTTCACGCCAATCTCAATGTTGTCGTAATCGACAAACACGGCAATGTTCAATCTGTCTTGCATTAATTTCCTTTTCCGTCCGCTGGGCCAATCTTGCCTGGACTGACGCCATGTGGGCATATCTTACCCTGCCGGGACTCTCCTCAGGCCGGCTGTTTCACAACGCCGCGAATGAAACCGACAATCTTATCGAGCGATGCGCCAGGCTGAAAGACTTCGGCGACGCCCAGCCTCTTCAGCTCGGCTGCGTCCTGGTCGGGAATGATTCCGCCAACCACGACGAGTATATCGGTCATGTCCCTTTCACGCAGCAGTTCCATGATGCGCGGCACGATGACTTTGTGCGCGCCTGAAAGGATGGAGAGTCCAATCACCTGAACATCTTCCTGAAGAGCTGCGTTCACGATCATTTCCGGCGTCTGCCGGAGACCGGTGTAGATGACCTCCATGCCGGCATCGCGCAGGGCCCGTGCGATCACCTTCGCGCCGCGGTCGTGTCCATCGAGGCCAGGCTTGGCGACGAGCACACGAATGGGAACCGGCATAGATTCACTGTACTGTCCAGATTATAAAACGCGGAGCAAAAATGTTTCTGAAGGGCTGACGCCCGGTTCTACACTCGTAGAGGCGGCACGTGAGCGACGAAACTTTCAATGAACCGCGGATCAGGCTGAACCGGATCTATACGCGGATGGGCGATGGCGGCGAAACGCGCCTGGCGGGAGGACAGCAGATTCCCAAAGATGACCGGCGCATTGAGTGCTACGGCACGATTGACGAGTTGAACGCGTTCATTG
The DNA here is from genome assembly GCA_035475915.1 of Bryobacteraceae bacterium. Taxonomy (GTDB): domain Bacteria; phylum Acidobacteriota; class Terriglobia; order Bryobacterales; family Bryobacteraceae; genus Bog-105. The sequence goes on from DATIMA010000174.1 coordinate 4,879, forward strand.
GCTTAGCGCGGGTGACGGCCGAAGAACGGTCGGGGAACTGTTCGGGGCTAATCGAGATGGCACAAACCCTGAAGCGGGTACAGCATGAGCTGTTCAATCTGGGTTCGATTCTGGCCACCTTACCAGAAGATGTGCATCCGAAGCAGCCACGTGTGACGAGCATTGAAGTGGAAAAGCTGGAGCGCGGGATTGACTTCGCGAATGAGCAGCTGCAGGCTTTAAAGTCGTTCGTGCTGCCCGGAGGCAGCCGTTTAGAAGCGGAACTGCACGTTTGCCGGACGGTGTGCCGGAGGGCAGAGCGGCTGCTGGTTGCGCTGGCGCGGGAGCAGAGCGTGGATGAACAAGCGCTGCGCTATCTCAACCGGCTGAGCGATGCGCTGTTCGTCTGGAGCCGGTGGGTGAATCACCAGCTTGGCGTGCCGGAGACTCTGTGGGAGCCAAATGCGGCAGCCAGCGGCACACGCGAGCAGTAGATTCGACGGGGCTGAGCAAAGGGCGGCAGGCGGAAGCGCCTGCCCCACAACCGCCTACTGGAGCGCGCTGACGGCCAGCTTTCTGGGCTGGACGCTGGATGCGTTCGATTTCTTTCTGGTGGCGTTTTGCCTGACCGCGATCGGCAAAGAATTCCATGAGCCCGACACGGCCGTGGCGTTTTCGATCGCGTTGACGCTGGCATTCCGGCCGGTAGGCGCCTTCATCTTCGGGCTGATGGCAGACCGATACGGACGCCGGCTTCCGCTGATGATCGATCTGATTTTCTATTCAGCGATAGAGGTAGCCACCGGATTTGCTCCTACATTCGCGACGTTCCTGGTGCTGAGGTGCCTGTTTGGCATCGGCATGGGAGGCGAGTGGGGAGTGGGCGCTTCCCTGGCGATGGAGAAAGTTCCGGCGAAATGGCGCGGAGTGCTGTCGGGATTTTTGCAGCAGGGATACGCGCTGGGTTACCTGCTGGCGGCGCTGATCTACCTTTTTCTATTTCCGCGATGGGGATGGCGGCCGCTGTTCTTTTTAGGGGGCTTGCCGGCGCTGCTGGCACTGTTTGTCCGGTTCCGCGTGAAAGAGTCGGCGGTATGGGAGAAGTCGAAACAGGAGAGCTGGCGGCATCTTGGGAGCAGCATCAAGAAGCACTGGCGGCTGTTCATTTACCTGGTCTTGTTAATGACCGGCATGAACTTAGCTTCACACGGGACGCAGGACATGTATCCCACCTTCCTGCAGCGCTTCTGGAAATTCGGGCCGGTGGAGCGATCACTGATCACGGCGATTTCAATGCTAGGCGCAATCATTGGAGGCATAGCGGTCGGATACTTATCGGACAAGATTGGTCGCCGGCGCGCGATTATCATTTCTCTGATTGCCGGGGTTCTACTGACGCCGCTTTGGGCGTATGCGCCGGGTTTGGGATTGCTGGTTGCGGGGGCGTTCTTCATGCAGTTCTGCGTACAAGGGGCATGGGGCGTGATTCCCGCTCACTTAAGTGAACTATCGCCGAATGAGATTCGAGGTTTCCTGCCGGGATTCGCGTATCAATGCGGCGTTCTGCTGGCCGGTTCGGTGGCAACGGTGGAGGCAATATTCGCGGAGCATATGGGGTATGCAACCGCAATGGCATCAGTCGCGGCGACGGTGTTTATTGTTACGGCCGTTCTGGCGGCATTGGGGAGAGAGAAGAAAGGAATAGAGTTCGGGTAGAAGGATCGGGAATCTAAATGGCGCGTGCGGCTTTGAACGAAAGCTCGTTTGACATCGCTGTTGTGGGCGCCGGTATTGTGGGCGCGGCATGCGCGCGCGAATTCGCCGACGCCGGGTTGCGAACTGCTTTGATTGAACCTGGCGTGGTTGGGGGAGGCGCTACCGCGGCGGGGATGGGGCACATTGCGGTGATGGACGATTCCGAAGCCCAGTTTGCGCTAACCCGCTATTCACAGATTCTTTGGAAGCAGCTGGCAGAGCGTCTTCCGGCAGACGGGGAATATGTCCGGTGCGGGGCTCTCTGGGTGGCTGCCGATGAAGCGGAAATGGCCGAGGTTCATCGCAAGCAGCGGTACTACAGCGAGCGCGGCGTGCCGGTTGAGATCCTGGATTCGCACTCTCTGGCGCAAGCCGAATCGAACTTGCGGCCGGGGATGGCCGGAGCTTTGCTGCTCCCCGACGATGCAGTGGCGTATCCGCCCTGCGTTGCGAAATTTCTGGTAAACGAGGCGCTGGAACTTGGCGCGAAGCTGATCCAAGGCCGGCGAGTGGCCGCGATCGGTGGAGGCACGGCGACCCTCGACGATGGAACGAAAATTTCGAGCCTGAATTTCGTATTGGCGAACGGGATCGCCGCACCGGTTCTGATGGAGGGCCTGCCGATACAACCGCGGAAGGGGCATCTGGTGATTACGGACCGCTATCCGGGGTTTGTCCAGCACCAGATGATCGAGCTTGGATATCTGCGGAGCGCGCACGCGAGCGACATCGATTCGGTGGCGTTCAACGTACAGCCGCGACCGTCGGGGCAACTGCTGATCGGATCGTCACGCCAATATGGGAGCAACGATTCCGGGGTGGATGCCCAGATTATCGGAGCGATGCTGAAGCGCGCTTTCGAATACATGCCGGGTCTGCGCGCGCTTTCGGCGATTCGAAGCTGGACCGGATTCCGCGCCGCGACTCCGGACAAACTGCCGCTGATCGGCCCTTGTCCTGGAAGAGAGGACGTGTATCTGGCGACGGGTCATGAAGGTTTGGGTATCACAACCTCGCTTGGTACCGCAAGAGTATTGGCGGATCTTGTGCTGAAGCGGGAGTGTGCGATTGAAACGACGCCGTATGCGCCGGAACGGACTTCACATCCGCTTGCTGACGCGCGCGGTTCAGTGCAGATCGGTGGCGCGCGCGGTTCAGTACAGACGATGCGAAGCATATGACGGAATGCGGCGCAGAAGAAATAGTGGAGCTTAGGATCAATGGAACGGGCGTGCGAGTTCGAGCCGGGACTTCGGTTGCGGCGGCGGTGCTGCTTTCCGGCGAGCCGGTTTTCCGTCGGTCCGTTTCGGGCGAAGGACGTGGACCTCTCTGCGGGATGGGAATTTGCTTTGAATGCCGCGTAACGATTGATGATCTGGAGCACTGCCGAAGCTGCCAAATTCTCTGCCGGGACGGCATGGAGGTGCGCACGGCGTGAGCAGAGGGTTCGGCGCGGATATTGTTGTGGCGGGCGCGGGGCCGGCGGGGATTGCTGCCGCGGTGCGGGCGCGCGAATGCGGCCGCAGCGTGCTGGTGCTGGACGATAATCCTTCAGCGGGCGGGCAGATCTGGCGCGGTGAACAATCGCATGGTCAAGGTTCATTCTGGTTGCGCAGGTTCGCCGGGTGCGCCGCTAAGTTGATAACAAGTGCGCGGATCGTCGATGGCGATGCGCAGCGCCGGCGGTTGATTCTGGAGACACAGGACGAAGCGTTTGCGCTGGAATACGGAAAGCTTATCCTGGCAATCGGGGCGCGCGAACTGTTCCTTCCGTTTCCGGGCTGGACGACTCCGAATGTGATGGGAATTGGAGGTTTGCAGGCGCTGGTCAAATCGGGATTGCGGATTTCCGGGAAGCGGATTGTTGTCGCGGGCACAGGACCGCTGATGCTGGCCGCAGCGGACTACTTTCGGAGACACAATGCCGTAGTTCCGGTGATTGCGGAGCAGGCTGGATGGATCCGGCTCGCTCGTTTCCTATTGCACTTGGCGAAGCACCCGGGTAAATTGTGCCAGGCTGCCGTATTGCGCTTCGGTCTGAGGCGTTCACGCTACTTGGCATCGTGCTGGGTAGAAGCAGCAAACGGTAACGAGAAATTGGAAAGCGTCCGGCTGCGGCAAGATGCCCGCGTGTGGGACGAAGACTGCGATTATCTGGCGACGGGATACGGATTCAAGCCGAATAGCGAACTCGCGGAACTGATGAATTGCCGGATCTGTAACACGGGCGTCGATGTGGACGCGTTTCAGCGGACGTCGCAGGAGGACATTTACGCGGCCGGAGAATGCACGGGAATCGGCGGAGCGGAACTGGCAATCGTGGAGGGCGAAACGGCGGGTTATGCGGCGGCCGGACGGAACGATCTGGCGGAAAAGCTCTTTAGGAAGCGCAGTAAGGCTCGGCAGTTTGCAGCCGCGCTGGAACGTGCATTTGCACCGCGCGAAGAGCTTCGAAGGCTTCCTTCCGCCGGCACGATCGTCTGCCGCTGCGAGGATGTGGTTTGGGAGCGGTTGGAATCGATGAAATCGTGGCGTTCGGCGAAGCTGCACACCCGCTGCGGCATGGGACCGTGCCAGGGACGGATATGCGGGCCCATCCTGGAATTTTTGCTCGGCTTAGAGCCGGATTCGGTGCGGCCGCCGGTGTTCCCGGCGCGTCTGGAGAGCCTGGTTGCAGCGAACGAGATAGAGGAGGGCATCTGCCAATGACGATGCAATGGCGCGGGGTCATGCCCGCGATGACGACAGCTTTCACGGACGATTTGAGCATCGATCGAAAGTTCATCCGGAGCCATTGCGAATGGCTCATCGAGAACGGATGTACCGGAATCGTCGCGCTGGGCTCATTGGGTGAAGCCGCGACTTTGATGACGCCCGAGAAAGCCGAGGTCCTGACCGCGTGCGTCGAATCGGTGGGCACGCGTGTTCCGGTAGTGGCGGGGATCTCGGCTCTCAGCACACGGGAAGCTGTATCGCTTGCCCGAATTGCGGAAGAAGCGGGTTGCAGCGGCTTGATGGTGCTGCCGCCCTATGTGTATCTGGGCGACTGGCGTGAAACAAAAGCGCACGTCACAGCGGTACTCAGGGCTACAAAGCTATCCTGCATGCTTTACAACAACCCGGTCGCGTACGGAGTCGATTTCGTAGCGGAGCAGGTAAGAGAACTGGCAAGCGAGAACGAAAACCTGCACGCGATTAAGGAATCGAGCACAGACGTACGGCGTGTGACGGCTCTTCAGGCGGTACTCGCGGAGCGGCTGAAAGTATTAGTGGGCGTCGATGATGCAATTGTCGAATCGGCGGCAGTAGGAGCGGTTGGCTGGATTGCAGGACTGGCGAATGCGTTTCCGAAAGAATCGGTCATGCTTTTTCAACTGGCCCAATCCGGCAGGATGGGGGAGGCGCTGGAACTGTATCGATGGTTCCTGCCGTTGTTGAGGATGGATACGGTTCCGAAGTTCGTTCAATTGATCAAACTGGCGCAGCAGGAGATGGGATTTGGGAGCACGCGCGTCCGGCCGCCCCGGTTAGAGTTGATGGGGAACGAGTTGGAAGGAGCGCGGAAGGTGATCACTCGCGCGCTGGAATCGCGCCCAGAGGCGGCGATGCACCAAGGGAGTTATGGCTGCGCCGGCTAGGCAGGAACTTTGAAATCTCTGAACCCGCCCGTTATAGTTTCAGAGGTTATATCCGGCGGCGGATCGAGCGACTTACCCATCGATGGAAAGAATCCAGATCTGCGCCATCTAACTTTGTTCAACTGCGTAATCAGACGGCCGGTCCGAGCAATCTCACCGAGATAGTTTCCATCGCGGCCATAAACTTCGTCGCCTTTGAAATGACCAATCTGCCTTCCATCACAGGAAAAAAGCGCATCTGCTTCGCGGTAAGCCAGCGCTTTACCGGCGGTTGTCCAGAACCAATCGATGGCAGTCACCAGGCTAGAATCCTCCGGCACCCTACTTCAGGTTCTCCGGGTCAACCTTATGGTTCTCAGCCGGAGCGGATAATCGCCGCAGAAGTTGGATTTGGCTGCGGCGGAGCCGTCGTTTTCTCGTCTGCTTGTTGGCTCGGGCTCGATCTCCGCTTCGTGATGACAATATAAGGCTCCAAATTCGCTAGAACTACACAGGTCACATCTGAGAACTGCTGGTTAAGCTTGCGGGGAAATTCGAACCGTCGAACTTAACAGCGACAGGCGAATGGCTCCAGGCTAGATTACTCGGGCCATTGTTAGTGTATACGAAATCGTATGTTCTGCATAGCTAATTCTCGAAGGCGAACGATGGCATCTAACCGCTCCCTCGCGGTCGCGGCTCTGCAAACTGAGGCGAACGATGCTATCTAACCGCTCCCTTGCGGTCGCGGCTCTGCAAGCTACTGTAAACAGTTGAAGAACAGGCATGGACTCACAGTTAGTTTTCGACTATAATTAGACTGTCTGAGCATTCCCGCCCACTCTTCGGTCCGTCTGAACTAAGTCAGACCTTCTGAACGCATTTTCTTAGAAAACAAATCGTCCAGGTGGTAAGTGGACCGAGCATGAGTACAGGCAACGGCGATCTAAATACTTTTTGGAACTGGAGCGGCCGGTATGTAGGGCAGCGTCTTTCCGACGGGCTGTTCTGCTACGACGGCCGGCAGGTCGGTTACTTTGCAGAGGGCGACGAGGTTTATGGATGCGCCGGCGAGTACATGGGCGAAATCCGCAGCGGCAACCGTCTGATCACCAATCTCAGCAAAAAGGCCTGGACACGAAAAGGTTTGACGCCACGCTGCTTGAAAGTTTCGCCGGGCTATCGCGACCTGGACGCAAAAGTGATGCTTGCCGGATATGAGGACTTCCCGTTTCCGGTGGCGCACAACTGATTCACATAAGGCAAAGGAAAAGCATGTTTTCAAAGTTCTACGTGGTTCAAAAGGACGGTGTTCCAGCCGTTTGGCAGTCAGATCCGGGGCGACTCATCAGATTGCTGAAGCAGAAAGCAGGCTTCACCGTGATCTCCGAGACGCCGAGCGAGACGCGTGCCGAAGCTCTGACCAAACTCCGGGAAATCTTCCCGGGATCCAGACCGATCAAAGCTAACTAGTCCGTCGCAAGACCGCACAGCCATCCGGAGAACCGCTCGCGTGTGCTGCCGCTTGGGCTGAAATTACACAAGTCTTACAAAGCAAAGGGCGATTTCCTGTTAGCTTCGGGATATATGGCTTTTTCCGTAGATAAAGCGAGCGCCAATATCAGCAGGATTTCCGAAAAACCGCGATTGAACTGGCCCACAACAATCGTGATGGCGCTGTTCCATGTGGGAGCAGTAGCCGCCTGCTTTATGTTTAACTGGCATGCGTTCGCGGCCGCGATTTTTCTGTATTGGATGGCGACGGGCCTAGGCATCAGTCTGGGGTATCACCGGCTGCAGACGCACCGGTCATACAAAGTGCCACTGGCTCTGGAGTACTTCTTCGCGATTTGTGGCGCCTTGACGCTGGAAGGCGGGCCGATTTCGTGGGTCGCAACACATCGCATTCACCATCAGAAGTCGGATCAGGAAGGCGATCCGCATAGCCCTCGCGATGGCGCCTGGTGGGCACACGTCGGCTGGCTGATTTTTGGAGAAACGAATCACAACAACACCCGGGCAATGGCAAAGTATGCGCCGGACCTGGCGAAGCATCGCTTTTATGTCTGGCTAAACAATTACCATTGGGTTCCGCTGCTGGGGCTTAGCGCTCTACTGTTGGCCTTGGGAGGGCTCCCCATGTTTCTGTGGGGAATCTGCCTGCGCGTAGTCGTCGGCCTGCACGCCACGTGGCTGGTGAACTCGGCCACGCACATGTGGGGCCGCCGCCGATTCGCCACTCGCGACGATTCCCGCAACAACTGGTGGGTAGCACTTCTTACCTTCGGAGAGGGCTGGCACAACAATCATCACGCACACCCGACGTCGGCACGGCATGGGCTGACGTGGTATGAATTCGACCCTTCCTGGATTCTGCTGAAGGGGATGAGATGGCTGGGCATCGCAAAGTCGGTTCACGTCGCGAGGGTTGAAAGCGCTCTCGCCGAGCGAAAAGTCGCATAGCCGGAGAAGAGTCGTAGTAGGCCGGGCGGGAACAGGCTACAATCTAACTGGCCGATGTCCTGCTTCTCACGCGGCGCTGTTGTGGCGCTAGTTGCGGTCCTGACCGTGGCGGCGAAGGGTCCGGCCAAAACGCCGCATGCAGTAGCTGTACCGGCCGGCGGCGGGGCCAAGAATGTTTTGGCGGGATGCCAGATCCTGCCGAATAACCATATCTTCAACACCCGCATTGATGACCTTCCGGTCTCGTCCAATTCAGCGGCGTTCATGGCGCGGATACCGAACTCGGCGGTTGGGTATTACCCGGCCTGGGGGACAAACATAGCCGACAGTTCCACGCCAAAAGAGAAAATGCATTTCGCCTACACGCCGCAGAATGACGGTGTGTATGAAATCCCGGCGTGGCCAAAGCTGAAGCGCGAAAACGGCGTGTTTACCACGCCTTCATCGGGTGAAGACCGCCACGTGCTTACGGTCGATCGCGAAACGTGCCGGGTTTACGAACTCTACAACAACTACAGCGCGGGCATGAACAAGTCATGCCCGACGTGCACGGCCCAGAGCGGAGTCCAATACGCCGGCATGGAGGCATCCTTGCCGAGCGGGTCCGTCGATGCGGCGGGTTTATTGCTGGCTCCGCTGACGTTGCGGATGGACGAAGTAAGATCTGGCTCTATCCAGCACGCGCTGCGGGTCACGCTTTCCAATTCGATCATCAGTCCGAGTTCCGTCTGGCCTTCAAGAGCTCACGCGGGTGCATGGGGAAAGATTCCATACGGCACGCGCTTCCGGCTGAAGAAGAGCTACGACATTTCCAAGTTCAGTCCGTTTGCGCAAGTGCTTTTGACACAGCTCAAAGAATACGGGCTGATTGTTGCCGATGGCGGCGCGAATTGGGAAGTGGACATATCGACTGACGTGACAGAGGATCCCCGCGTGATGGCGGCACTGTATGAAGTCGGCGGCCGCGGACCTCGTTCGAGCGACTTTGAAGTGGTTGATGAATCATCTCTGATGGCTTCGCCGGCCTCGGGCACGATCAAGGCCGGCGCAACGCGCACCAGCATCGGTGTTCAGGCGGTGACGGTAGGAGTGCCGGATCCGGCGCTATGGATTCAGAGCAATCTATCAAAACACTTGACTGCCTGGGTGAACGGGACTGCGAACAAGGGTCTAAAGTGGAGCATCAGCCCGGCGCTGGGACGACTGACCAGCAATGGCGAATACACGGCTCCGGATGTTGCAGCGCCAACCTATGCGATTGTGACCGCGGCGAGTGTTAGCAATCCCGAGGCGAAAGCCACGATCGGACTTACGGTGCTGCCGAAGGGTCCCATCCGAATCGATGTCGGAGACGCAACCCGTGCTCCGAGCGCACCCAGAAAATTCGCTCCAAACTACGGCCCTGACTCAGAAGGCCATATGTGGTGGAGGGACCAGGGAGGCGAGTTTGGCTGGGGAGTTGTTACCGATACGGCGGGCGGCCCGTGGGGGCCGGACGGCAAAGACGTCGGCCTGTATTACACCAGCCGCTACAGCTTCGACGATATGGTCTATAGGTTCACGGTTCCGAATGGGAATTATAAGATCACACTTTTGATTGCTCAGACGGATTGCCCGTGGAAAAGCAAATTCGATCCGAAAAACATGCGGCCGATCAAGTTGGAGGCGCAGGGCCAGATTGTTGCGGACAACTTTGATTGGGGGCGCCCGATCGAATACACCTGCCGAGTTCCGACCTCGGTTGAAATCCCGGCAAAAGTCACAGATGGAAACCTGTATTTCGCGCTTCGGCGCGTTGCAACCGGCAAAACGAAGGGAATCCCGCTCCTGAATGCCTTCTCAATTGAGCCCGACACTTCCGCGCCCCACATCTCGATTGATCCTGCTGGCCCAATCACCGCGACCATGGGACAGACCGTCCAGTTCAATGCCGTTGCCTGGTATACGAGTAACTCCGTAACCTGGTCGCTTCTTAAAGGACCCGGATCGATTAGTCCGAAGGGTCTGTATCAGGCGCCGTCCTCGCCTCCCAAGAGCGGAGACGAGACGGCGATTATCGAAGCGAAAAGCACATCGGATCCGAAACTGACCGCAAAGGCTCAACTAACATTCGGGTTTGGCGCGCTGACGGTCTCGCCAGGTTCCATTTCCCTGGCCAGAAGCTTGAGCCAAAAGTTTACTGCTTCGATTAACGGAACACCGGATACGAATGTAGCCTGGTCGATTTCTCCGGGGGTCGGCGAAATTACTCCAGACGGAGTGTACACCGCGCCGGATTCACTTGCCCACGATACGGATGTGACAGTAAAGGCCCAGAGCAAAGACGATCCGAGCAAATCCGCAACGGCGGCGCTTGCCTTGAAATCAGCGCCTCAAGCCATTCGAATCAACTGCGGCGATACGGGCGGCTTTAAAGATGCGCAGGGAAATGTTTGGGATAGCGATCACGGCTTTCAGGGCTCGAGCCTGGCAAATAACGCTTCCAAGCCGATCGCGGGAGCGCCGCCTGACATGCAGCGACTCTACCAATCTTCCCGGTATTGTTATGCAGACCAGCGATTCAATTACACGTTTCCAGTTCCAAACGGCCGGTATGCAGTGACATTAAAATTCGCCGATTACAGTTGGAACGATCCCGGACATTATCAATTTGACGTACTGATAAACGGAACGAAGGTTCTGAGTAACTTCGATCTGCAAGTGGGATATCCTCCGAAGACCGCGATTGACAAGCGATACGAAACGACAGTAACCAACAAAGCCATTCGCATCGACTTCGTTGCGCACAAAGCGGCTGCCATCATCAATGGCATTGAGATTGTGTACCTGGGGCCATAACATGGTGCGGAAAAATTCCAAAGGCCGCCTGCTGAGAAGCCGTGAAAAAATCAACGGGACAGACAGCCGCACCGGGTCGAGCGATTGCGTTTTCAGGCATTTGGCCGACGGCGCTTAAGTCAGTCCCGGATTTTTTCACGGCTTCTGACGCGCGCGGTTCCGAAAGTAGCCGTACAAGGCAATGTTCTCCATGCCGCTTGGGGATCGGGCATGCCCGACCCCTACAAGGGACACACCACATCCAAACCCCGGACGCAGCTCCAGGAGGAGCCGGGCGGTGCGCCCGGCGCAGGGCGCGGCCCTGCCCCACGAAATCTTTGCAGCCCGGCAAAGAA
>DATIMA010000175.1:0-9884 GCA_035475915.1 Bryobacteraceae bacterium
GGTGTGCTCGCCGGGAATGTGCACGCGGAAATCTTCGGTTCTCTCGAGGCTATTACGCCGGGTATGGCGCACGTTGATCATACGCCTCACCTGCCGCAAGGTCCGCCCGGATCTGGTCCCCCAGTTTCATTCGCGCGTAGCGGCATTACCGCCGCTTGGGATCCGAAATTCGCGAACTTGCTTGAACTGGCCGAAGCATGCGACGTTCAGGTCAGATGGTCATGCCGGACTGGAGTCTGTCACACCTGCATGACCGGTCTGATTGCCGGGTCGATTGTTTATAACCCTGAGCCGCTGGAGAGGCCCGCTCCCGGCAACGTGCTCATATGCTGTTCCCAGCCAAATACAGATGTCACTCTCGACCTTTGAGAGAAACGGAGGAGTCCATGCGTTCTGATATTGTGCCCGGAGGCATTTTCCCCGATTACCAGCTGCCCGATCATATGGGCAAACTGCGCAAGCTCAGCGAGCTACAAGGCGATGATCCACTGATCCTCACGCTCGCGAGGGGCCATTATTGCCCAAAGGAGCACCAGCAGCATTTGGAACTCGCCGCGTTCTACCCGAAAATCGCGGTGGCGTACACTCAGATCGCCACTATCACCACCGACGATCACCATACTCTCCAGGAATTTCGTGCATCAGTCGGAGCCCAGTGGACATTCCTTTCGGATCCTAACCGAACGGTTCAGAAGGATCTCGAGATCCAGGAGTACACCGACCCCGAGCACAATCCGATGATCCCGCATACTCTCGTGCTCAAGCCCGGCCTCGTGATCTACAGCATCTATAACGGCTACTGGTTCTGGGGCCGTCCGTCGGTCATCGATCTCTGGCACGATCTGCGCACGGTGACGAGCGAAATCCGCCCAGACTGGGATCTGAGCACCCCTGGACTCCGTGAAGCGTGGAATGCCGGTGATCTCTCGCGTTTCCACGGGTGGAACAAGCATGCCGGTGTCGCAACTCAATCTCAGGAGGTCAGGCATGAAGAAAATGAGTAACCGCGTAGCGGCGTCTATCGGAGCGGTTCTCCTTGTGGTCGCGGGATTGGCGCTGGCCGCCCAGGACAAATACAGCTTGAGAGTGCCGGGCGGGCTCGAGTTTTCTGAGTTCAGGAGATACGAATCATGGGAGGTCATCTCCATCAGTCGAAACCCGAAGGTAATGGTTGCAACGGTTGGCAATCCTGTGATAGTCGAGGCCTACCGAACCGGCATTCCCGGCAACGGTAAGCCTTTTCCTGACGGGGCAAAGATGGCCAAGATTCATTGGGCCCCGAAACAGAACAAGTTCTTCCCGGATGCGTCGGTGCCGGACCGCTTGGTGAACGTGGACTTCATGGTGAAAGATAGCAAGAGGTTTGCTGATAGCGGCGGCTGGGGATATGGGGTGTTCGATTACGATGCCGCTTCCGATACGTTCAAGCCCGGTACCTTAGCAAGCTCCCCGCCTCAGGGAAACGACGCCAAGTGCGGGTTCGCGTGCCACACGGCGGTCAAGGCGAGAGATTATGTTTTCACCGATTACGGGCGCAGGTGAAGCCGCTAAACGGGCCGGCGAGGTTTTGGTAGTCCCGACTGGATTCGAACCAGTTACCTCGTGCTCCGGAGGCACGCGCTCTATCCAAATGAGCTACGGGACCACTTTCGGGTTTACGAGCCTTTCTTCGCCATTGCAACCCGGGAGGCCGACCTGGCGCGATGCGACGCCGAGGTGTCCGGGGCCAGCAGCTCTTCAATGTGCTGCCGGATTGCATCTTCCTTCATCAACTTGTCCCAGTTCTCGTCTTCCAGAGCAGGTGTCTGGTAGCGAATGTATCCCTTGCGATCGATCAACACCTGTTGAGGGACAACGAATCGCGCCGAGCTGAAGCCCATGAAGGAGACCATCTGATCCTGAGGAATCCAGCCGACAGGAAAATTCACGCCAAAATCCTTGGAGAAGTTATCCACCAGCAGATCGGCATTCGGATTGACTGCAATGTCGATCACCTGCAAGCCGCGCGGGCCGTATTCCGATTGGAATTTCGTCATCACTTTCGAGGCGGCCTGACAATGCGGGCAGGTCGTGAAGATGAACTCGAGCGCAACGACTTTGCCGCGATACTGACTTAATAATTTTTGCCCCTGCCCGGGGATGCTGAAGGCCAACTCGGGAGCTTTGCGGAGCGCCTCCGCAGCAAACATCGACGAAGTGAAAAGGGAAATGCCGGCCAGAGCGGCGAGAACTGTCTTCACGTTGGGAACTCCACTCAACAGTGTAACTTAGGTTAGCGCCCGCGGTTGCGGCCGGGACCATCCCCAGGGAGCTGCTCCAACCGGCGCCAATCATCTATGCTGCTGATTCCTTCCACACTTGAAACCAAATCACCCTGCAGCCGGGACACGAAATAGCCATTGTCACCAGTTCCGGCAAAAACGTTTCCGTTATCTAACGCGGGATCGCAGCGCTTCCATTTGGCCTTCAAGATCCTCTCGTAGGCGCTGAAGAAATCGCCGGCGGCGTGCTCCGAATCCCACTGGGACATGTATTGCAGCACCGGTTTGTGCTCCTTTCCGGTTGACAGAATCTTGAATTGTCCTCCGCGCAGGTGCGGAGCAAGCCGTGCAGCGTCGGCTGCGCCAACATACTGAGTCAGCAGAATCTCATGGTCGAACTCACCAAGCGAACCCGAGGTGATTTCGCCTGTCGCGTTCATCAGCGACAATTTCGGCAGATCCGGTTTGGCTGGTTTGATATGCGAGAAGTAGCGATCCGGGTGAATGATCTGGGCGGAATCGACCGGTGCATCGGTGAAGACCGCACTGAAAGCAGCGTTCCCGAGTTTTCTGTACACCGCATCGAAAAACAGCGTTCCTTCGGAGTACGGGAACAAGAGGGACCGCTGAATGTAGAGCGGTGACGCCTTCAGGACCGGGTAGTCCGCCATCGCCCCTTCACTCGAATCTCCGACCGATTTCAACATCTCCGTAGTCGGCGTGGGCGGCTTCCCGGCTTGCTTCAGCTCATATGCAATCATCAGCCACGAAGCTTGGCCCTCCACCACAGCGGTGTGCGCCAGATTTTCATCGTCGTTCGACGGAGTGTCTTCCATGAAGTGCTCCAGATCGAAATGCTGATCTGCCAGCGCGTGCGAAAGCTCGTGGGCAAGCGTGGTGGTCTCAGATTCGAAAGGTGAACCGGCAAGCAGAAACAGCTTCTTCTGCTCGTAATCGTAGAAAGCTGCCGCCTGCTCGGTGAGCAGGTCGATTGTAGATTTCTTCAGATCGAACTCCTGCGGGACCAGACCGAACATTTTCAAGGCCAGCTCGTCGGCATGGATTTCTTCCGGCTTGAGCGTTTTCTTGATGCGCTTCGTCAGGAACTGCCGCAACTGGCGCTTGGACATCCGGCCGTAAGGAACCGGGTGTTCTTCGGAGAGACTCGAAATCTCCGAAAGCGATTTGACGATTGAATTGATCTGACGGAAAGCTGGGTCATTGCTTGCCTTCTGGCCGGCGCCAAGGAAAAAGGCAATCGCGAAGAAGATAAGGGGAACAGATAAGACGCGGCGGTGCATTCAGGAAGAAGCCACTGGTAACCAGCATAAGCTGGCGCGATGCTATTCTGAAATCGCCCCCTCCCCTCCTTCTTCATTGATGGATTTTCTTGCAGGTCTAAATCCGCAACAACGCGAAGCGGTTGCCCACGTCGAAGGGCCGCTCCTACTGCTGGCCGGCGCTGGCAGCGGAAAGACGCGCGTGATTACGCACCGCATCGCACACCTGATTGAAGCGCATCACATCCCTGCCCCGGCGGTTCTGGCGGTCACTTTCACAAACAAGGCTGCCGACGAGATGCGCCAGCGCGTGAAGGGCCTGTTGAGCGGTACAAGTACGCCAATGGTCTCGACCTTTCACTCCTTTTGCGTGCGGCTGCTGCGACGGGATGGCGGTACGCTTTCCGAAATCCGCAGCGGTTTCAACAGGCAGTTCACCATTTACGACGATGACGATCAGCTCTCGCTGATGAAGTCGATCTACAAGCAGCTTGGGATGGATGAGAAGTTCATGCAGTACCGCGCGGCGCTTTCGCGAATCAGCCATGCGAAGAGCCACAACGAGACGCCACAAGACTGGTATAAAGCTGCCACTGACCCGAAATTGACGCGGCTGGCGAAAATTTACGATGCCTACGAGGAACGGCTGCTGCAGGCAAACGCGCTCGATTTCGACGATCTGTTGATCGAGTCAGTTCGCCTTCTCCGCCATGATGAGCCGCTGCGGCAACTCTATAATCGCCGCTTCGAGTTCGTAATGATCGATGAGTACCAGGACACGAACCGCAGCCAGTATGAATTGATGCGGCTGTTGACCGAGGCTCGGCACAACGTGTGCGTCGTGGGCGACGAAGATCAATCGATTTACGGTTGGCGCGGGGCGGATATACGCAATATCCTCGATTTCGAGCGCGATTATCCGGGCGCCGTGGTCATTCGCCTGGAACAGAATTATCGTTCCACAAAAAACATCCTGGAGGCTGCCAGCGCGCTGGTTGCCAACAACAAGGAGCGCAAGGGCAAGTGGCTTTGGACGGATTCCAATTCAGGGGCGAAGATCGGCTACTACGAAGCGCCTGACGGCGAGAACGAGGCGCTTTTCATCGCTGACACCATTGAGCGATTGCTTGCTAAGGACCCGGCGGAACGGGTTGCGGTCCTCTATCGGACCAACTTCCAGTCGCGGCAGATTGAAGAAGCACTGAGGCGGTATGGGCGCAAGTACCTGGTAGTGGGCGGTTTCAGTTTTTATCAGCGCGCGGAAGTGAAAGACCTGCTGGCGTACTTGAAAGTACTGCTGAGCCCGCAAGATTCGGTAAGTCTTCTGCGGATTATCAACACACCGGCTCGCGGCATCGGCAAGGGCACGGTGGAGCAAATGGAACAGTACGCACTGGGGCACGGCTTGAGCCTGTGGAACGCGTTCCCCAAGATGCTTCACGAGAAGGCTCTTCCGACGCGCGCTGAGTCGGCAATTAAGGCGTTCATCACTCTTCTTCACGAACTGCATGAGACCGTGCAGACCAAGCCGGTTCATGAGGCCTTGCGCGAGATCTTAGCGAAGACGGGATACGAGGCGATGCTGAAGAGCGACGCTTCTCCTGAGTCGGAATCGAGAACGGCGAATCTGGAAGAACTGGTGAACGCCGCGGCGGAAGCAGCCGAACGCGGTGAGACGGCAGCGGAGTTTCTGGACCATGCCGCGCTGGTGGCCGATTCGGATGCACTGGACGAGCACGCGGCCGTATCGCTTCTTACCATGCACAACGCGAAAGGCCTGGAGTTTTCGAATGTGTTCCTTGCGGGTATGGAGGAGGGATTATTTCCTCACAGCCGATCACTGACTTCCGAGGCGGCGATGGAGGAGGAACGGCGGTTGTGCTATGTCGGCATGACGCGCGCGGAGAAGCGGCTGTATCTAAGCTGGGCGCGATACCGGCGGCGCTTTGGCGGCCAGCAGCCGGAAGTCTGTTTGCCTTCTCGATTTCTGAACGAAGTTCCGCCCAGCTTGCGAGAGAAGCTCTCTTCGCATCGGGACCGGCATACCGAAGAGGTTGACTTGTATTCGGAGCAGCATGAAGTCCGCGAATCAGTCAAGCGCAACCTGTATACAGGCAGAACGTACAACTCGGTAGAAAATATCGCCCAGTTCTTCAATGAGCGCGGGATGCCGCCTCCATCCGGGTTTACGCGACGGCCGGAGCCAACACGACAGAGCAAACCAGAGGTGACGCCGGCCCAAGGGACGCCCCTACGGCGCGGCCCAGGGGGACCACCCCACAAAACGGCGGGACCGCCTCGCAGCGGAGCGACCATTCAGCATCCGAAGTATGGGCGCGGTACCGTGCTCCGGCGCGAAGGCGATGGCGAGGATGCGAAACTAACTATAAGTTTCCCGGGATACGGGTTGAAGAAGATTGTTGCGAAGTACGCAGGGATAAAAATCGACGAATGAATACAAAGCATGTTGAAGATAAGACAGAACGTAAGCGCCTGAAGCGCGCCGCACGCAAGAAGACCGCCCCGAAAGCGAAGCGGGCGTCGGGAGTTGCGCGCGGAGCCAACAAGCACAAAGTGAAGAAGATGGTAAAGGGCCAGAGAAAACGATAAAGAGTCGGGCCGGGGACGCGCCTGGCTCCTGTCAGTGCTTAGGCGCGCCGGCCAGTGACTTGAGAAAATCGGCGGTGGCGTTATCGCCGATTTGTGCCGCCTTCTCAGCAGCGGTCAGCCCCTGATTGTCGCGAAGCGTTAGGTCGGCACCTGCGGCGACCAGCGCTTTCAGATAGTCGGGATCGAAGCAAGCCATGAGCGGGGTTTCCCCTAATTTGTTCCGGGCGTTCAGATCGGCACCGGCCTTCGCCAATAGCGGAACAGCTTTGTAGGTATCGCAGGCTTTGAACATTGGAGTCTCGTCATCATAACCGCTTCGGACATTTACGTTGGCCCCGGCGCGTATAAGAGTGGCAAGAATACGGAGCTTCTGCGGTTCGGGTACGGTGACTTCGAACAGCACGGAAACCGCAGTTTCGCCTGAGTATAGCGTCGCGTTGACGTCTGGATGGTATTTGAGGACTTCGTTAAGCATATCCGGGTTGCCGGATGCGGCGGCTGAGATCACCAAAGGCGCAGAGTTCTTGCACGATGTATCGCTCATCTTGCCGCCCTTGTCAATCAGAATCCGGAGAATCGGGAAATTCCCTGCACCCACGGCGGCTCCCACGGCACAGGCAAGAATAGGCGCGGGCAGGCGGCGGTAATTGCCGATGAACTGCGACACCAACGCGATATTACCGGTACTGATCGCAGCGACGAGAGGGCTCGCGCCGTCCTCCAGAACCGGTGCACCATTCCGGACGAAAAGCTGGATCAGGTCCTGCAATTTCCAATAGATGACCCTGGTGAAAAGCGCAAGATTCTCGGGGCTGTTCGCTTTGAAGTCCCAACCTTCGTTAATCAGAGCTGGGCCTGTTTCGGGAGTCTCCTCTATCCACTTATCGGTTCCGGCGGCCCGGTCGATTTCACTTTCAAGACGCGGAACTCCTTCCGGCATACCCGCGTATAGACCCTGGTAGTCTTTAACCGATTTTTTAATGCCGTCGAACTCAATGGATGTTGTATACGTGGGCAGGTCGGTCGTCATCGACACGTACTCGCCTTTAAGTGAAAAGTAGTCGACTGCTCGAAATTGATCGACGAGACCAGTCACCGCGTCTTTGGAAATCCAGCCAGTATGGTGTCCGAGCATGAGGACGTTTTGTTCGCCGTCAAAGAGCACATGGCCGTCGCCTTGAATTTCGACGGAGTACTCCGGGCAGCTTCCGTAACAGCCGGTTCGAGTCAATTTGATCCGGAGGGTATCCCAACTTTTGATCTCGGGGAATGGCATGCGATGTGAAGCCCATTCGACCGGTGGCACGATATCGACACAATCCTCAAAGGTGGCGCGCACTGCCACGCCGTTTCGCGTGAACGGCCTGAATCGGCGTGTTTTCTCCATTGCCTCCGCCGGATCCATGGCCCATGGCGGATCGACCGGCCCTTCCTTCGGTTGTACGGATTCGACCTGACCGGTTGTATCCACCACAACATTGAGGCAAACTTGCCGTGCAAAGTATCGAGGAGGCAGTTTTTCGTGAACTACTTCCGCCCGGCCGATCCGGTGTTTCCAAACTTCGTCGCCTTCTACTGCTACCGGTTGATGGGAAGTTTGGGCCGATGCAAAGTGGAGGAGCAGAAAGAGCAAGACCGGACTTGCGGTCATGCCAGGATTGTAGATCATTTGGACCGGCGGGCGTGCCCGCCCTACAAGCGCGATTTGGGTTTTCCTACCTCGCGGATGCCGATGCCGGGAGTGGCCAGACGGAAGCCGACGCGCTCCATTGCGCTCTGAATGTACTGATTGCGCATAAACCAGCGCCAGACATTGCCGGTCAGCAGATTCTCCATACTCAATAGAGAAATACCGACATCGATGCCGATGACATCCTGGTTTACCCAGAGCTTCTCGTCCTTCCAATTTGGGTTAAAGGCATCGGTGAAGCCATAGGTTCGGTAGATCTTGTCGCCGTAGACGCTGTGCATTTCGCGAAGCACCGGAAGGCAGATTTCCGGAGCGAACATAAGCGATCCGGCTACGGCGCATGGAACTAGCGTGCCGTTGATCGGGCCGGCATAAGGCGGTCCACCCCAACCGACGTATCCAGCGGGGCTGTCGGACACGCTGATACCCCACATGTCGGGACCATAATCGGAGTATTGCGACTGGAGACTGATGCAGAAATCGCGGTGCGCATAGGTTGCGATCTGCGAATTTTCGAAATAGTCGATATAAGAAGGATCGCCGTCTCTCTGGTGGCGGAAATCGACCCAGGCGTGCGAATACTGATGCGTGAATAGCGGGCCGCCACTGATAAATTTCCACTGCTCGTATTTCACCTGGCGGCGCAACCATGCATACCAGCTATCGGACGGAACGGCGTGACGGGTGGAGCCGATGGCAAGCAAATAGAGGATGGATGCCTCGCTATAGATCGTCCAGCGAGACTTGAGGAATCCGGAATCGGGATTTACGCCGTGAGAAAGAATGAGGGGGCTGCCGTTCAGCATCCAGACAAAATCGACGCGGTCAAATATCTGTTTCGCTAACAGGTTGATTTCACGGTCGGCGGAGAAATACCCCTGGGCAGTGAGAATCCCAGCCAGCAGGAGGGCGGTATCGACGCTCGAAACCTCAGAATTCAGTCTCCGCAGACCCGTAGAGGCATCCATGAAATGGTAGAACCACCCGTGGTCGTGGAAGGCGTGTCCCCAAAGATATCGAAGAGTAGTGAGCACTCGCGTGCGGGCCTGCTCGCGAGGCACCCAGCCGCGATTCGCCCCGATGCAGAGTGCGGTAAGGCCGAAACCGGTTGCGGCTGAACTAGCGACATTGTGGCCGGAAGCGCCGCCGTCGACACGGGCACGGTCCATGAATAGCCCGGTCCGGCTATTCCATTGATCCCAAAAGAAACGAAAACATCGCTTTTCGTATTCCTCCAGAAACTGACGGTCCTGGAGCGCAAGGGCGTGCGAAGGCGAAGCGGGTGAAGGAGTTGATAGCCCGCTGCGCGCAGCAACGAGGGCGCCGGCCGACGAGACAAGAAAGGCACGGCGCGAGAGACCGGACTGGTGCTCGCGGCTCACTGTGAGATGTCCTACTGGGTGAACTTCTATTCTAAATGCAATTGAGGGGCCGATGAGGGATAAGACAAATCCGAAGCGGGTGAATTCGGTGTGGCATTTGAAAATACGAACCCATTCTTCGGATTTGAAACGGTTCGAGAAGCGGACACCGGGGCAGAAGCAGCGATTTTTTGGGTTTTCGGCTCGCATGAAGACGCAGAGTTGCCTTTTTGATTTTTCAGATCGTTAGCGGGGACAGACTCTTCTTTCTGCGCTCGCTGCCTTTGCAAATTCCGAAGTTCGGCTGAGTCCTTCTCATACCGGCGCTGGAGGCGAGATTCTTGTACCTGCAGGTTACGGAGCTGCTTTTCATATTTCAGGAAGGTTTGAAGCTCGATCATTTGCGGGCGGAACGAAGCAGGGTGGTCATCAAAGGCCTCGTCGAATTCCGTGCTTCCTTGAGCAAAAATAGCCATCTCGAGACGGTAAATACGTTGAAGACGCCACATCGTTTCCGAGAGGGACTGGACGAGCTCGCCTTCGCGGAGGCCGAGCGGTTTGTAGGTATCGATGTACGCGGCGGCATTCCGCTGATATTCGGCAGCTTCTTCAGAAGGCAGCAACGCGGTGCGTCCAGCGATGCCCGTGTTTACGGCTGTGAGGCGATTGGATGCGAGATGGC
>DATIMA010000176.1:0-8194 GCA_035475915.1 Bryobacteraceae bacterium
TTCTGGTAGGTAGCAGTACGCAAATTGCCGTTATTGTTCGCGGCGCCCCAGTCCAGCGTCACTTTGAGCAGTTGCGAACCGGAATCGTTGTTAAGCAGATCTGTGTAGCCACTCATCTGGAGCCGGCTGTTGTAGGAAATGGTCCGGTACACGTTATTTCGATACCGGTACTGCGTCGGCCCGCCATGCGGAGCGAAAAGGAACGTATCCGAATAGGGAGCCGTTTGTCCGCCTTTCGTTCCGCTCACGCCGTCCAACCGGTTCAGGCTGTCATAATCGGTCGCGATTGCCCGACCCGACGGATACGTTTCACTCGTCAGCGAATCCGCCAGATTATATGTGTACCCGAACGTGTAGGTCTCTCCTGCGATGATCTGATTGCTCGCCAGCACGTTGCCTACGGCATCGAAGTTCGTGTAATTCGTCGTCGAAGTTCCATTCGACACACTCGTGAGATGTCCTTTCGCATTGGGCACAGTGGGGTCGTCGTAAATATAAGCGTTCCGTCGCTGTAGGCTTTGTTCAGAATCCGGTTCAGCGCATCGTAGCGGGGCGTGCAGGTGGTTCCGGAAAGAGAGCCGAAACAGGCGATCACGTTTCGCGCATCCGTTTTGGTCAGTAAATTCCCGGCGGCATCGTACGTGTAGCTGATCGTGCCGCTTTCCGGGTTGGTGGCGGTCTTCAATCTGCCCAGCGAATCATACACGAAGCTTCGCGTCTGTCCTGATTGCATCACGCTCGTCAGATCGTTCAGCGGATCATACGTGTAATTTGTGAGATAGTTCAGCCCGACCGGGTCTTCCGTTACCGAGCTAATCCGGCCCAGAGCATCGCTGGTCGTTTTGCGCACGTGGCCGGCGGGGTCCTTCACCGTGACCGCGTTCCCCGCGTAGCTGCTGATCACTTGCGCCCCGTCCGCCGTCTGCACCAGCGTGTTTCTTCCCAACCCGTCGTATTGGTAGCTGGTCGCGAAATTCAGCCCGTCCCCCGGTATGGACGGATTCGTGGTGGTGGCAAGCTGCCCGAGCGCATCATATGTCCGGGTGGTCGAAATATACTCGCTCCCCGATTTGTACTGCCGGGTTTCGCTTTCCCGCCCCAGCCCGTCGTACAGGATCTCCGTGTGCAGAGCCTGATCGTTGACTGCTTTCTGGTCACGATAAGTATCGACGGTTGTCGGAGTGTAGCTGTAGCTTGTCACCGCGCCGTCCGGCCGCGTAACTTTCGTTAAGCGGTCGAGGCGGACACCGAGAACCGAATCGATTGCTTTGTGGGTTGAGCGTATCTCGCAGAACAACCCGATTTTGTGTTTCGTTAGCTTCGAAACTGAGCCGCGCAGTTCTCGAGATATGATTGCCAATTGCGGTCCATTCTCTCCGCAGCTTCCTCGGGTGTTCGCACTGGATCATGAGTGGGCATCCACCTCACGAAACCTTCAATTCGTTCGGGATAATCGAAGTCGGCGTAAATCTGTTCAACCAGCCCGAGCGGGTCTGATACACTCCCTTTCTGTTCGTAGAGGCTCTTCAAGAGCAGGTACAGCCACTTATTTCGAGTAGTAACCTCGTCCTGTGCTCCACTGTGTGTTGCAAGCGAGCGGGCCCTCTCTTCGGCCGAGTTGGCGCACTCCTTTGACAGATTGGCCAACTTTACGAGTTCATCGTCCGGCGATTCGCCACCAACGCCGGCTTGCGCAAACTCTTTCAGCGAGCGCCAGCCAATTAGGCCCATGCTGTACGCCCACATGATCTCCGGCCAAGTCATCTGTACGTGGTTCAAAACAAATTCGGTTTTCAAAGGAAGAAGGTCTGAGTATTCACTACGGTTTGATAGGGATTCCATTAACGCTGCCTCCTCTTACAAACATCTGGTGGATGATTGTTTTGGTCTCCGGATCGTAGATGATTTCAAACCGTCCCGCACTTCCATTTAAGCCTTGATTTCCAAGCTGGAGTAACAGCCTGCGTTTGCCGTCGTTGCCGGTGATCCAGAATCTTGTCCCGTTCTTTACCACATCCTCAGTCACGAACGAAACGGCACGGTGGGTCGGATCAGCTTTCGTTAGTGCCGTACCACTTCTCGCCGCATTTATGATCTCGCCATCCCCTGGACCAGCAAAATTGGCGAATTCTCCCGATAACGGAGGTACCACCACGCCACACGAAACACCAGAGCCGCATAAGGCCATTCCCTGAGCTGCTATGTAGTTATCAGCAGCCCGCAGCCCTTGAATGGCCTCGTGATTATTGGCCTTTTTAGCGAAATCCTGTGGTGTTTGTCCATTGATAGTAAAGCCGTGCTTCTGTGACAGGCTTTGGCGTGCGTAGTCACCCTGTTCTTTCTGAGTCTCAACTACGCCTAAATAGTGTGCAGCACACGACAAAGCATTATGATTCTCGCTATCCACTGTGCAATGGCCATCAATATCAGCACTGTTCAGTGGCCTGTTTCGAACATAAGCGTAAAGGTTAAATGTTTGGGGATCGGTGAGATCAGCGTGGGGAATAGCCTCCGGCTTTTCGCTCCAATCCGGGCTAGTAAACCTCCCCAGCGCGCTGCCGTAATATCTGGCGCCGAAGTAATCCAACCACGATTCCTGATCGCGTTCTTTGCCGGTGAACTTCTGGTTGACCGTATCGTTGCCGGGTCCGCCAGATTATACGTATACCCGAACGTGTAGGTCTCTCCTGCGATGATCTGATTGCTCGCCAGCACGTTGCCTACGGCATCGAAGTTCGTGTAGTTGGTCGTCGAAGTTCCATTCGACACACTCGTCAGGCCCCCTTTCGCGTTGGGCACAGTGGGGTCGTCGTAAATATAAGTTACCGCCGGCGTCCCGTCGCTGTGGGTTTTGTTCAGAATCCGGTTAAGCGGATCGTAGCCGGGCGTGCAGGCGGTTCCGGAAAGAGAGCCGAAACAGGCGATCACGTTTCGCGCATCCGTTTTGGTCACTAAATTTCCATTCGCGTCGTACGTGTAGCTGATTGTCCCGCTTTCCGGGTTGGTGGCGGTCTTCAATCTGCCCAGCGAATCATACACGAAGCTTCGCGTCTGCCCCGATTGCGTTACGCTCGTCAGGTCATTCAGCGGGTCATAGCCGTAGCTGGTTACATAGTTCAGCCCGCCAGGATCTTCCGTTACCGAGCTAATCCGGCCTAGCGCATCGCTGGTCGTTTTGCGCACGTGGCCGGCGGGGTCCTTCACCGTGACCGCGTTCCCCGCGTAGCTGCTGATCACTTGCGCCCCGTCCGCCGTCTGCACCAGCGTGTTTCTCCCCAGCCCGTCGGATTGATAACTGGTCGCAAAATTCAGCCCGTCTCCCGGTATGGACGGATTCGTGGTGGTGGCAAGCTGCCCGAGCGCATCACATGTCCGGGTGGTCGAAATATACTCGCTCCCCGATTTGTACTGCCGGGTTTCGCTTTCCCGCCCCAGCCCGTCGTACAGGATCTCTGTGTGCAGGGCCTGATCGTTCACGGCTTTCTGGTCACGATAAGTATCGACGGCTGTCGGAGTGTAGCTGTAGCTTGTCACCGCGCCGTCCGGCCGCGTAACCTTCGTCAAGCGATCGAGGCCATCCTGGTACTCGTAGTGCGTATGGCCGCCGTTCAGGTCGTAGCTGTCGACCGGCTTTTCGATTTCGTAATCGTAATTCGCGCTGGTGGTTTGATTCAACGCGTTCTTAACCGCTGTCGCCAGTGCATAATGATCGCTGCTGTCATCGTTATAGCCGTAAGTGGTCGTGTTTCCGCCGGGATCTTTCAAAACGCGATGGCCTGCGCCACCGGTTTTTCATCCATTTAGGTTGGTCGCGGCTCCTGAGATTCCCGGTCCGCGCCGGGCATGCCGCGGCCACTACGAAAACTGCTTTGAGGCGGCGCTGCCATCCAGGATCTTCGTGAAGCGTTTGAAAACTTCACGCAGATATAGCTCATCGCCGCCCGGGAGCTCCACCGTCGCGGTGCCCTGAAAGCCGATTTCCTTAAGGGCCTGGTGGATGGCCTGCCAGTCGATATCGCCTTCCAGCAGGGGTACCCATTCGGCTATGGATTGTTCTGTTTTCGGCACATGGCGGAAAGCGAAATCCTTGATGTGCAGCTTGACGATCCGCTTGCCGAGCGTGCGAATCCAATCCTGCGGATATCCGTAGAGCTTCACGTTGCCGACATCGAAGTACGCGCGCACCCAAGGCGATTTGAACTCGTCGATATAAGTTGCGAACTCAATCGGGCTCAGCAGAAATTTGTTCCACACTTCCTCAATGGCGACGATCACCTGCAGTTGTTCGGCAAGCGGAAGAAGTTTGCGGATGTTCGCCTGCGATCGTGTGTAGGCGTCACGGTACGAGGTGTTCGCATCGACAACAGCCGGAACGATCAGCACGGTATCGGCACCCCAGAAATGAGCATTCCGCAGGGATGTGCGCGCGCCGTTGAGGCTTTTCTCGACAACCGCGGGATCGGGCGAAGAGAGTGGATATTCCCAATGATCCATATTCATTACGGAATGGATCTTTATGCCGGCTTTTTCAGCCGCACCCTTCATGGTCTCGGCTTGCCGCTGGTCCGGCGTGGTCGGGCATTCAATCCGTTCGAATCCCGCGTCGCGGGCCATTTGAAATCGCTCCGGAATACCGATATTCTCGGGCAGCATGCTGTATTCAACGGCCCGATGAATCGGAAGCCGCCCCTGCGTGGAAGGCAGGGCCGCGAGGGCAACTCCGGCCTCAATAAAAGTTCGGCGGGTCATAATAGGTTCTTAAGCATTTCCTTTCGTGATTATGCTCTAGTATCGTTGGATATTACCAAGAAGCAAAATCCCGCAAAGGATCGAAAGGAACAATGGACAAGGAACAGACGTTATCCGATCGCCGCGATTTTCTCAAAACAGCGACTGGAGCTATCGGCGGAGCGCTGGCCATAGGCTTCCCGGCCATCATCTCCGCCCAGACTGTCACAAATGCAATCAAAGTGGGTCTGGTCGGGTGCGGCGGCCGGGGTACCGGCGCTGCGAGTCAGGCGCTGCACGCCGATGACTACAACGAACTGACCGCCATGGCGGATGTCGAGCAGTCTCAAATCGACAATTCGCTTGCGACATTGGGGCGAATCAGCAAAATTGCGGAACGGGTGAAGGTCGAGAAGCCGCGCCAGTTTCTTGGGCTCAATGCATATCAACAATTAATCGATTCGGGCGTTGATGTGGTTCTGCTGGCCACGCCTCCCGGCTTCCGGCCGGTGCAGCTTGCGGCCTGTATTAACGGCAACAAGCACGTATTTTGCGAGAAACCGATCTCGACCGATGCTCCTGGCGTGCGTTCCGTCATGCAGACTGCCGAGGACGCAAAGAGCAAGAAGCTTTCTCTGGTCGCGGGCTTCTGCTGGCGCTACAACGACATGATCATCGACACGTTCAAGCAAATGTCGGACGGAGCTATTGGCAAGACGGTCGCGTATTACGCCACTTACTATACAAACCCGGTAAAACCGATGCCACCTGCGAGCGCGCGGCCTGCCGGGATGAGCGATACGGAATGGCAGATCCGGAACTGGTACAACTTTGTGTGGTTGTGCGGGGATAGCATCGTCGAGCAGGCGGTTCACAGCGCTGACAAGATCGCCTGGGCAATGGGCGATAAAGCTCCGGTGAGTTGTGTTGGCGTGGGGGGACGCAACATTGCGGCTGAAGGCGGGAACATCTATGACCATTTCGAGGTGAATTACATTTATCCCAATGGCGTACGCGCGTTCCTTGCAAACCGCCAGATTGAGGGCTGCTATAACGAGAACGCCGATTATATCCTCGGCGTGGACGGCACGTGCACCATTGGCCGATCTCCGGTTCCGCGCATTGAAGGCAAAACGAACTGGACCTGGAGCGGTCAAAAATACGACATGTACCAGCGCGAACACGACGTACTATTCGCCTCTATCCGCAAACACCAGCCAGTAAACGATGGTCAACGCATGGCGACGAGCACGCTTCTCGCCATGATGGGCCGCATGGCTGCCTACACGGGCCAGGAAGTTACCTGGGACCAGGCGCTCAATTCGCAGGAAAGGCTGTACCCGGAACACCTGGATTGGAACGGCAGCCTGGCCGTGGCTCCGCGCGCTCAGCCCGGCATCACCAAGCTGGTCTGAATTTCATGTCAGGGAAGTGCCCGGTCATAGTAGCTGCTCTGTTTGGAGTGGCTGTTTCCCTCTATGCGCAATCGAGCCCGGCCGCAAAGCAGAAGGCCTTCAATTCCTTTGAGCTGACCGAGGTTCAGCAGATTCGCAATCGCATCCTTGCTAACAAGAGCAACCCTGCAGGCACGAAAACTTACAGCACCACGCTTCCCAACACCACGGTTTCGTATCAGATGGTCGCGATTCCCGGCGGAGAATACACAATGGGATCGCAAGTAAAGAAGGACGAACGGCCTCCGCATAAAGTAACCGTGTCCCCTTTCTGGATGCAGGCGCACGAAGTGACCTGGGACGAGTATCGGCTGTTCATGTTCGCCAAGCAGGCGGGAGAGATCGCGCATAAAGACAATCTGGTAGACGGAGTGAGCCGGCCGACCCGCCCATACGTGGAGATGAGCTTCGGGATGGGAATCAACGGATTTCCGGCAATCAGCATGACCCAGCATGCGGCCAACAAATACGCGGAATGGCTCAGCGCAAAAACGGGTGAGTTTTACCGCTTGCCAACGGAAGCGGAGTGGGAATATGCCTGCCGCGCGGGTTCAACGACTCCGTTCTATTTCGGGAGCGATGCTTCACAGCTCGGCGACTACGCCTGGTACTCGGCCAACAGCAAAGGCAAATATCAAAAGGTAGAAACGAAAAAGCCGAATGCGTGGGGCCTGTTTGACATGCTGGGCAACGTCATGGAGTGGACGCTCGACCAGTATGCGCCTTACAAGGGCGGCCACCAGGTTGATCCATGGGTGAAGCCAACTCAACCCTATCCCATCGCGGTGCGTGGCGGCTCATGGAACGATGCTCCGCCGCTAGTCACCTGTGCATCGCGCGTGGCGTCAGATGCTTCCTGGAAGCAGCAGGATCCGCAGCTTCCCAAGAGCATCTGGTACGAGACCGATGCCCAATGGCTGGGGTTTCGTTTGATTCGCCCGGCCACGACGCCCAGTGCTGAAGAGATGTATCGGTACTGGAACAACGGCGTTGAACAGGATGAGCAGTAGCCTGCTGCCGGCGGGTATTGCGGCCGCGATCCTCATTTCAAATCTTCACCCTTATGAGGCGGTTGAGCCGCACATGGGCACGCTGTTTCGCATCAAGCTGTATGCTGCTAATCCGGCACAAGCGCAGCGCGCTTTCCGGGCGGCCTTCGACCGCATCGCCGAACTTGACGACATTTTGTCCGATTACAAGCCGGACAGCGAGTTGAATCGCCTTTGTAAAACGGCGGTGCATCGGCCCGTAAAGGTGAGCAATGACTTGCTGCAGATTGTGAGCGCGTCGGAAAAACTTTCAGAAGAAACCAACGGTGCATTCGATATCACGATTGGGCCGGTGACGCACCTCTGGCGCACGGCTCGTGATTCAAATCGCCTTCCCGATAAAGAGGCCATGCAGAAGGCGGAAGCCCGCTGCGGCTTTCGCAAACTGCACATCGACAGAACGCATCGTACGGCAACACTTGACCAGGCCGGCATGCAGCTTGACGCCGGCGGAATCGCAAAAGGCTATGCAGCGGATGAGGCGCTAGCTGTGCTTTCGAAGCTGGATATCCACAGCGCTCTAGTCGCCGCCAGCGGAGATCTGGCGTTCAGCGATGCTCCGCCGGGGCAGGCCGGTTGGAAAATCGGTATAGATTCACTCGATCGTCCGGACGCCGGATTCACACGCGTTCTTCTGCTCTCTAATGGCGCCGTCTCAACTTCGGGCGCGAGTGAACAGCATCTGGATGCGAATGGCATCCGCTACTCGCACATCATCGATCCGAAAACCGCCAAGGGACTCACGCGCCCGATCATGGTGACCATCGTGGCGCGGCATGGAATTGATAGCGATTCATTGGCGACTGCCGTCAGTGTTCTTGGAGCGCAAAAAGGACTGGCGTTGGTCGAGCGGCAGCTCGGCGTAGCGGCGCTCATCATAGGCGGAGAACCTGGCGCATTGCGAGTGATAGAATCTTCGCGGTTCCGGCTGTTGCCGGAAACTCGAACCGAATAAATGCCCTA
>DATIMA010000177.1:0-23645 GCA_035475915.1 Bryobacteraceae bacterium
CTGCCAGCTCGGTATGTACCGTTGTTTCCAGATGTAATGTCGTGAAATGCTTGATGGTGCGTGACCGTACCGTAGAGCTTGGGATGCAACCAACCGAGGTTCTTGCCAAGCTGTTCGTTACAGAGCGCGATGAAGGCTGCCCAGAGCGGAGCGACCGCGCTGGTTCCGCCAACAACTCCTTCTTGTCCATCCACGATCACCGCGTATCCTGTTTCGGGGTCCGCGACGGCCGCAACATCGGGTACTCCACGGCCGGTTCCATTTACGGTGCCCGCCGGTTTGGGAACGTGTACTGCAGATTGATATTTCGGCTTTGAGAAGTGCGCGCTGACTCCGCCTCCCGTAGCGCCGCCATTGGTTCCGTCATTCCAGACTGTTTCCGATTGGCGATTGCCATTCCTTGCGACCAGTCTTGTCCCGCCGCAGGCGAGCACCCAAGGGCTTGAGGCAGGGAAGTCGACGTGATTGTGGCCGTCCTGCTCGCCATCGGAGGAACCGTTGTCGCCGGCAGCCGCGCACACGCTGATACCTAATAAGGCCGCATCGTGAAAGGCCGCGTTAAAGGCGTTCATGGCTTGCGGCGTCCATTCGCTCTCGGCAGCGCCCCAACTGATCGAGATTACAGACGGCTTATGGATGCGATCGTAAATCGCCGCATTGATCGCGGCCAGGAAACCCTGGTCGGTATTCGGCGCGAAATAGACAGCTATGTGGGCCTCAGGCGCAAGCCCGCCCGCAACTTCGATGTCGAGAGCGACTTCTCCATCGGCGCTATTGGGATCGCCCTCAGGACGATTCTGCGCGCCGCCTACCGAAGCAGACGTTACGGAAACGGGATTCAATCCGAGTTGATTCCAGTAGGTTTCCAGATCGCTGGGGTTGTATCCGCCGCCGAGCTCGATGATTGCAATGGTCTGATTTTTTCCGGTATTGCCCGGAAAATTGTAAATCTTGGCTAGTTCCGGAGGTGTGAAATACTTCGTATCTTTCGCACGGCTTTGAAATTTGTGATTCGTCGCGGCGACCGGGCGTTGATCGAAGCCGAGTACTGCAATGATGCGCTCAGCCAGAGTGGAGGGTGCGTGCAAAGCTCCTTGACGTGTTCGCAGAATCTGCTTTCCCAGTTGTCTCATCTCGACATCGGCTCCGAACGCCCGGGCCATCTCGCCCAGCGGTCCAGAGATCGTTACTAGGCGAGCCGCTGCATCGACGCCGGCGATATCGAATTTGTAATTTGCAGCGAAAGACTTGACTGCCTCAATGTCCGCTGGGTCGGCTCCCTGCGTTTTCGCGAACTGCTCCCGCGACAGATGTGCAACGCACCATTCATCGCATACTGTTTCTTTCCGCCTCAGCACAACTGTGATCTGAACCGGCTCTTCCGAAACGGGCGGACCAACGGGCACGGAATCGGCGGGGTGCTCACAGTGGCTCCCGCGTAAGGTAACATAACACGACATAGAGTGTGTACTCCTGCCGGAACCGTAGCGCGGCTCTCTATGCCATTATTTAAACTGGCAGCTTAATTAAATACCTGTAAGTATCTGGAAAGAAGTTATTTAATGGACAGCGAAAGAAACTCTGTACGGCTGTGATCGAACCCGCTGGCCGGTCGTGCTGTAACCGCGGACCGGAACCACTAATCTGAAGTAAAGATATGCTCTCTATTCGCAAGCCGACGAGCCTGCTGATTTGCATTTCCGGTCTGATGCTGGCTGTTGATTCGCCAGCCCCTGCGCAATCCTTGACCGGGCTTCTCTCAAACGGCAAATCGAACGCCGCGAGCCCGCCGGCAGCGACCGATCCACTTAAACGAAACACTCCGCGGAGCGCCATTTACAGTTTTCTCGAAGCTTGTCACGCAAACAACTTCGCACTCGCGTCTCAATATCTCGACCTGCAGGCAATCAATTCGAAGACACGCGCGACCGAAGGACCCGAACTCGCGAGGCAACTGGGTGTGCTGCTCGATCGCAATCCGGGCTTCGAGGTGCGGCAACTGAGCAATTCCCCGGAGGGCGACACGACGGACGGGTTCACTCCGGGTGTGGACAATCTGGCTACTTTCGATGCCGGAAGAGTCCCGATAACACTCCAGATGCATAGAGTGACCCAGCAGGGCGCACAAATCTGGCTCGTATCCCCTGCCAGCGTGGCCCGCATTGCGGAGCTTAGCTCGTTATCGCAAGAATCCTCCTTCGAGAAGAAGCTTCCGGAGCCGTTGATAAAGATTCAGTTCATCGGCACGCCGCTGTGGGTGTGGATCTCGCTTATTCTGCTCGCTCTGGTGCTCTCGGGCCTTTCCGAACTGCTGTCGCGAGGCGTGATCGCCATCCTGAAGCCGCTGACAAAGCGGTATGCGAAATCGTTCCACGCCCACCGGCTCGAGGCTCTGATGCAGCCCATGCGGCTGCTAATCTCAGTAGTGGTGTTCCGCGCGTGCATGGCGCTTTTGCCGACATCGGCTCTGCTGCGCGACTACATTATTAAGCTTCTAATCCTGCTGTTCATCCTGGGCGTCGCGGCGTTAGCGATGCGGATTGTGGATATCGTATCCGATCAGATCTCTTCGCGCTTGAATCCGCGCGAGCGGGCGCTCTCCTATTCCGTTTTGCCTTTAGTCGTCCGCTTCGTCAAGATCATCATTCTTTGTATCGCCGTTCTTTGGGTGCTCGGCGCCTGGGGCTATAACACAAACGCTATCTTGGCAGGCATAGGCGTTGGCGGCCTGGCCGTTGCCCTCGCCGCGCAGAAGACCATAGAGAACCTTTTCGGCGGCATCTCGCTGATTGTCGATCGGCCGGTTCTTGTTGGCGATTTCTGTCAGTTCGGCGGGCAGGTCGGCACCATTGAGGATATTGGCCTGCGGTCCACTCGCATTCGAACTCTAGATCGTACCGTAGTAACCATTCCCAACTCGCAGTTCTCTACCATGACGCTGGAGAATTTCTCCAAGCGCGAGCGCGTTTGGTTCCACCCAACCCTCCACCTCAGCCGCACGACCACTCCGAACCAGGTCCGGGAGATGATGGATGCCATTACGAAGATTCTGCGGGACCATTCGACGGTGGATGCGTCGGGCGTACCTCTGCGGTTCACGAAAATCACGGATCAATCGCTCGATCTGGAAATCTTTGCGTACGTGCTCACGGCAGACTCCAACGAGTTCTTGAAGATTCAGA
Organism: Bryobacteraceae bacterium; assembly: GCA_035475915.1. Taxonomy (GTDB): domain Bacteria; phylum Acidobacteriota; class Terriglobia; order Bryobacterales; family Bryobacteraceae; genus Bog-105. The sequence goes on from DATIMA010000177.1 coordinate 3,183, forward strand.
CGGAACTTCTGCTGAAATTTCTGCAGGCCGCCACCGAACGGAACGTCGCGTTCTCTATTCCGATCGCAGAAGCTTTGGCCATTCCATACGAGGCAAACACCATTAGCCGCGGGTTTCTGAGTCCGCCCGAAAGGTCGCAAAACGGCGCTGATCAGACTGCGGCGGCAGCAGCCGTCGAACAGACTTGAGCAGGTTTCACCGCTCGGAGCTCAAAATCGCGAAGTAAATGTGGAGTCCCTGGCGGAACTGATCGACTGAAATATGTTCGCTATCGCTGTGCATGGTCGCCAGCGTCGCCGTGTCAACGATCATCGGCATAATGCCATACGCGGTTACGCCGCGCATGCGAAATTCGCTGGCGTCTGTTCCAAACGGGACAATGATCGGCATGACGACGGCATCGGGATGCTGCTTCTGAATCGCAGCTTTGATTGCGCTATAAAGCGGGGTGCCGGTTGGGCTCGGCTGTGGGTCTTCGCCTTTCGACGAAATCTGCTCAATCGTAATATGGGGATCATTAATTCGCGCTTTTATTTCAGATAAGAACTCCTCGGCGTTCTGGCCGGGAAGCAGGCGGCAGTCGAGTGTCGCTTCCGCAACTGAAGGGATTACATTCGCTTTCGGCGGGTTGCCCAGCCCGCTCCGCAGCGAGGTTAAGGAAATTGTGTTCCCCTGGATCGCGTTCATGAATTTGTTCGACGCGAACACCCCGACTGTATCCTTCATCTGCTGCACAAGCGTATTCGGCTTTTCTGTGGGTGGAAACTCTTTCGCTTTTTCAATCGCACGAATCAGCAGATCGTTTGCATTGTCCGGAATCGGTTGGGACGCATGCCCGGACGTGCCGACCGCCTTCATCTTCAGCCAGAGCACCTGCTTATCTGCAACCGAAACACCGAAGACCAGTTTTCCCGGTGTATACACGTTGCGCGAACCCACTCCGCCCTCATCCAGCACATATCCGGGATTCAGTTCCGCCCAGTGGTGCTGAATCATCCAGGCGGCGCCGTTTACGCCTCCGGTCTCTTCATCGCATGTGCTGAGAAAAACGATGTCGCGCGCCGGTACGATTCCAAGCTGCTTCAGGAGAATCAGCGCCGTCAGTTGCATGATCCCGGTACTTTTCATGTCGAGCGTGCCGCGGCCCCACATGATGCCGCCCTGGATCACAGCTCCGAATGGCGGGAATTTCCACTGCGCAGGATCAACCGGCACGACATCCATGTGATTGAGCAGAAGGAGCGGCCGCTTGGACCGGTCCCGCCCCGCCAACCGCACCGTAAGGTTTGTCTCGCCATGATTTCCGGCCTGATATATTTTCGCTTCCAAGCCGGCAGCCGCGAATTCACCAGCCAATAAATTAGCGGTTTCCCGCGTATCCGCAGGCGGATTTATGCTGGCGATTCGCACGTACCGCTGCAGAAGGTCGATCGCGTGCGATTCCACCTTCGGCCAATCGGGTTCGGCGGCTGAAATGCCGAATGCACAAAGAACGAAAGCGGCAGCAAGCCTCGTACAAGTCATTTCTCGGATTCTGGCACATCGGATAACGCCTTAACGTTGCCGTCCAGGCGCATGGCTTCGAGCAACGCTCCTGCCGCCGGACTCAATTTCGGTGGACCGCACGGACATCCAATCCGTTCTCGGATTTCTTCGATGAATCGATTGCGCAGAAGATCGCTCCGGAAAACTCCTCCTATATATGCGACGGGCACAACTTCTTCCCTGCGAAACAGATTGGAATAGACGCCTTCAACGTACGCCGCCAGATCCCGCGCCGCGCCGGTCAGGATCTCTATCGCAATCGCATCGCCACCGGCCGCGGCCTCATCGACGATTCGCGCCAAGCTGGCGATCTGTGTTCTTGGAACGCCCGTGTAAAACTGGTGCATCACACCGTTTGCGCCTGAGGCCCCAAGCGCTGCGGCCAGCAGGTTGCGCAAGCGTGTCTCCGGCCCCCAGCCTTCCTCATACCGGAGGGCGGCACGCAGCGCCCGCCTGGTGATGTCGAATCCTCCCCCTTCATCGCCAAAGATGTAGCCCCAACCGCCCGCGCGGGCCATTCTGCCTTCGGTGTTCCGGCCGAACGCAATGGACCCTGTGCCGGCAATAACGATGATTCCCGGCGCCCCGGCGGTTGCGCCCGTTAACGCGATCTCCGCGTCGTGCGTGATCTTGTAATGGCTGCTCCGGATAAGCTCGCGGGTGTACGACTCTTTGTCCTCCGCCCCTCCGCTAAACCCAAGGCACGCTGCCGCAAAGGTGACGGTTAGCGGATCTATTCCGGCATCGCGGCACGCACGTTCCAGGCACTCTCCGGCCGCGCGGAGGAATTTCGCCCGCCCCTCTGACGTGCCTACGTGATTACATGGACCGCTGTTTCCTCTGCCAACAATTCGACCCTCCGCATTTGCAATCAGCGCGATGGTACTCGACTGGCCCCCATCAACGCCAAGATAGAATCGCGGCATGGTTACGCAAGCGTCTTATCTTTGGCGTAACAAACTGGGTCGAGCGGGCATACGCCGCACCGGGGCTTCCGTGCGATGCAGATCTGCCGGCCGAAATGAATGACCTGATGTGAAAACAGAATCCATCTGTCCTGCGGAAGAATTTTCGTCAAGTCCTGTTCAATCTTCACCGGATCAGTGTGCTTCGTTAAATCCAGCCGCGATGAGACCCGCTGGACATGCGTATCCACCACGACGCCCGACGGAATTCCGAAAGCGGTTCCCAATACGACGTTCGCCGTTTTTCGCGCCGCGCCCGGAATAGTCAGCAGTTGGTCCATGCTTCGGGGCACCTCGCCGCTATATTCGCCCGTAATCCTTCGCGCTGCTCCGATCAACGATTTTGCTTTGTTATTGAAGAAGCCCGTGGATCGGATGTCATTTGCTAATTCATCTTGCGAAGCGTGTGCAAAATCGTCTATTGATGGGTACTTTTTAAACAGTACAGGCGTGACCTTATTCACTCGCTCGTCAGTACACTGCGCCGAAAGAATAGTGGCCACCAGCAACTCCCAGGCGCTGCTGTGATGCAATGCACACGTAGCACGCGGAAACAGTTTGTCCAGTTCGTCCAAAATGCCTTCCAGCCGCGCTCGTCTCTCCGCCGCGTTCTTCGGCTTCGGAACTCTGCGGGGCGGTGTAACGGGATGTTCCGCCGTCGCAGTTGCTAATTCTGTCTCCCGCATATGAAACGACCAACATAGCGCAGCGAGCACTCTGAGACTTGCCTCGGAAGCTTCTGGGTGAGTACCACTAGGACTATTGATGTATCGCGCTTAACCCTCTGCTTTCAACATTTTGCTTGATACTTCCAGACTTTATCTGTTACACTTCAATGCAGAATTTTTCGATGCAAGCTGGTTGTATTCCTGCGAGCCCAAATGATTAACGGAGGGCTCTGCTCTCCTACCATCTGCCGTTTTGGGTGAAACGGGCATTCATCTCGCATCAACAACAGGAGATTTGTAGTGAGAGAAAAAGGTGTAGTGAAATGGTTTAATGCCGCAAAGGGTTATGGATTCATCCAACGCTCTAACGGTGATGATGTATTCGTGCATTTCTCAGCGATCCAGATGAACGGCTATCGGACGCTTGAGGAGGGCGCGGAGGTGGAGTTCGAAGTAAAGCGTGGCCCCAAAGGCCTGCAGGCTGAGAACGTCGCCCGTCCGTAAAGTACAGACCAGCAAATTCGGGCCGTCGTTGCCGCCAGGCATCGGCGGCCTTTCTGTTTTTTGACGGAGCGTTAATACTGGTACATGCACTACCGCAAACTCGGGACAACGGAAGCGGAAATCAGTGAGATTGGTTACGGCGCTTGGGGTATCGGCGGTAAGCAGTGGCAGGGCGGAAACGATAACGATGCCATGCGGGCGCTGAAGCGTTCTTTTGAACTTGGACTGAACCTGGTGGACACCGCGCTCGCCTATGGGGACGGGCACAGCGAACAACTTGTCGGGCGCGCCGTTCGAGACAGCTATCGAAAAATATTTGTAGCAACCAAGATTCCTCCGAAGAACGGTGTTTGGCCGGCTTCTCCGTCTACTCCGATTGCGGAAGTATTTCCGCTAGACCATATCATTCGATGCACGGAACAGAGCCTCCGGAATCTAGGCGTTGAGCAAATTTATTTGCAGCAGTTCCATGTCTGGACCGACGCCTGGACGCAAACCGAAGAGTGGCGGAGAGCCATCGAAGACCTTCGAAAGAGCGGCAAGGTGCGCTACTTCGGAATTTCTATCAGCGAACACGACCCGGATTCCGCTCTTGAAGCCGTAAAAACGGGCCTGTTCAATTCCGTGCAGGTGATCTACAACATTTTCGATCAGGCGCCAGAGCAGAATCTCTTTCCGTTGTGCCAGAAGATGCAGGTTGGCGTGCTCGCGAGGGTGCCCTTGGACGAGGGCGGCTTAACCGGTGCAATCACCGAAGATACGCAATTCGAACCGGGAGAATTTCGCGAATCCTATTTCCGAGGCGATCGCAAGCGGCAAGTAGTGGAGCATGTTGAGGCGCTGAAGCGCGATTTACGAGACGTGCCGGGCACTCTGCCACAAATTGCGATTCGCTTCTGCTTATCCCACAAGGCGGTGACGAGCGTGATTCCTGGAATGCGGCGCATCGAGACGGTGGAGAGCAACTGCCGCGCGGCCTCGGCGGGAATGCTGGACGAAAAAACTCTTGCCATACTCAAGCGCCATGCCTGGGACCGGAATTTCTACGAATAGCCGATGCGAATTGCGATTCTCTCGGACATTCACGATAACCTCTGGAATCTTGCGGCGGCGATCCATCACGTGCAAGATGCCGGTATTCTTATTTGTTGCGGCGACTTGTGTTCGCCTTTTGTGATGGACGAATTAGCGGGGTTTCCCGGAGAAGTACACATCGTGTTCGGCAATAACGATGCCGACCTGTACCGCATCACGATGAAGGCGTCCAAAAACCCTCGAATTCACCTTCATGGCGAGCTGCTCCAGACGAATTTCGAAGGCAAGCGATTCGCGGTGAACCACTTCGACTATCTGGCGAGGCCTATATCGAAATCCGGCGATTACGACGTGGTTTGCTTCGGCCACAACCACGAATTCGAGGTTTCGCATGAATGCTCGTGCCTGTTGATCAATCCGGGACCCATTATGGGCGCCAAGTTCTCAAGCGGCCATTGGGAGGATACTGCGCCGACATTTGTTACCTATGACACGCGCACGAATGCTCCCGAAGCGTGGGCTATTGATCCTTCGACCAAGGTGGTCTTGAAGCGTCTCCCGAGCGCGGCAGCCAATCAACCTTAAGCCATTCCCGCTCAGGGGGTTATTCCCGCAGTTCGAGTATTCCTTCTAATTCCAACGGCTTACACTATGTTCTAATGAAGATGTCTCGTTGATGGCACAAGGGAACCTCAGGAGTCAGCGACGCCGTCGCACTCTGAATCGGCGGCTCCGTGAAGCAAAATTGCTGATCAGAGGGGCTATCGACACCGATCATCCGGTGATGGCGCATATTATCCCCATCCGGAGGTGTAATCTATCTTGCACCTACTGCAACGAGTACGATGATTACTCCAAGCCCGTCCCGCTTGAGACATTGCGGCACAGGCTGGAGCTTCTGGGCAAGCTGAGAACCGGAGTCATCACCGTGAGCGGCGGCGAGCCGTTGCTTCATCCGGATCTGGATGACATCATCCGGGCGATACGTGAAAATGCGATCCTGGCCGGATTGATCACGAACGGCTATCTTCTGACCGCCGATCGGGTAAGGCGGCTGAATGATGCTGGTTTGGATTACTTGCAGATCAGCATCGACAATGTTATGCCGGACGAGGTTTCCAAGAAGAGCCTGAAGGTGCTGGACAAGAAGCTGCAGATTCTTGCCGAACACGCCGATTTCCATGTGAACATCAACTCGGTTCTGGGCGGCGGCATCCGGAAGCCCGAAGATGCCTTGATCGTCGGAAAGCGGGCCATGGAGCTTGGATTCACCTCCACGGTGGGTATCATTCATGATGGCGATGGACAGCTACGCCCACTGGCCGACCGCGAACGCGAGGTGTTCCTGGAAATGAAGAACTTCGAAAAGAAGCACTTCTCGCGCGTTAATGGTTTCCAGAACAACATCGCGAATGGTGAGGCGAGCGACTGGCGATGCCGTGCCGGGTCGAGGTATCTATATATTTGCGAGGACGGGCTTGTGCACTATTGCTCTCAGCAGCGTGGTTTCCCTGCGAAGCCGCTGGAGCAGTACACGGTGGAGGATATTCGCCGCGAATACATCACCCAGAAGTCCTGTGCTCCACTCTGCACGATTTCCTGCGTCCATCAGATCGCCTACTTTGATTCGTTTCGCGGCAAACAGACGCGAATCATTGAGCCACAACCGCAGGAGCAGTTGGTCTCTATCAAAAAAGCGGCTCGGGTGTAAGCCGCATGGCTGGCACCGGCCTCGCCGCTGATTCAGGCGTTACCCGGCACGATGTGGGCCCGGGGCATCCGGAGCAGCCCGCCCGCTTTTCCGCAATCATCGACCGGCTGGAGCACACCGGCCTGATGCGGGAACTGATAGCCGTGCCAACGCGCAGGGCCCAGGACGACGAACTCGAAATTGTGCATGCGCGCGAGTACATCGAACTGGTCGAACGCGAAGTATCCCAAGGCAGGGCCCAGCTCAGCACAGGGGATACCGATATCTGCAGGGAATCGGCGGACGCTGCCCGGCGAGCCGTAGGATGCGTTCTGTCGGCCGTCGATGCCGTTTTTTCAGGTAAAGTCTCGAATGCTTTCTGTGCGGTCCGGCCTCCCGGGCACCACGCCAGCACCGCATGCGGGATGGGCTTCTGCCTCTTCAACAATATCGCGGCGGGCGCGCGCTATGCGCAGCGGACACACGGCGCGGAGCGGATTCTGATTGCCGATTGGGATGTACATCATGGGAACGGAACGCAGGATATCTTTTATAGGAACGGGAGCGTGCTTTTTTTCAGCACGCATCAGTCGCCGTGGTATCCCGGCACCGGCGACGTGTCGGAAAGAGGTGAAGGCGCAGGGGAAGGGAAGACCATCAACTGTCCTTTCCCGGCGGGCACCACAGGAGAAAGAATTTTGGATGCGTTTCGCGAGCAGCTTCTGCCCGCTGCCCGGGCGTTTCATCCGGATCTGATTCTCCTCTCGGCTGGGTTCGACTCCCGTATCGATGATCCGCTGGGCCGTTTTCTGCTTACCGATGCCGATTTCCGCGACCTGACATGGATGATGGCGGATCTGGCGGATTCAGTTTGCGCCGCACGTCTCATTTCAGTGCTTGAGGGTGGCTATAACCTGGGAGGCCTTGCCCTGGCCGCCGAGGCTCACGTTCGTGCGCTGGCGGGCAAAGCAGAAGGCGTGCTTCGGTAGGCGGTCGCGCGCGGCGAGGCTAGCCGTTGGTCACGGCCGATGCTGCCCGTTTCCGCATCGGTTCGAGATCTTCCATAAAAATAAAATACGAACTGCCGCCGCAGTGTACTTTTACGGTACGATCATTAAAGCCGGGTCCGCCTATGTCTACCTGGGCTCCCTCGGGCAACTGGGTTATCAAGCCGAGCCGACGGCTTCCATCTTCTGCAGCCATGATCTGAATTGCAGAAACGTTCTTACCCAGCGTGTAGGTTCTTTCAAAAGAGACAGAAAGAGGGGCGGACAGTACCGCTGGTTGCATATTAGCCTTGTACCTCGGGCTCAAATTTTTGGCTGTCTTTACCAATGTACTGAACTTCTTAGTACCTCGGAAGACAATTTATTGCTAGCTGGGATTAATCCTAATGCATAAACGCGGTAAGTAATCCCTAAATATCTTGGTTATAAATCCCCATGCAATCGCCCATTTGGCCGCTGCGTCCAAAAATATGATGACGGTCAGACTTCCGGTGCGCTGCCCGCGATGCGGCTCGCAGCATCTCTCCAGGTCCCATCGGAAGAATGCGTTTGAGCGCATGCTAAGCCGCGTGATGCTTCCTTGGCGGTGCCGGGACTGCTACACACGATTCTTCCGCTCGCGTTGGGCAAATATCGAAGAAGATCCACCGCCGAAAGCGCGGGCGGCCCACATGTGATTCTTGGCTACTGGAATGCGTCCGCCGTACTGCTGGCAGCCGCTTTTCCGTTTGAGATACGAGCCCTCACCAATTGCAGGATGACGGTCTCCGCCTCTTCGAGAGAGAGTTTGGTGGTGTCAACTAGCTCTGCATCAGGCGCTTGAACCAGCGGAGCTTCCGCCCGGGTCCGGTCTCGTCGATCACGCGTCTGCAATTCGTGCGCAACTTGGTTTTGATCCATAGCATCCGCTTTTTGTTGGAGTTCGCGCACTCGCCGGCGCGCCCGCTCGTCCGGATCAGCATCGAGGAATATCTTTACCTGCGCCTCCGGAAAAACTACTGAACCGATATCGCGCCCTTCCATCACTACGCTGCTTTGTCCGGCGATTCCACGCTGAACGGGAAGAAGCGCGCTCCGCACGCCAGGTATCAAGGAGACTTGGGATGCCGCCTGCGATACTTGCGGGTCGCGGATTGCCTCGGTCACATCTTCGCCATTCAACAGGACGCGGCCATCCGCTGGTAAAAGTTCGATACGCGCTTCCTTCGCCAGTTGCGTCAGTCGGTATCGGTCCGTTAAATCCGTACTCAGGCGCAAAGCCCAGAGCGCAACGGCTCGATACAGAGCGCCTGTGCTCACGTGAACATAGCCGAGTTTTTCTGCTACCCGCTTTGCGAGGGTGCTCTTGCCTGCGCCAGCAGGACCGTCGATCGCGATGATGACCCTCTTCTCACTCATGACAAGGACGAGCAGAAATTTTCCAAATGAGTGGCATTCCTTCCCGAGTATGGCATGGGCATTCCGCGTTAGCGGAACAAGTGGTAACTACCGAACGGACTTTTCGAATCCTGCGGCGGCATGCAAAGCGCCGCATAGAATATCAACCGCCGCGCGATGAGATTATGGGAGAGTAAGATACCAATCGGAGTATGCGGAAGCTGTGGATTGCCTCCTTATTGGTTGCAGCGTGCGCGGCTTCCGAGCAGCCAAATGAGATTCTTGAGCGCATCCGAAAGAATGTAGCCGAGCAACTATCGAAATCAGTTAATTACACCTGCACCGAATCGCTTGATCGGAGCTATTACCGGAACAATGGTTTCGCCATGGCAATACACGGTCCGGAAGCGGTTAGTATTCCTAAGAATGAACTCGTTCACGACCGTCTGCGCCTGGATGTGGCGGTCTCAGGAGGGAAGGAAATCTACGCCTGGCATGGGGCCGGCAGATTCTCGGCAGCGGAGGTGACCGACTTTGTTCATAACGGCGCCATTTCATCGGGACAGTTCGTGGGTTATCTGAAGAATATTTTTCTGTTTACGGGCGTGGAGTTCAGGTATCACGGCAAGTCCTCCGAGCATGGCGTGCCTATCTACCGCTTCGATTTCGAAGTGCCACTGCAGGCATCGGGCAGCCGGGTGCGTACGCCAAGCGGGTATCGCAAGATCCCGTTTCATGGCTGGTTTACTGCTCGTGCATCGGATTTTCAATTAACCAGTATCAATGTGATTGATGACCAGCTTCCGCCTGATTCGAAGCTCCAGTCGGTTCAGACGGATTTGAGATACCAACTGGCGCGGATTTCCGGGCGGGAGGCGCTCATCCCCTCTCTGTTCATCCTGCAAATTCAAGACAACGACCATGTGTTTAGCGTTAGCCGGGGCGATTACTCCGGTTGCCGGGAGTTCGGAAGCCAATCGACGTTACGCTTCGATGCGACCGACGAACCCGCCCGAAGCGAGGCGGCTATTCCGAAACCGCACCCGTCTTTGCCGGCCGGCCTGTCACTTCGGGTGGCTCTGAACACCGAGATCAAAGATGAAACGGCCTACGCCGGCGACCCCGTGGAAGGCGTTCTGATGCGTGCCGTGAAAGTTCCGGGATCTGGCGAGATAATCCCCAAGAACGCGGTCCTGCGTGGAATCATTACGCGCTTCGTCGCGTATTTTCAACCGGAAATTCAGTACGATCTCCGGATCGAGTTTCGCCAGCTTGCGTTCGGGAATCGGACTTATCAACTGAAGGCGGTACATGAGCCGAACCCGCGTGAGTTCTATCCGGTATACGGCAGCATCGTACCCGAAAACGTGACGAAGCAACTTCGCGGCGGCTCAATGTTAATCGAATCAAAGCACGTGCATTTGCGGAAGCACTTTACCGCGAATTGGAAGACGGTCGCGATGGAAAGTGCTACAGAGCAACCGGTCAACTGAATTCATCCACAGACTCTGGATAGTATGGAAAAGATGTCACGCATATCCCGTCGCTCGTTCGTCACTCAAACCGCCGCTTTGCTTCCCGCGAGCCAGATGCTGTTCGCCAGGGAGCCACTGACCCGTAATGATCTTGGCGTGCAGCTGTACACCGTCCGGAAAGTCATCGGCAAGGATCCGCTTGCCACGCTAGAGGCTATTCAGAAGATCGGCTACACCGAGGTAGAAGCCACGGCAGGAAACCTGGATGAGATCTGGCCGGCGCTCGAAAAGACGAATCTCAAAGCCGTCAGTATTCACCTGGAGCATTCCGAACCAGGCGGCGCGATGGACAGCGCTCTTGCCGGTTACAAGCAGAAGGGCTTCCAGTATGCGGTGGTGCCGTATCTCGAGACGACAAAGGGCGGAGCAGACGGCGTGAAGCGAATTGCGGAAATGCTGAGCAAGATTGGGGAATCGGCAAAGAAGAATGGATTGACGCTGTGCTACCACAATCACGCGCACGACTTTACGCCGATGGGTGGAAGCACGCCAATCGACATGATCATGCTGGAAACGCAACCCGAGTTGCTCCAGTTGGAACTGGATATCTTCTGGGCCAGCGTAGCGGGGTTGAATCCGGTGGATGTGCTGAAGAAATACAGCGGACGAGTGCCGCTGGTCCACCTGAAAGACAAAGCGAAAGGCGTCCCGGTTCAATACAACGAGAAGGTTCCGTCGACGGCGTTCAGGGCAGTGGGCAGCGGGTCGATCGATATCCCGGCCGTGCTTTCAGCAGCTGCGGCGGCCGGTACACGGCACTACTTCGTGGAACAGGACGAGACACCAGGAGACCCGATCGCAAGTTTGCGTAAGAGTTACACTTACCTCGAGAAACAGTTTAAGGCGTAGGACGCACAGACCGCTCCCTCGCGGTCGCGGCTCAGTTTCGGCGCGCCGCTGTTACCGAGCGTCTACGCCCGTTCCTGATAGCTTCCGTCTGCGGTGCTGACACGGATCTTTTCGCCCTCGCCAATAAAGGCGGGGACCTGTACAACCAGGCCCGTATCCATTTTGGCGGGTTTGGTCACGTTCGAAACAGTTGCACCCTTCAGGCCCGGCTCGGTTTCGACGACTGTCATTTCAACGCTGGGCGGAAGTTCTACGCTGATCGGCTTGCCTTCGTAGAATTCGACGTTCACGTGTAGCTGCGGTGTGAGATACGACACACCGTCCCCGAGCATGTCCTTTGTCAAGTGCATCTGCTCGAAGCTCTCGGTGTTCATGAAGTAGTAATATTCGCCATCGTCGTACAGGTATTCCATCTCCTGTTCGTCCAGAGCGACGCGCTCTACTTTGTCTTCCGATGAGAAACGGTGTTCAATCATGGAACCCGAGCGAAGGTTTCGCATCTTGGCTTGCACAAAGCCCCGCAGGTTTCCAGGCGTGCGATGGACCATGCTGAAAACCGAATGAAGTTCGTTGTTGAACTTGACCACCATGCCGGGGCGCAGTTGTGTCGCTGCAATCATGAAACGAATGTACTCCCTATTTTGCGCATAGAATGAATGCGCTTCGCGGAAACTTTCAGTTTAACAATCCGTCAGCGCTTGCCTTCGCGCGGGAGGCAGGCTTTGCCCCTGACATTTGCGCCCAATTGGATCATGCCGGCCGGATCGGCTTGTGCGGTGTGATGTTCTTGGGCCGACGAGAATGTGATCAGCTGAGTTGCCGGAAGCTTCCAAAGAATCGTGAACTCATTTCCGTTGCGCTGCGGCAATTCCGCGCATTCTCCGGTCATCGGAATCAGCATGAGATGCCCAAATTTCGCGGTTGCGTTCTGCCAGTTCGCGGGGCAATGCTCATTTTCCACGCTGGCCTTAGAAATGCTAATCCAGCAGGCTTCCGGGGTCCAATCGGTTCTCGCGAACAGACGGCCGGCGTCCGGATCATAGACCCAAGGATCGAGATTCTGATACCCGACTCCCGGCAGATAGGGATCGGCCCACAAGAGTTCATAGGCGACGCCCGGGCCTTCGCGGATCATCTGCCGGTCTTCCATTGCCCAGCCTTGGAGAAATTGCGAGCCTTGGAGGTTCGGATCCATGGCGACGAGTGCCAGCGCCGCAATGTGAGTCATCCAATCGGGATGCTCCGCTTTGTCCGGCTTCAGACTGAGCAGAAATTCGGTTGGCAGATTGGAGAAGAAATGCGCGGCATCCTCGCGCAAATCAGCACGCTCGGCCGTGCGATATGCCATCAGGAACTCGCAGGCGGCATAGAGTTGCTTGGGGTCTGAAAGCACATTGGCTTCAAGATTTGGCAGCACGGATTGGCGCCAAAAAGTCTCAAAATTCGTATTGCCTCCGAAGGCAAGAATCAAAAAGAGTGAATTTCGGGCACTTACCGGCGAGCCATTCCCAATGTACCCACAAGGCTTTATCGCTTCCTGCCCCACGCCGATCCAATTCCGCACTAAAGCAACCTGCCTTAGCTCGCACGGGTGCTCTATTGCCCACTTGACGGCTTCCCTGCCTCGCGCCTGGTCGCCGGTCACTGCGTAATAAAGCGCCAGCTCGAACCCGCGTTCCGGCGAATCGGGAACGGTCTGCACACGCGTTTCGAAATCAGTCCAGCGAACGGTTTGGCGTTCGCGGTCGCGCTTCAGACGCTTCAGGCGCTGTGGAGTGAGAAGCAGCGTCGGCGGCTGACTGTATCCGATTGCAGTTAAGCTAAGGAGCGCTGCGAGAACCGCGACCGTCGATCTACGCAATTCAACATTGTTCCATATGCGATTTTCGACGCTTTGTTAACCTGTAAGTTTCCACCGGCTGCAAATTGCTTGGCACCGGCCTAATCAGTCATGCCGGCTCGGATAAGTGAGACCTACGTTCTTCGAACTTACCCGTTCCGGGAATCGGATCTTATTGTCAGCTTTTTTACACGCGATAAGGGCAAGCTGCGTGGCGTGGCGAGGAGGGCACGGAAACCGAAAAGTAATTTCGGGTCGGGCCTGGAACGGCTATCGCTCGTGAATTTATCGTATTCACAAAAGGAAAATCGGGAGCTCGCGAATCTCAACTCCTGCGATTTGCTGCAATCGCAGTTCGATTTGCTTAGCGACTTCGACGCGAGCATCGCGCTTGATTACATCACTGAAGTGAGCGAGCACCTGCTTCCGCCACACGAACCGAACGAGCAATTCTTCCGGCTTCTGACGGCTATTCTCGATTACATGCACGAGCGCGCACCCGGCGCCATTTGGGCTTCTATTACCTATTTTTCTCTCTGGGCAACCCGGTTATCGGGTTTTTTGCCCGACATCACAAATCACCCGGATCGCCATTTATCAGCCGATTCCCGTGAACTTGCGGCTGCCATGCTGCGGATGCACATTTCCAGCCTGCCTGCGAGGGCATGGAACAAGGACACGGCGCTCGATCTGCGGCGCTTTCTGATCCGGCAGATGGAAGAGCACGTAGAACGGCGGTTTCACACGCCTCCCTTGCTCGAAGCTCTGTAACAGGTCCAGATGGATACTTTTCAAGACACAATTTTCAAGCTGAAACGTTATTGGGCCGACCGCGGCGCAATCATCCAGGAGCCGTACGATCTGGAGGTCGGGGCGGGCACCATGGCGCCTGAGACTTTCCTGCGCGTCCTCGGCCCCAAGCCGTACAAGGTCGCCTACGTGCAACCGAGCCGCCGGCCTGCCGATGGCCGCTACGGCGAAAACCCGAACCGCCTCTACAAGCACCAGCAGTTGCAAGTGATTCTGAAGCCGACGCCTGAAGACGTGATCGAGCAGTACCTGGGCAGCCTGGAAGCCATCGGCATCGACCTTCGCAAGCACGACATCAAGTTTGAAGAAGACAACTGGGAATCGCCCACGCTCGGCGCCTGGGGTATCGGCTGGCAGGTGATGTTGGACGGGCTGGAGATCACGCAGTTCACTTATTTTCAGCAGTGCGGAGGCATGGATCTGGAAATGGTTCCGGCGGAAATTACCTACGGCCTGGAGCGCATTGTGGCCTTTCTGCAGAACGTGGAGAGCGTGTACGACATTGAGTGGGCGCCGGGGTTCAAATACGCCGATGTGCGGCTGGCGGACGAGCAGCAGTTTTCGGTTTACAACTTCGAGATGGCGGATGTGGCGATGCTGTGGCAGGAATTTGAGCTGCATGAACGGGAAGCGCAGCGGTTATTGGAACTGTTTCGCGCCACCAAAGAGAAGCAGCGCTTTCCCGTGCTGCCAACTTATGACCATGTGCTGCACTGCTCGAATCTTTTTAACCTGCTCGACGCGCGCGGAGCCATTAGCGTCACCGAGCGGGTCGGTATTGTCGCCCGTGTTCGCAAATTGGCTGTGGGCGTTGCCGAGGCTTGGGCAGAACAGCAGAATCCAAAGGAAGAGGCCGCCGCATAATGCCCTATTTCCTTCTCGAAATCGGCGCGGAAGAAATTCCGGACTGGATGATTGAGCCGGCTCTGGAAGATCTGCGGGCGAGATTTCAAGCTGCGTTCGGCACATTTGGTGGTTCGGCGCTGATAACAGAAGCGACGCCGCGGCGGCTGGTTCTGCTCGCCAAGGATCTGAACGAAAAAGCGCCTGACGTGGAGAGTGTCGTTCAGGGGCCTTACCTTTCGGCAGGAGGGCGGGCCGCGGAAGGTTTCGCAAGAAAGTGCGGAACCGAGATAGGCCGGCTCGCGAAGATGCAGGATGCCAAGGGCGAACGGTATGTCTTCCATCAGCTCACGGAGGGTCAGTTGCTACCGGCCGCTTTGAGCGAGAAACTGCCCGAAATCATCGCCAGCATCCGTTTTCCGAAAAGCATGTATTGGACCGGCAAAGGCGGCCTGCGCTTTATCCGACCCATTCGCTGGATCGTCGCGATTTTGGAAGATCAGATCATCCCGTTCGAAGTGGCTGGGATTCAGTCGGGCAATACGACGCGGGGCCATCGCATTCTCGGCTCGAAGCATCCGATTCCAATCACGATGGAGACGTATGAACAGGCGCTGCGCGATAACTTCGTGATTGTACATGCCGATGAGCGGAAGCGGCGCATTGAGGCGAGTCTTGGGCCGGACGTTCATAAAGATGCCAGTCTGCTTCGCACTCTCGTCTATCTGACGGAATTCCCGACGCCCATACGCGGCAGTTTCGACGCATCCTACCTGGAACTGCCCAAAGAAATTCTCTCAACGGTCATGCGCCATCATCAGCGCTATTTTTCGGTCCTCAAGGAAGATGGCTCGCTGGCGTCCGCATTTGTTGCCGTCACGAACACCGATGGCGACCCCGACGGCTTGATTCGGCAAGGGAATGAACGTGTGCTCCGCGCTCGCTTCAATGACGCTCGGTTCTTCTGGCAAGTGGACCAGCAAAAGAAGCTTTCGGCTCGGCTGGCGGACTTGGCGAACGTCACGTTTCAGGCCAAGCTCGGAACTTACAAGGACAAGACGGAGCGGGTGGTGAAGCTGGCCTCAGCACTGGCTGCACAGACGAACGCAGACGCAAATACGGTTGAAATTGCGGCTCTGCTTTCAAAATGTGACCTCACCACCGACATGGTGAAGGAGTTCACCGATCTGCAGGGCGTGGTAGGCGGGCTTTATGCGAAAGCACAGGGCGAAGGCGAAGCTGTGGCAATCGCGATTTACGATCATTACAAGCCGGTAAGCATGGATGATTCCATCCCGCGCACCGTTGAGGGGCAGATCGTCTCGATCGCAGACAAGCTCGATACGCTGCGCGAATGCTTCAAAATCGGAATGGTTCCCACCGGATCGAAGGATCCGTTTGCGCTCCGGCGCGCTGCGCAAGGCGTTGTCAAAGTCCTTTTTGAGGCGCGCCTGGAACTGCCCTTGCTCGCGCTTGTCGAAGATATCCCTCAACTCGCTCCATTCATTAAAGAACGAATTCAGTTCTATTTGCGGGACGTACTGGACTTTGCTTACGACGAGGTAAACGCCGTTCTGGCCGCTCCGCTGAGTACGATACCCGATCTGGCGGATCGCGCCGACGCGATCCATTACGTCCGGCCAACTGCGGATTTTGAACCCCTCGCCGCTAGCTTTAAGCGAATCAAGAATATTTTGATCCAGGCGGGCGTTGACTCGGGTATACCGATCAACATCGATCTGCTGAAGCCGGGGCCTGAAATGGACCTTTATCAGGCTTCCGAGCGGGTAGCCGGCAGCATCCGGCACCGTCCATACCGGGAACAATTAGCTGCCATCGCGTCGCTTCGACCGGGTGTCGATTTGTTCTTCGATAAAATTCTAGTGAACGACCCAGATCCAGCGATCCGGCAGAACCGTTTGGCCTTGCTCTACAGCCTGCTGACGGAGTTCTCAACCATTGCTGATTTTTCCGAAATCGTCACAAGTTAGGGGATAAATATCAGAGATGAAGAAACAAGTTTACTCGTTTGGCGGAGGCACGGCCGAAGGGGATGGGAGTATGCGCGATGCCCTTGGCGGCAAGGGCGCGGGCCTCGCCGAAATGAGCAAAGCCGGTGTGCCGGTTCCTCCGGGCTTTACGATCTCGACAGAGGTTTGCAGCCTCTTTTTCGAAAACGGAAATCGCGTGCCGAACGGAGTGGATGAACAGATTCACACGGCCCTCGAAAAGCTGCAGCACCAGATGGGCAAGAAGCTGGGAGGAGTGGACGATCCGCTGCTTCTGAGTGTCCGCTCCGGCGCAAAGTTTTCCATGCCGGGCATGATGAACACAATCCTCAATCTTGGATTGAACGATGAGACCACCGAAGGTCTGGCTCGCAAGACCGGAAATGCGCGCTTCGCTTACGATTGCTATCGCCGCTTCATTCAGATGTTTGGCGAGGTGGCGCTGCACATCGATATGGCGAAATTCGATCATATTTTCGATACGCGCAAGGCCAAGATCAAGGCCAAGCTGGATACGGATTTGACGGCCGACGACCTGAAGGCCATCATCGGCGATTACAAGAAGCTGGTAAAGAAGGAGACCGGAAGCGAGTTTCCGCAGGACGCTCGTGAGCAGCTCTCCCTGGCTCGCGACGCGGTTTTCAATTCTTGGAATACGCCGAAAGCCATCTACTATCGCCGCATGGAGAAGATTCCGGATTCCATTGGCACTGCCGCAAACGTACAGGCAATGGTGTTCGGCAACATGGGTGATAACTCGGGCACGGGGGTCGGCTTTACCCGCAACCCTTCGACCGGAGAAAAGATTTTTTACGGCGAGTTCCTGGTGAACGCGCAAGGTGAAGACGTAGTAGCCGGCATACGCACGCCGCAGCCGATTGCCGAGCTTGAGCAGGTGATGCCGGAAGCATACAAGCAGCTTCGAGAGATCACGTCGAATCTCGAACGACACTACCGGGACGTTCAGGATTTCGAGTTCACCATTGAAGAAGGAAAGCTGTACATGCTGCAGACCCGGAACGGCAAGAGAACCGGTCCGGCGGCAGTTCGCATCGCCGTGGACATGGTGGAGGAAGGGCTGATCTCAAAGCGCGAAGCAGTTCAGCGTGTTGGGCCGAATCAGCTTGATCAACTGCTTCACCCGGTGCTTGACCCGGCAACGCGCAAAGGTTTGCAGAAGATCGCGACCGGCTTGCCGGCATCTCCCGGCGCTGCCGTGGGCCGGGTTGCTTTTTCATCCGAAGATGCCGTAGAGCTGGCGGCGAAGGGTCCCGTCATTCTTGTTCGTAAAGAAACCACACCGGATGACATTCACGGTATGGATGTTTCAAAGGGCATTCTCACCGCGGTCGGCGGGCTTACCAGCCACGCCGCTGTGGTAGCGCGCGGCATGGGCCGGCCGTGCGTCGTGGGCGCATCGTCCGTTGCTGTGGATGAGGCCACGAAGCGGGCGACAATCCTTTTCGAAGGTAAGAAGCTGCTTCTGAAGGAAGGCGACTGGATCTCGCTGGACGGCACCCTGGGCGAAGTGTATCTAGGGCAGTGCAAGACCAACGAACCCGATCCGAAGTCGCATTACTTCGCGACGTTTATGGAGTGGGCGGACGAGTTTCGCGGCGGCTTCGGCGTGCGCGCCAACGCGGACATCCCGCGCGACGCCAAACAGGCGCGGCTCTATGGCGCAGAAGGGATCGGCCTTTGCCGCACGGAGCACATGTTCTTCGCTGAAGATCGCATTGCGCACATGCAGGCGATGATTCTGGCTCGCGATGAGAAGACCCGCAGGAAGGCTTTGCAGAAGCTGTTGCCTATGCAACGCAAAGATTTCGCCGGGCTGTTTCAGGCAATGGATGGCTTCCCGGTTGTCATCCGCACGCTTGATCCGCCGCTGCACGAATTCCTTCCCAAGCGCGAGAACCTGATGGTGGATATTGCGAAACTGCCACACGCCGGCTCGAAAGAGAAGAAGGAAATGGCTACCACTTACGGCGTCAGCGTGGGCGAACTGAAGAAACATCTTCCCCAACTGCTTGAACGGGTGGAAGAGCTCCATGAGTTTAACCCGATGCTGGGGCACCGCGGCTGCCGGCTGGGAATTACTTATCCGGAAGTGACGGAGATGCAGGTGCGCGCCATCTTCGAAGCAGCAGTACTGGTTGCGAAAAAAGGCGTAAAGGTCATCCCGGAAGTGATGATCCCGCTCATCGGCAATGTGAAAGAGCTGGAGAACCAGAAGGCGATTACGGTGAAGGTTGCTGAAGAAGTTCTGGGCGCGGCCGGCATGAAGAACTTGAAGTATTACGTCGGCACTATGATTGAGATCCCGCGCGCCGCCCTGACGGCGGACGAAGTGGCGCGGGAAGCCGAGTTCTTCAGCTTCGGGACCAACGACCTGACCCAAACCACGATGGGCCTCTCTCGCGACGATTACACGAAGTTTTCAAAAGAGTACGAAAACCTGAAGATTTTCAAAGCAGATCCGTTCGCCGTTCTCGACCAAGATGGAGTCGGTAAAGTCATCGAACTTGCTGTCAAGCTTGGACGAAAAACCCGACCCGATCTCGAGATCGGTATTTGCGGTGAGCACGGCGGCGAGCCGAGCTCCGTTGAGTTCTGCTATCGAACTGGCATGAACTACGTCTCTTGCTCGCCGTATCGTGTGCCGATCGCACGGCTTGCGGCTGCCCAAGCGGCAATTGCGGACGAGAGTCAAGCCGAAGTGCAGCGCACGGCGTAGGTAATGTCCTCCGCGGTCGAGTCTCTCGGCCTGATCGGGCTGCCGGCTCCGGTTCGTGAATTGGCAGCTCGGTCCTGGGATGCGATCGTCGTCGGCGCCGGGCACAACGGCCTCACGTGCGCCGCTTATCTCGCCCGAGCCGGAAAACGTGTTCTCGTGCTGGAATCGCGTGAACGGATCGGCGGCGCGTGCACAATAGAAGAGCCGTGGCCGGGCGTGCGCCTTTCGCCTTGCGCCTATCTTGCCGGTCTCTTGCATCCGCTCATCGTTGAAGAACTGAGGCTTCCGGCGCGCGGCTACTCCTGGACTCCGGCCAGCAACGGCCTGTTCGTGCCTTTCGAAGACGGCAGCAGCGTGCAGCTCTACGACCACGATGAGCAGTGCGAAGCCGAGATCGCCCGTCTTTCTACGCAGGACGTGAACGGCTGGCGCGCGATGAACGATGTGATCCGGCGCGCTCGGAACGCGATTCGTCCACCCGGCGAGCGTGATATGTGGATTGGGGAGCCGCCCACACGGGAGCAGATGGAGAATCGCCTGGGGCAAGATGCTGAGGCGCGCGCGCTCCTGTTTGAATGGTCGATGGCGGAATTTGTGGAGCGTTATCTGTCCGATGAGCGGCTGCAGATCGCCTATCTCGGCCAAGGCGTGATCGGAACGAACGCGAGCCCATTCGATCCGGGCACGGCGTCCATACGCTTTCATCATTCCTCGGGCCGCCTGGGCGGATTGCCCGGGGCATGGGGATACGTAAAGGGCGGCATGGGTATGGTCTCGTTCTTTATCGCAGATGCCGCGCGGGAGGCGGGCGCGGTTATTGCTGCTGGCGTGGGTGTCTCGGAAATCGTCCCGGGCCAAGGCGTGGTACTTGAAAGCGGGGAACGCATCCGTGCGAAGGCCGTCATCTCGAACACCGATCCGCGCACGACGCTTCGGCTCCTCAGTAGTTCGGTGGATATGGCTTGGCGCGCACAGGTGGAGTCCATCCCGATTACAGGCTGCACCCTGAAGCTGAATGTGTGGCTCCGCGAATTGCCGGACTTTCGCGC
>DATIMA010000178.1:0-77052 GCA_035475915.1 Bryobacteraceae bacterium
TATCGCGTCTCCTGCAAGGTTTGGCTCAGGATCACAAAATCGAAGCTTGCATCCGGATAATCCGCTAGCCCATGATCGATATCGCTCTGGTAAGCCGAGACTCCGTGCGAGATGGCCCGGCGGATTTTGTTTGCATCGATCTCGACACCGCGTCCGCTTACGGCTTTGTGATCGCGCAGCCACGCCAGCAACTCGCCCTCGCCGCAGCCCAGGTCGAGAACGCGGGAGCCCGGTTCCACCAGCTCGGCGATCATCGCGTAGTCTGGCCGTGAACTGATCGGCAACTCGGTGACGCAGGGATTTGTCTCGGGCGAGTGCCCTCCGGTCCCGGCGCTCATGCCTGTGCTCTGCTTCTGCAAGTCGCGATAAACGCTGTCCAGAAACCCGGCGATCATTTCGCTTTGCTCGCCGGTTTCTATCAGAAAAGCATCGTGGCCGTAATTCGAGTTCAACTCGCAAAACGCCGCGTCGATGTTACACCTTCGCAGCGCGCTGACGGTTTCTAGTGATTGGTAAGTAGGATACAGCCAGTCGGACGTGAAACTAAGTACGAGAAAGCGGGTCTGTGTCCGTTCGAATGCGGCAGCAAGCGAGGGGTGGCCCGCTGAGAGGTCAAAGTAGTCCATCGCCTTCGTGATGTACAGATACGAATTCGCATCAAACCTGCTTACGAACTGGCTGCCGCGATAGCGCAAATAGCTTTCCACTTCGAAATCGACCGAAAAGTCGAAGCCAAAGGCATCTTTGTCCCGTAATCGCCGGCCGAACTTTTCGCGCATGGACGCATCGCTCATGTAAGTGATGTGACCCACCATGCGAGCCACTGCTAAACCTCTGGCAGGCGGCTTCGAGCCATAATAGTCGCCCTCGTTCCAATCCGGGTCCGCCATAACCGCCTGACGGCCCACTTCGTTGAACGCAATCTGCTGTGCGCTATGCCGGCACGTCGCGGCGATTGGAATGGCAGCGGCAACTGCTTCCGGATACGCGACCGTCCAGGCGAGGGCCTGCATCCCGCCCATTGAGCCGCCCGTAACCGCCAACAGCCGCGAAATACCAAGATGCTCAAGCAGCATCTTTTGCAGCCGGACCATATCGCCGACCGTGATGACCGGAAAATGCATGCCGTAGGGCTGGCCCGTCGAAGGATCAATCGAGCCCGGACCGGTTGTTCCCCTGCATCCGCCCAGCACATTGGAGGAAATGACGAAATAGCGATCCGTATCGAATGCCAGACCCGGACCGATCATGGGCGACCACCAGCCGGGCTGTCCCGTCTCCTTGCTTATGCCGGCCGCGTGCGCGTCTCCTGAAAACGCGTGGAGCACGAGAATCGCATTGCTGTGGGTCGTATCCAATTCGCCGTACGTTTCATACGCAACATCCACGTCCAGCAGCGTGACGCCGCAATCCAAGGTCAGCGAGGGAAAGGTAACTATCTGTGTTTCGACTGCAAATGTCGTTTCGGTAGAAAGAGCGCTCATCTGCATTCGTTCGTGTGCATTCGTGGCCGGAATTGCCGGCTCCGGCTGAATTGATTAGTGTTCTCCAATGAGATGTGATTCTATTCTTACATGCGCCTTTTGCTTTGGATGGCAGCCATAGCTCTCACCGGGCAGTTCGTGTGCATTGCTGATTCGCCGGCGGATCCCTACGCGCCCCTTTGGCTTTATAACGGATCGTGGCGGGTTACGCGCAAAGATCTTGCATCTGGGGTGAAACCGGACACGCTGGTGAACCAGTGCGCACTTGTAGGCAAATTCTTCACCTGCCAGCAAATCGTGAATGGTGAAACAGGTGCGCTGCTAGTCTTTGTTCCGGCCAATCAGCCCGGCCACTATCATACCCAGACGGTGCGGCTCGACGGCCGTGGAGGAGGCCGCGGCGATCTGGAAATAAAGGGCGATCACTGGACCTACACCAGCACTTGGGAGCAAGGTGGAACCACCACGTATTACAAGACAGTGAACGTGTTCACCGGCAAAAACCGGATTCAGTTTGAGCAGCTTGAATCGAAAAATAACAGGGATTGGAAAAGCACAAACTCCGGCGATGAGATTCGGCTAAGCGCCGGCACGAAGACAATCGCCCGATAGTTCGCTAACTTCCGTGCCGCTCGGCCATCGCAATACAAACAATACCCGCCACGAGGCTGATTCCGAACCCGGCGACCACATCTGCGGCGTAATGATAGCGACCGTAGATGGTGGCAACCGAAACACTGAAGGCGTAGAGCAGCAATCCCCATCCAAATCTCCGGCGTTCGGGAAGCACAAGAAACATGCCCCATGCGCACGAGAATGCCGATGAGACATGGGCGCTTGGAAACACGCCGGAATGAATGGTCGCATGGCGCAAAATCGACATGTTCAATTCGCGCACCCAGGTTGTAACAGATGGAGCCCCGACCGCCGGGAAGGCAATGCGCGGCGGCTGCGAAGGGAAACACGGAAATAGTGCGTACGCTGCCAGGGTTCCCACCAGATAGATGCTCCAAAAACGATTCACCTCGCCGCGTTGTCCGCGAACATACAGCACCACCACACAGAACGCGCCTACCCCGTACACAAGTAAATAGCAAAGCTCCAGATAGAACGGAATAATCTTTCCCGCGTATTCAATCAGGCCGCGCAGATGCCAGGTTCGTAACAACAGATCATCCCAGCGGATCCAGGCGCTCTCGTATGCGCGGGCATAACTGGATGTAAGGAACAACTCCATTTCGCGAAATGCCATCAGTGTCAGAGGAATCGGCAGCCAATCGCGCACGATTCCAATCGCCTTTGCGCCCAACGAATGCTGAAAGCGCGCCAGCGCAGAGAACAGCGCCAGCACGCCTGCTAACGCGACCGCCGGCTGGTAACTAAGATGGGGCCGATCCCGAAACAGTGGAGAGATGGCGGTTATATAGGCAAAGAAGCCAACCAGAATCCATTCCGAGCTTCGAAGGCTTGGCCAGCTCATGACGCGCGCTTCAGCCGGCGACTGGTGTGGGCTTAAGCCGCGGCCGGAAGAACAGCGCAAGGCCCGCTAGAACGCCGGCCCAGACTGCCCAGGTGGTGAGCAATTCGCGATCGATGAGATAGCCGGCCAGCAGGGGCGCCACAATCTGTGCAACCGATGTCAGCGATTGCGTGAGCCCAAGGATAACTCCCTGTTCGCGTCTGCCAGCCTTCTGCGTCACCATGCTCGTGAGCGCCGGCCGCAAGCCGGCCGCGCCAATCGATGAAAATGCCATCACCCAGAGAAGCTGGCCAATCGTTTGCGTGAAGCCCACAGCTGCGTAACCAATCAGAGAAATCAAGAATCCGAGCTGGACCACCTTTCTCTCCCCCAACCACTTCACCATGCGCCCAACCATTCCGCCCTGCATGATCATGCCGATAAAGCCGTTGAACGCGAAAATATAGCCTACTTCGCGCACTCCTACCGGGTGCCCGTTCCACAGATAGCGGCGCTCGGCAAACAATGCAAACCCGGAGATGAAGGTAGAGAACGATAGCGCAAACAAGAGCCATTGCATCAGCAAGCGCGCCAGGGCAGGATCTCGGAAATACCGCCTGTACTCGCCCCAGGAGATTAGCGAAAGGCGTTTGCCGCCCGGACCCGTATCGGCTTCCTCGGTCGCGTATTCGTGAACCGCCTCATGGCGCGGCAACAGGAAGAAGGTGCAAAGGATGCTGGTTAAAGAGAGCGCGCAGGCGACAAAAATGGGAGCTTGATAACCGAAATGAGCCAGAAAACCGGAGATAGCAGGCCCCACCAAAAACCCGAACCCGAACGCGACACCGATAATCGCAAATGATTTGGCGCGATTTTCGGGTTTAGTTACATCGCTGATATATGCCTGGGCAATACTCAGGTTCCCGGCCGTAAGTCCATCGATGGCCCGCGATAAGAAGACCATCCAGACGTGTCCGGAGAACGCCAGAACCAGGAAGCCGCCCAGGGTTCCGGCCTGGCTCACCAACAGAACGGGTCGGCGTCCGATCCGGTCCGAAATCTGACCCAAAATGGGTCCCGCAATCAACTGGCAGACCGCGTAAATCGAAATGATGGCGCCAACCACCGCGGGCGAAGCGCCCAGGCGCTCCGAAAAAAACGGAAGCAGCGGCAGGATAATGGTGAAGCCGAGTACGTCAACGGCGACAATCAGGAAAATTGGCAGTAACGGCGAGGTAAATCGCCTTCCCGGTGGCGCTTCAATACCCGGTTGCGAGGAACTCACACTACGATCTTACCCGGCGGGGTTTCCAGCCTTTTCAACGCTCCCTGCAAAAACTACCCGGTACGTGGCCGCTTCGTGTACAGCTAAATGCTTGCAATTGCTGGTACTTACGAAGTTGGCACATACTTTGCATCAATACATCTGCTATGACTTGGCCCGTGCCGCTGCTGCTCGCTATTCTACCGGTTGCCCTGCTTGCGCAGGAGCACAACCCGATGCAATCGATTCCCGCACAGAATTCGTCTGGGAATTCGAATCCGATCTTCCGGGTCCAGGTCGTTGCGAAGGACGTTCCGGCAGTGAGTTACCGCAATCGCAGCGGCTGGACGAAGGTCGATTTCCAAGGCACATCGCTGGCGCCGGAGGCGAAAGGGCAAGCGCAGGTACGCAGCGAAGGCGGCCATATGACAATCAAGATCGACGTAAAGAACCTGCCCGCGGCCCGTACATTTGGCCCCCTTTACCTAACCTACGTGCTATGGGCCATAACACCCGACGGACACGCTTCAAACCTTGGTGAAATTCTGGTGAACTCCGACGGGAATTACAGCAGTCAAGTAACTACCGACTTACAGTCATTTGGATTGATCATAACTGCCGAGCCCTATTTCGGCGTCCGCCAGCCCAGCGACGTAGTAGCCATGCAAAACGTCATTCGCAAAGATACGCTGGGCAAGGTGGAGACTGTAGAAGCGCATTTCGAATTATTACCACGTGGTCAATACACCTACCATGTACCCGAAAACCAGTTGAAGCCGGTTGATTTGAACGCGAACAAGAAGAGCCCGCTGGAGCTATATGAAGCGCAGAATGCGGTGCAGATCGCGCAGTACGCGAAAGCCGACCAGTACGCAAGCGACGTCTATCAGCAGGCTGAGAAGTTATGGAACCAAGCGCAGGATTACCAGGACAGGAAACAATGGAAGCCCGCCAAAATGACGGCTCGTGAGGCAGTTCAGAAAGCGGAAGACGCCCGCATCATCTCTTTGAGGAAACAACAGCAGCTTGCGCGGCAGCAGGAGCGTGATGAAGCCGCAGCGCGTCAGGCCGCCGCTCAGCAGAAGGCCGAACAGCAAGCGCAGAGAGCGCAAGAGGCACAGGAACAGTCCCGGTTGGATGCCGAACGGCGTGCTGCCGCCGAAAAGGCACAACAAGCGGCGGACGCAGCCCGCGCGCAATCTGCTGCCGAGGCGCAGAAAGCGCAACAATCTGCCGCCGAAGCGGAACGCCTGCGCCAACAGTCTGAACAGCAACAACAGCAATTGCGCCAGCAGTTGCTCCAGCAATTCAATTCCGTTCTGCCGACGCATGAAACGCCCCGCGGCCTGGTAGTCGATATGCAAGATGTGCTGTTTGCCACCGGCAAATATGATTTGAAAGAACCGGCGCGCATCGCGCTCGCTAAAATCGCCGGGATCGTACTCTCACATCCCGGCCTGAACCTTCAGGTGGAAGGTTACACGGACAGCACAGGCACGCAGCAAATCAACCAGAAGCTTTCCGAGGAACGGGCCAATACGGTGCGCGATTTTCTCACGACGCAAGGGCTCAATCCCGAGAATGTAACCGCAGTTGGATATGGCGATAACTATCCAGTCGCCTCAAACGACACCGCTGCCGGCCGAAAGATGAACCGCCGCGTGGAGTTGGTCGTCTCCGGCCAGGTGATCGGAGTCAAGATTGGTGTCCCGCCTGCTGCCGGTCAAGCGCCAGCGGCGAATCCGGGCCCGGCCCCGTCGCCAGCGCCTCCGCAGCGCTGAGTAAACAGTTTTCTGACACAATGGAGCGGTTGCCCATGCGCGCCGCTCTCTATCTCTTTGGAGCCATCGTGCTCGCCGCCAATTTGCCCGCTCAGAAGCTTCCTCAAAAGTCGCGGTCCGGACGCGATTACGGGCGTTCGGTGGTCGTGAGCCGTTACGGAATTGTCGCCACCAGTCAAACCATTGCATCCGCGGCAGGCGCTGAAATTCTGAGACAGCATGGTAGCGCCGTTGATGCGGCGATTGCCGCGAACGCCGTTCTGGGCATCACCGAGCCGATGATGAACGGGATCGGTGGCGATTTGTTCGCGATCGTCTACGAAGCCAAAACAAAGAAGCTGTTCGGATTGAATTCCAGCGGCTGGGCGCCGCAAGGCCTTTCTATCGACTTCCTGAAATCGAAGGGCATTACCGGAGAGATTCCTCGCAACATACAATCCGTTACCGTCCCGGGAGCGGTTGCAGGCTGGGACGCGCTGCACCGCCGTTTCGGAAAGCTGAGTTTGCAACAAGTTCTTGAGCCCGCTATTTTTTACGCAAAGCACGGCGTACCTATTGCTGAACTGGTGTCGGGCGTTTGGGAGCAGACGCCCGAAGCGATTCAGGACAAGCCGGGTTTCCGTAAAACATTTTTCCCCGGCGGCCACGCGCCTGAAACCGGTGAGATCTTTCGTGACCCCGACCTGGCAAATTCGCTGGCGCTTATCGCCGCGCATGGGCGCGACGGCTTTTACCGCGGTCCGTTAGCGCAAAAGCTCGTTGCGTTTTCAAAAGAACAGGGCGGTACGCTTAGCGAGGCGGACCTTGCGGATTTCCAGCCCGAATGGGTCATTCCTATTTCCACCACCTACCGCGATTGGACCGTTTCGGAACTTCCGCCCAACGGCCAAGGGATCGCAGCCTTAAGCATGCTCAACATCATGGAGCAGTTCCCGTTGTCTGACTATGGGCACAATAGCGCCAGGACGCTCCACGTCATGATTGAAGCGAAGAAGCTTGCATACGCTGACCTGCTTAAATACATTGGCGATCCGCGGTTTTCGGATATACCGGTCAAACAACTCCTCTCGAAGGATCTGGCTAAAAAGCGCGCGGATTCGATTGATCCTAACCACGCGCATTGTCACGTGCTTCCTTCGGACTTAAGCCGGCGTCTGAATGCAATGGGCCGCGACACCACTTACTTGACCGCTATCGACGAGAACGGAAATATCGTTTCACTTATTCAAAGCAACTACGCGGCCTTCGGCACCGGACTGGTTGCCCCCGGAACCGGTTTCGTCCTGCAGAATCGCGGGCAGCTTTTCACCTTAAAACCTGGAGAACCCAATTCATTAGCGCCGCACAAGCGCCCCCTGCACACCATCATTCCGGGTTTCATGCAAAAGGGCGACGAGACAATTGGTTTCGGGATCATGGGCGGTTTCAACCAGGCTCAGGCGCACGCGCAATTCGTATCGAACGTGGTTGATTTCGGCATGAACATTCAGGAAGCTCTCAGCGCGGCTCGCTTCACCAAACCGACGTTTGAAGGCTGCGATCTGCTCATTGAATCGCGGGTGCCCGAAGCTGTGCGGCAGCAACTGACTGCGAAGGGACATCAGTTGAAAATTGTGGATCCGTATTCGATGGAGATGGGCCGTGGAAACGTCGTGATGCAGAACGGAACAGGCGTCCATTTCGCGGCATCCGATCCCCGCGCTGACGGCGAAGCCATTCCGCAGACGCCTGACTGGACCGGCGCGCAATAGCCGAATGCAGACATTTTCGATCGCCATTGTTCCGGGTGATGGAATCGGCCGCGAAGTTACTCATCCCGCATTCGAGATCGCGCGCCAGGCCGCTTTCGATGATGGCGCGAAACTTGAGGAGGCAACATACGATTGGAGTAGCGACTACTTCCTTCAACACGGCCGCATGATGCCGTCCGATGCGCTGGATACGCTTCGGCCCCATGCCGCCATCCTGCTCGGCGCAGTGGGGCATCCCGAGATTCCGGACAATGTGACCCTGAACGGTCTCCTGCTGCCCATCCGGCGAACCTTCGATCAGTTTGCGAATGTGCGGCCGGCTGTTCTTTATCAGGGCGTCGATTCGCCGCTTAAGGGACTGTCGCCAGGAGATGTCGATCTGGTCGTCGTTCGCGAAAACACCGAAGGCGAATATGCGCAGGCCGGCGGATTTGTCCATGAGTTTCAGGAGCAGGAAGTTGCGGTACAAACGTCTGTTTTTACCCGGCACGGCGTTGAGCGAATTATCCGGTATGCTTTCGATCTCGCCCGCAGGCGGAACAAGAAGCGAAGGGTGACCTCGATCACAAAATCGAACGCGCAAGGCTTCAGCATGGTGCTGTGGGACCGTGTCTTTCAGCAGG
The DNA here is from genome assembly GCA_035475915.1 of Bryobacteraceae bacterium. GTDB lineage: Bacteria > Acidobacteriota > Terriglobia > Bryobacterales > Bryobacteraceae > Bog-105. The sequence goes on from DATIMA010000178.1 coordinate 8,363, forward strand.
TTGCCGCTGAATATGGCGATATCGAAACCGAATCGCTTCTGGTCGATGCCGCGGCCATGAATTTTGTTCGCCGACCGCAGACCTTCGACGTAGTCGTCGCCTCGAATCTTTTCGGCGACATTCTGAGCGATCTTTCGGCAATGGTCACCGGCAGTATTGGGCTCGCGGCGAGCGCGAACCTTGATCCATCGCGGAGGTTTCCCTCTATGTTCGAACCGGTGCACGGCTCCGCGCCGGATATTGCAGGAAAGGGAATCGCGAATCCGCTTGCGGCTATTTTCTCCGTCGCGATGATGCTGGAGCACTTACAACTGCCAGTCGCCGCAGCGCGTGTCGATAGGGCCGTCCGGAGCGTCTTAGCCGAAGGCCGCGCCCGAACGCCGGATCTGGGCGGAAGCAGCTCGACTGCGGAGGTTATTAACGCTGTGCGGACTGCATTAACTGAACCGTGCGCGTAGCAAGCGGCGATTAAAACTGCTCTCCCACCAAAAACTGCTCGAACTTCCCATTGGGCATAACGTAAATGTTCAGCAGCACAGTGTTCTTTTCAAAATGGGCCCGATAGCTCAAATGCGTCATGCCGCCACGGCCTTGGGAACTCAAACGGCTCAAAACCTCCAGCTTCCCCATGGGCGCGAGCGATTGCCGATAATCACCTAACGCAACATCATCGAAGTAGGAGTTTGCGTTTTGCGTGAATTCAGCGCGATCGATGTGGCCCTCCTGCAAACCCGTCAGGATCGCGCGAACCTGCTGGTCCTGCTTTTCCGCGGATGCGTTTTCCGGGTCGAGCAGCATATTCGCAATCTCTTGCGTTAGCGGCCCGATCAGATTTACGCCGTCCTCGTTGGTTAATACGACGATAGCGTCGCCCTTCGACGGAAAGAGTGTATTCATCGCCAGGAATCCTGACACTTCGCCGCCGTGCGAGACAGTGGGTGTACCGCGTGTGTCGCCTATTTCGAGCCCGAGCGCGTAGTGAGTCGGCTTCCCATTCTTCAATTTCACTTCCTTTGTGAACTCGTCGTAGGATTTCGGCGACAGAATCCGTTTATGAAGAAAGGCCGCGTCCCACTTCGCCAGGTCCGAAGATGTCATGCAAAGCTCGCCGGCCGCAAAGTACCAGCCATTCGCTTCCCGTCCAACCGGCCTTGGCGGCCCTAGAGCGTAGCGTGTGTACGCTTTCGCGTCGGCCCGGCTCTTTACCTCACAATCGCCAGCGGAACTCATTCCAAGCGGTTGAAAAAAGTTCTGCTCCAGGAACGTCAGCAGCGGTGTTCCAGACACCTTCTCCAGGATCTTGCCGGCCAACACATAATTCGTATTGCTGTACTGCCACTGCGTACCTGGATCGAAATTTAGCGGTTTCTTTGCCCAGCGATCCAGAATCGCATCCGGGGTAGTCGGCCGCGTCCACTCCGGAATCAGGTAATCCTGCGGCGCATAATCTTCATATCCTGAAGTGTGCGAAAGCAGTTCGCGAATCGTAACTTCGTTTGCTCGCGTCAGATCAGGAAAATACTTTGCCACGTTGTCGTCCAGCGACACCTTCCCCTTCTCCTGCTCAAGCAAAAGAGATGCTGCTGTGAACTGCTTACTGATCGACCCAACCGCATACCGTGTATCAGTCGTGGCGGCTTTATTCGCTTCCGAATCGGCGTCCCCGAACGCCTTTGCATAAAGCGGTTTTCCGTCCTGAATGATTGCCACCGAAACGCTTGGCACACCGAAGGCCGTGCGTGTCGAATCGATTTTCGTGTCTAAGTCCGAAGACTTCACGCTTGGGTTCTGCGCCCAAAGTGTCAGGCAAAGGAACAGCCCCACAACAAAGGCCGGCGTGAATACCGCGCACCTATTCAGCCTCATTCAAAGTCTGTACTCCCCGAGGAATCGGTTGGCGCTGGTACCAGACCGCGGCTGCATCGATCACACGCTGATACAATTCGTTCCGCCCGCCTGCTTTCAATGCGTATTCATGGGCGCGCATGGCAGTAGCACGCCGCAGTTCATCATCTTCCCAGGCGCGGCAAATCATTTCAGCAAGCGCGGCTGGGTCCCCGGCCGGCACCAGTAGCAGTTCGTCTGAGAATATACCCGTAAACGCCGGCCCTTCGGATCCGATCACGCACTTTCCCAGAGCCATGGCATTCAGTCCGATGCTTAGGCCCGACGCCGCGATATTCGACTTCAAGATCGGAAGAACTACTACTTTCGCCCGTCCGAGAATTCGCACCTGCGCTTCCTCGGTGTTTTCATCCTCTAGCAGGCGGACGTTGTTCGGCAGCAGATCCGGCCGCTGCGCAAACTTCTCCGGCAAGGAAAGAATGGATGTGACGCCCGGATATTGCACGAGCTTCATTGCTTCGAAAAACGTATCCCAGTCCCGCTGCGAGCGGCCGTAACATAGAACGTATTCGCCGTCGGAGGATACCGCAGGATCCTGAACAGGAGGCAAGTTAGCCTTAAACGGCACGAACGAACACTGTTCCGGGGGGATTCCGTAGTACTTCTCATAGCCACTGACGTCTTTGTGAAATAGGATATGGTGATCTACCCGTCGAAGCAGAAGCCGCTTAAGGCTGCAAGTAAGATGATCGATTGTGCGAAGAGGGCGGCGCAGCACTAAATCAACCGAAAGCAGAGGCCTGCGGCGGCCTGGTAAGGCACTGAAAGCCGCAGCCAATTGATACAAGAGCTTTGGATCGCAACTGATCAGGAACATCGCATCCTGCCGGTCGCGGTATTTCATGCAATCAGCAAGGGTACGGACTTCGCTCACGCTGGTTCCCGAAAGACCGGTGGATGCAGTCCACGACTTGGGAAATGAGCGCCAATAATTCGTAACGATTAGCAAGCCCGAACCTCGCTCAAATATCTCATACGCAGTTCTTCGCAAGCTCGTGGCCGATCTGCGCTCGTCAATATCGGACCCTGCGGATTGTGCTACTTGTAGGCGGCCATGGCAGCAGGCACGGCCCGCCGCCGCTTGATGTTGGAAGCTTGTTCGCGGATCAACCCCCGGACGATTGTCTCAATCTGCTTCTTCCAGACCAGGTAGCCTTTTCCATTGAGGTGAATTCCATCAGCCGTGTACTCTGGGTTGAGCGAGTTATCAAGCAGAAATGCAGATCTTAAATCGACGAATATCACGGACCGGCCATCCGCCAGCCCTGATACCTGTTGATTAACCCGCATGCTCCAGTCGTTGAATTTGGGAGTGCCGGTTGGCAGAATGCTCTGGGCATAAATAACCGTTTCGGGCGATTTTCGGTGGATCAGCTCAATGATCGATCGCCAATTGGAAACCGTCTGCTCGGGCCTGCAATGAAGCAATTGGAGGTCGTTGGTTCCAATCATCAAAAAGACCGCAAGCGGATGCAGAGCGCCAATCGATTCAGCCCGCATTGCTGCTCCGGCGCTGGTATCGCCTCCGATACCGCGATTTAGAATCAGGCTCCGGTTCCCAAACATCTCGCTCCATTCGCAGGAAGCAGTAATACTGTCACCCATGAACACAATCGGACGCCCCCCGCCGTGCGGCATAAGATCGAACAGCATCTGCCGTCCGATAAAGGCCGCATCCATATTCGCCATCACGTCGTGTTTTAGGTAGCCCTTCAAATAAGCGAGTCCTCCGCGGCCTTTGATGACATGCACCAAAACTCCCAAAGCCAAAAAATTCAAAATAACGGACAGCGTAAACACCAGATACTGAGTCCGGGATGACCAGGTCGCATGCGTTATTGGCGGGAGACGAGTACCCAACCGCGCGGCGACATAGAACAACAGCAGAACTAACAGCAATCCGAAGAGTGGCAGCGCATGTTCCTCGGCTGTGTGGAGCGCATTTCCGATGGCAAAGCGCCGCAAATAGGGAATCGCCGGTTCCTCTTGGTGACCGCGGGAACGATGTGCTTCACGCCACGCACGGGATGTTAACGCCACTTGTGAAGAAGAAACGGCGGCCCTCCTGCCTTGATGGTTGAGCAGCTGTGTTTCTGATCGCGCCACGGCAGACTGTTGTCCCGGTGTCTAACAATACAGAATCATCCACAACAAAGCAATTAGGCTTTAGTGAATGGCAGCGCTTAAGAGTACCAGTACCGAAGGTACGCAAAGAACTTTGTGCCCGCTTGTTACTGCCGCCTGTTATTTAAGCGAGCCGCCGCGCCAGCACAATCGTGAAGTCGTCGCTGAATGAGCTGCTGCCTCGCCATCGTCTGACATGATCGGCCAACGACGCCACAATCTGCGAGCACGATTCCGATTTCCGCTCAGACAAAAATTGAGTCAACCCATCTTCACCGAACTCGACGCCTTTGGCGGTTGAGGCTTCGGTTACTCCATCGCTATACAACGCCAGTAAGTCACCCGGTTCCAGCGTAGTCTCCCTTACTTCGTAATATACGGATGGGAAGATGCCCATCACCATGCCGCTTCCTGAGAGCTGCTCAACGCTTCCGCCGGCCCGCAACAGCAAGGGATAGTTGTGCCCGGCATTACTATATTTGAGTAATCCGGACTTCACATCGAGGAGAGCGTAGAAGAAGGTAATGAACTTGCCGAGAGGACAACGTTCGGCAAGACTGCGGTTCAGTATCGTTACCGCAGTTCCTGGGTCCGGATTCGTTTCCCGGAGCATCTGCACGCGCGCCTGCAGGCTTGACATCAGCAGCGCCGCCGGTAACCCCTTGCCCGACACATCTCCGACTACCAGCGCGAGCCGTCCGTCTTTGTACGGAACAAAATCGTAGTAATCGCCACCCACGGTACGGCAAGGCAGATTGTATCCCGCGAGATCATACCCCTCATAGAGCGGGGCCTCTGTTGGAAGCAGGGTCTGCTGAATTTCGCTGGCCTGTGATAGCTCCAGCTCCATCAGCTTTTCCGCCTGCTCCACCTCCGCCAGCCGCGCATGCTCAATGCGGATTGCAGCGACGTTTGCCATCACGGTTAACAGATCGAGATCTTCCTGTGAAAACGGGCGGATAAACGTGCTGTTATCCACATAAATCAAGCCGATCACGCGGTCGCCTGTCTGCAGCGGAACCGCCATCATGCTGCGGACGCGATGCATCACAATGCTCTTCTGCTGGCGCAGCGCGTCGTCCACTTGCGCGTCGCTAATCAGCAGCGAGCACTTCTCCCTCAGGACGCGATCGCGCACCGCGGTGCTGATGGAAAATCCGGCGCCTTCACTCGCGCGCACCACCAGTTCGCCTTCTTCGAGCGTCAGGATCACGCCACGTTTGCCATCCACCGCCGAGAGCGCCAGTTTCAGGATGATTGTGAACAGCTTCTCCAACGGGCTGTGGCCCGCCAGTTCCTGCCCGGCATGGATGAGCGCTCGCACCACCCGCGATGTATTCAGAGAGGCATCGCGCGCGTCGTGATCGCTGGCGGCCGCCTTGTCCAGGACCTTATCCAGACTGGTAAGGAGAGTCGCCTCGCGAGTGATTTTCTCTTCTTCCCGGGGAACGAACGAGATCACCGGCTTCCGCGGCTCGCTCGCGGATTCGCGGATTTCAATCGTCAAGTGTCCGGCGTAAATTCGATCTCCCGCTTTGAGCTTGTGGCGCTCCTTCAGGCTGGTTGCATTGACAACCGTACCATTCCGGCTGGCACAATCCCGTACGAACCAATCGCCGTCATTCTGTTCAAAACTGAGGTGAGAGCGGGAGAGCCAGGGGTCCTCCGGATAGGCGAGATCGTTTTCCGCGGACCGCCCCAGGGAAAGCGTTGGGTTTCGCAGCTCAACACGGGTTGGGGAGCCATTGGGCCCGGAAATCAGGAGCTCCATTTGCGAATCTTAAACTAGCACATGAAAACCGCAACCATACTCATTCAAAATGCTGTACGAGTTCTCGGTGTTATTTTAATTGTCCTCGGTTTCTTATTCTGGACAGGTCACTCTTTTACTCTGGTACCCGTCCACATGGACCTTGGCATCAGTCTGGTTGGCCTACTCTGGATTTTGGCGATCATAGGCATGGTGGCCAAAGTCAATCCTGTTTTGACGATTCTGGCGGTCCTTTGGGGCGCGCTCGTCGCTATCTTCGGGATGAAAATGGGCGGCTGGCTGCCCGGACCGGCACACGAAGCGATTCGCGTCCTCCATTTCCTGATCGGACTGGCAGCCATTGCTCTGTCTGAGATGCTCTCCGTTCGGATCAAACGGTATTTTCGTCAATCATGAGCCGTCATCTGCAGCGGCTTGGACTCATTCAGCGATTTGGACCCCGCGCTGCCGGTAATGAGCATCGCGCCGCGGTTTGATGTCAAGTACAGGAAGCCCCACTCGATAAACACAAGGAGCCGGCTCTGGAACTCGACGATATACATCAGGTGAATAAACAGCCAGACCAGCCACGCCGGAAACCCGGAAAGCTGGAAGCCGAAAATGTTCGCCACCGCTGCGCCGCGGCCAATCACAGCCAGATCGCCCTTGTCGAAGTAGTGAAAGGGCTTCGAATCGCGTTGGCCTTTCATCCGTTTCAGAATCGTTTTCGCAGCATAAGCGCCTCCCTGGATGGCGACCTGCGCTACTCCGGGTAGCAGCGTGCCGTCGGGCTTCGTCGCATAAGCAAGGTCACCGATGACAAATATGTCCGGGAAGTTTGGAATCGTGAGGTTCGGGTTAACCCTGATGCGGCCCGGCTTCAGAACCTCGGCATTCGTGCGCTGGGCCAATTGCCGCCCGAAATCTGACATCGCCACCCCGGCCGCCCAAATTACGGTACGAGCGGCGATTCGCTCGTGCCCGGCATCGTCCTTAACGGTTACGCCCTCCGCATCAATCTCGGTGACCATCATCCCGGTACGGATCGTCGCGCCCAAGCGTTCGAGCGATTTGACCGCTTTGCGCGAGAGCGTCTCCGGATACGTCGGCAAGATCCGCGATCCGGCATCGACCAAGAGTATCCGGGCGTCTGCCGGATTGATCGAGCGGAAATCATGCTTCAGCGTGCGGTGGGCGATTTCGCCCAGGGCGCCCGCCAGTTCCACACCGGTCGCTCCAGCGCCGACGATCACGAAGGTCATCCAAGCCTTTCGCTCAGCAGGGTCCGCGCTGCGCTCGGCTGCTTCGAATGCCACCAGGATCTTGTGCCGGATCATGGTGGCCTCTTCAACGCTCTTCAGGCTGGGAGCCCACTTGCTCCAGTCATCATGACCGAAATACGCGGTTTTCGACCCGGTTGCAACAATCAACGAGTCATAAGGGCAGGTCGCGCCATCCTTCAGAGAAACCTCTTTTGCAACCGGATCGATATCTACAACTTCGCCCAGCAAAACGCGCGTGTTCTTCTGCCGATTCAGCACGCCGCGAATCGGCGCTGCAATCTCGCCGGGCGAAAGCGAACCGGTTGCAACCTGATACATCAAAGGCTGGAACAAATGGTAATTTCGCCTATCGATCACGGTGAGGTCAACCGGCGCGCGCTTCAGCGCCTTGGCGGCGTACAGGCCGCCGAATCCACCACCTAGAATGACAACTCTATGTCTATCCGCCATGCTGTACCCATCTTGGCCGCTTGCTTACTCGCGGCCCTGAAATCCTTGGATGCGCTTCAACTCCCGGATTCCGCATAGAAGTTCACAGTTGGTAAAAATTCCGGTTTGCGCCTGGCTTTACGGGCTTGCTCAAACGCATAGGCAATTCTGATCAGCTTCGGTTCGCTCCAGGCCGTACCGAAGAAAGAAATGCCTAGCGGAAGCCCGAATTTGAATCCGGCCGGTACCGTGATGTGCGGATATCCGGCGACCGCCGGCGGCGAAGCGCATCCGCTGTCGGCACGATCGCCATTCACCCAATCGCTCACCCATGCGGGGCCTGCGGTCGGCCCCATAATCGCATCCAACTTGAATTTTTTCAGTACGGAATCAATGCCTTCATTCCGCGTGAGTTTGTGGTTTTTCGAAAGCGCATCTTTGTACGCCTTGTCCGTCAGAGGCCCTTTCTCCTGGGCTTGCTCCATCAGTTCCTGCTGGAAGTAAGGCATCTCCTCGGCGGCATGCGAGCGGTTGAATTCGATGCATTCTGCCAGCGATTTCACGGCAGCCCCGCGCGTGGCAAGATAGCTGTTCAGGTCCGCTTTGAACTCATAGAGGAGAACTTCGAATTCCGTGTCGCCCCATTTGCCAAAGCTCGGGAGTTCGGCCGGATCAATCATCTCCGCTCCTGCTTGCTTCATCACGTCGATGCATTCGTCCATCACCTCTGCCACCGCCGGGCCGATCTTGAAATACTGACGGGCAATGCCAATACGCGCCCCGCGCATCCCGTTCGCGTCCAGAAACGGGGTGTAGTCGGCAAAGCTCTTCCCGGCACTCGCGGAAGTCGCGCCATCGCGCGGATCTACACCCACCAGCGCGCCCAGCAGAACAGCCGCATCGCGAACGGTGCGAGCCATCGGTCCCGCTGTGTCCTGGCTATGCGCAATGGGAACAATTCCGGTCCGGCTGATTAAGCCCAGCGTCGGCTTAATGCCCACGATTCCGCACATGGAAGATGGGCAGACAATCGAACCATCCGTTTCCGTTCCCACCCCAACTGCCGCAAGATTCGCCGAAATACCCGCGCCGGTGCCCGAGCTCGATCCGCAAGGATTGCGGTCCAGAGCATACGGATTCTTTGTCTGGCCGCCGCGACCGCTCCATCCGCTGGTTGAGTGGCTCGATCGGAAATTGGCCCACTCACTGAGGTTCGTTTTTCCAAGAATTACAGCCCCGGCTGCCCTCAACCGTTCCGCCACCCACGCATCTTGACGCGCCGGTGCTCCAACCAGCGCCAGTGAACCGGCCGTGGTTTGCATCTTATCCCCGGTATCGATGTTGTCCTTAATCAGAACCGGAATGCCATGCAGCGGCCCGCGCGATCCTTTGGACTTGTACTCGGCATCAAGCGCCCGCGCAATTGCCAGCGCATCCGGGTTGATCTCGATCACGGAGCGCAGCCCCGGGCCCCGCCGGTCAATCTCATCGATCCGATCCAGATACATCTCTGTGATCCGTTCCGAATTCAGCGAGCCCGCTTTCATGCTTTGCAGACTGGAAATTGTGGTCTCGTCCAGGGCGAAGCTCTGCGGCAGCAAACCGGGCGCCTGCCGGAGTTCCGTCGGATTGTGGGTCTGCGGCTGCGGCTGAATTTGCCGGGCGTCTACTCGACCCACTGCCGTCAGCGCAGCGCCTACGCTTGCAAGAAATTTGCGCCGGTCCATTTGAGTGATACCAGATTACGACGTATGACTTTCCGCGCCCGCTCTAGAATGGAGAATTGCTTTTCGGACTTTACCCTCTGCGCTTTTCATTTAGCGCGCTTGATTCTCTCTACTTTCCCCCCGGTAAATCCTCCAACATTTTGCGCGGAGCGTTCGGCGCAATCTTCCGGCGCGTCGCGTGCGTGCCGCAGTGTAACGACGCTCGCACCTGTGAATGGAAGGCAACCTGTCCCTATGCTCGGCTGTTTGCCCCGTCCGCAATTACGCACGGCCCGAGCGGACTCGCCGATTCACCCCGCCCTTTCGTCTTCCGTGCTACGCACCTTGACGGTCGGCATATTCCCGCTGGCGCAAACTTCCATTTCGATCTGAATCTTTTCGATACGAGCGGAAAGACCATCCCGTACCTGGTGCAGGCCTTCGCGCAGCTTGCCCGCGAAGGCCTGGGCCCGGGCGGTGGAGGCGTTGAGCTGCAGCATGTTTCGCAATTGGATGCCGGCGGCTCGTCCAGCGCATTGCTCTACGGCGAAGGATCACTTCCGCTGCTCCAGGACACACCGCCGCTGGAGTTGAGCCTCGATCCGACCTGTCAGCGCATCGCGCGATTACGTCTGCGCTTCGTCACTCCGACCGAACTCAAGAACGAACAGCAAATCGCCGGCCGCCCGGAATTCTCGATTGTTGCGGCCCGTGCGCGCGATCGTCTCAGTACCCTGCGCGAACTCTACGGACCCGGTCCGCTGGCCATCGACTTCCAGGCGTTCGGCCAGCGCGCCGCACTGGTTCGCATGACCCGCTGCGACATTCAACATATTGACTTCGTGCGCCGGAGCAGCCGCACCGGGCAAACCCATTCGATTGGCGGATTCATCGGTGACGCCGAGTACGAAGGGGACTTGACGGAGTTTGTCCCGTACCTCCGTGCGGCTCAATGGACCGGAATAGGAAGGCAAACGGTCTGGGGAAAGGGACAGATTGTGCTCGAACGATGCCGTTGAGTATCACCGATCAAGGGCCACGATGTGGTAACTGGCCGATGCGGGCTTCGGATTGAGACAGACGTTGAGCGGCCCTCGCGTTCCCGAACCGGAAGCATATAATTCTCCGGTCAACCTGCCAGTTGATTTGTCGAAGTGAATATTGCGAATTCCGGCGTTGCCTTGCTTTGCAATCTGCTGGAATTCGGGCCGCGCCGTCATATGCAGATCAATTGGACTGATGGAAGACTCACACCCGCGCGCTTGTATCTGAACTGTTGCGAAAACGCGTTTCGAAAACGGGGTAGTAACGGGCTGAGGCGGTGCGGGAGCCGTCACTTCCGGAGGAACCCGAATAACGGCGGCAGTGGGGCGGGTGGGTGTCTGAAGGACGGAAACACCAACTGTGCCCGCAACGCACAAAACAAGCGCCGCAGCAGCAGCCGTTCCATATCGCGAGGCGTTCGATTTTCGGCGCTTCGCGACGGGCGCAGCCAGCGGAGGTGGAGCGCTTGCGCAAAGCGGCTCACTCGCCGCTGGCGCAGCGCTTGGCGGTAAGTGATCTTGCGACGGCCGCGCTGCTACAACAAACGGCATACGGGCGACGTGCATAGGCGCGAACGCCGGCTGGTCCACCTCTGCGAGGCAATCGGTCCGTAAGCGCCTGTATCCACGTTGTGCATCTTGCCATTGCAGTTCTACGACGACCATGAGGCGACCGAGCCGGAGCGGCCGGAGCAGAAAGGAGGAGACCGTGCTATCGCCGTTAACCGGCACCATCACATTCTTGCGCTGTGATGCGGGTTCGAAGTCAGGCGAGGTCACTTCAATCGCGACCTTGAGAGGCTCAGGGATGCCGGCGGGTCCTGTGGGGAACGCGATTTCGAATGGCTGGGAGCGTACGTCTTCGGGTTGCGCTTCGGATTCCTCGTCAGCTAGCAGGATGCCCGAGAGTCCCTCGGATTCAGGCCGGCGAATCAGCACAAGCAACTCGGTGGGCAGGTTAACGGCAATGTGACCGGGGAGGGCTGCGTCCAGGACCCGCTCCTGTTGAGCGGGAGGATGCGGAGGAATGATGCTGGATGGCAACGGAGGTGTTGATTGCTCGAAAGCGCTCACGACATCGCGGATCCCGCGAGCCACTGAGGCAAACGCCTGATCGCGGTTCCGCCAAAGTGTTATGGCCTTCCCGTCGCGCGGCAAGGCCTGTAACCGCGCAAACGGAGCGCCCGCCCAATCCACCGGACGAAGGATGACCGGGATGACAACGGCGCGCTGTCGATCGTGCTGCTCCAGCGCGATTCGCAACTCCTCGCCATAGCAGTAATCAGAGGCCAGGAAATCCGCGCTGATCAGCAGCAGAATAATTTGGGCCGAACGAATGTGCGAATCGATGCCAGCGGCCCACTCGGCGCCTGGGCTGATACGGCGATCATGCCAGCTATGAATCAGACCGCTGCGCTGAAGGACCTGGAGGTGATGCTCGAGCTCGTTGCGCAGCTCTTCGTCTTTGTGGGAATAGGAATAGAAGAGTTCCAGCGGCACACGAGTACGGGGTCGCTCTCTATAATAGCCACATTTGCGGGTTACCCCTCACGTGGGGCGGATTGTTAAATCTACGGGCGGATTGCCGATCGGCCCTTGCGTGCCGTATCTACGCGCGGGCCGGGTCGATGCTCTCTGGATTCAGCCCGAGTTCCTGGATGGCTTGCGCCGCGCGGCCGGCATCATAGCGCCCCCAGTGCGCGAGCCGGGACAATGCCGCGGCGGCGATGCTGGCAGCATCCACTTCGAAGAATCGGCGCAGGTGCTCTCGGTTATCGCTGCGCCCGAAGCCGTCAGTACCAAGCGCGGTGAGACGTCCGGGCAGCCAGGGCGAAATCTGGTCGGCCACAATCTTCATATAATCGGTGGCCGCGATAATCGGCATTTCTATGCTGCCAAGCGCTTCCAGCAGAAACGGCTTGCGCGGCGGATCATTCGGATGAAGGCGGTTCCAGCGATCTACGTTGAGCGCATCTCGGCGCAGCTCGTTGTAACTCGTCACGCTCCAAACGTGCGCACCGACGCTGTACTTCTCGGCGAGCAGCTTTTGCGCCTTCAGCGCCTCGTTCAGAATGGGGCCGCTGCCAAATAGCGAGACTTGGGCGGAACCGGTGTCGGACGGCTTGTATAGATAAATGCCGCGCAGAATACCTTCCTGCAAGTTCGGGATGTCCGGCATGGGTGGCTGGACATAGTTCTCGTTGCAGACCGTCATGTAGTAGAAGTGATCCTCATTGTTCTCATACATGGTCCGGATCCCGTCCTGCACGATGACCGCAATCTCATAGGCCCAGGCCGGATCGTAGCTTCTGCAGGTGGGAACGACGCTGAAGAGCACGTGGCTGTGCCCGTCGTCATGCTGCAAACCCTCGCCCAACAGGGTGGTGCGTCCCGCCGTGCCGCCAACCATGAAGCCCTTACCGCGCGAATCGGCGAACGCCCAGACGAGGTCGCCCATTCGCTGGAACCCAAACATCGAATAGTAAATGAAGAACGGGATGGTAGGAACCCCCAGGTTGGCATACGCCGTCCCTGCAGCCGTGAACGAGGCCATGGAGCCCGCTTCCGTAATACCCTCTTCGAGAATCTGACCGTCCTTTGCTTCTTTGTAATACATCAGCACGTCGCTATCGACGGGCTTATAGAGCTGGCCGCTGGCCGCGTAGATGCCACGCTCGCGGAACATCGACTCCATGCCAAAGGTGCGGGCTTCATCCGGAATGATCGGCACGATGTATTTGCCAATATCGGGGAGCTTTATCAGGGACTTGAGAACCGAAACGAATCCGGTAGTGGTGGAAGCTTCGCGGCCCCGTGAGCCCCCCAGGGTCTCGTGGAACGCCTCAAGCGGCGGAGCTTTGATCTCAATCTTCTTCGGATTGCGGACCGGAATATACCCGCCGAGAGCCTGGCGGCGCTCATGCAGATACTTCATTTCAGGACTGTCGGCGGGCGGGCGGAGGAAAGCAATCGAGTGAATCGTTTCCTTCGGAAGGTCCAGATTGAAGCGATTGGCTAAATAGAAAAGCTCTTCTTCGTTCAGCTTTTTCTGCTGGTGGGTAATGTTCTTGCCCTCACCGGCTTCTCCGAGGCCGTATCCTTTCACGCTCTTGGCGAGGATCACGGTAGGCTGGCCCTTGTGCTCAATCGCTCGCTTGTAAGCGTTGTACACCTTGACCGGATCATGACCGCCGCGGCGCAGCCGTGCGAGCTGTTCGTCGGTCTTGTCTTCCACCAGCTTCAGCAACTCCGGGTATTTGCCGAAAAATTCTTTACGAACGTACGCCCCGCCGCGGGCCTTGTAGTTCTGGTACTCGCCATCGACACACTCTTCCATGCGCTTCAGCAGCAGACCGCTGGTGTCACGCAGAAATAACTCGTCCCAATCACTGCCCCATAGGACTTTGATCACGTTCCAGCCGGCGCCGCGGAAAATGCCCTCCAGTTCCTGGATGATGCTGCTGTTCCCGCGCACCGGCCCATCCAGGCGCTGCAGGTTGCAGTTGATGATAAACGTCAGGTTGTCGAGCTTTTCACGGGAGGCGATGTGTAGCGCGCCGGTCGATTCAGGCTCATCCATTTCGCCGTCGCCCAGAAATGCGAAGACCCTGCGATCTGATTTCGGGATGATGCCGCGATTTTCCAGATACCGTAAGAACCGCGCGTTGTAGATGGAGTTGATAGGACCGATGCCCATCGACACGGTGGGAAACTGCCAGAAATTCGGCATCAACCAGGGGTGCGGATACGATGAAAGGCCGGGATGCTCGCGAAGTTCATGCCGGAAATTCAGCAGATGCTCCTCCGTCAATCGGCCTTCGAGGAAGGCACGGGCGTACATGCCGGGCGAAGCGTGCCCCTGGTAGTAGATCAGATCTCCAGGCTGTCCGTCGATGCTGCCGCGGAAGAAATGGTTGAAACCTACTTCGCTGATCGTGGCCAGAGATGCGTACGTCGAAATATGACCGCCGATGTTCGGGTCGTACTTGTTGGCGCGGACCACCATGGCGGCTGCGTTCCAGCGCAGCAGACTTTTGATGCGGCGTTCCAGCGCGCGATCGCCCGGATAGGGAACTTCCTCATGCGCGGGAATGGTGTTCAGATACGGCGTGTTGATCTCTTGCGGAGCAGAGACGCCGAAATCGCCGGCGCGGTTGAGCAATTGCTGGAGCAGATAGGAGGCCCGGTCCGGCCCCGCCTCATCGACAACCTGTTCCAGGGCTTCCAGCCACTCTGAAGTCTCCTGCGGGTTCAGATCAGCTTGGCGTTCTTCTTTCGTCTTGAGCATGTTCGGTTTCAGCGTTGGTTGCGGGATAAACTCTACAGTACTTTTTCAGCTCGAAACGCAAAATACTAGGGGCGCACAGATTCGCGCCGCCCATGGCATCGCCCGAGCGGCCAGGAGCCGCGGATACCCGGCACTCTGGCGTAAAAACAAGCTTACGTAACTAATTATCGCCTATCGCTTGCATTTCTGCCGGTTGTCAGGCAATCTAGAAGGTTTTCGGAGAGCATGCATTTTTGATGAAGGTGCGAGTGCTGTATCATGACCACTGTTTCGACGGGGCTGCATCGGCAGCATTTGTCACCCGCTTTCTGGGCTGCAAGTTTTATCGTGGCGCGGAGTTCCACTACACGGGACTGGCGCACCGCGCCGATCAGTTGTTCGAAGATAGCCTCTTTGACGGCGACGTGAATGCGATCGTTGACTTCAAATATGCCACTCATCCGAACGTCAGCTGGTGGTTCGATCACCATCAGAGCGCGTTCTTGAGCCCTGAAGACGCGGAGCATTTCCGGCACGACACATCCGGCCGGAAATTCCTGGACCCCAGTTACCGGTCCTGCACGAAATTCATCTCGGTCCTGGTAAAGGAGCGGTTTGGGTTCGAAGCGCCCGATCTGGAGGAGTTGATTACCTGGGCGGATATCGTGGATGGCGCGCTGTACGATAGCGCGGAATCCGCGGTGGAAATGCAAGCGCCGGCTATGAGGTTGACGCTGGTAATCGAGGGCAGCAAGGGACCGAGCCTGGTGCAAAAGGCCATTCGCCTGATGCA
Source organism: Bryobacteraceae bacterium (assembly GCA_035475915.1). Taxonomy (GTDB): domain Bacteria; phylum Acidobacteriota; class Terriglobia; order Bryobacterales; family Bryobacteraceae; genus Bog-105. The sequence goes on from DATIMA010000178.1 coordinate 23,663, forward strand.
GCGGCAGAAATTGACCGAGATCATCGCCGATCCGGAGATTGAAGCGGAATATAATCGCCTGCACAAAACCCACCTGCGAAATATCGACCTGATCCGCAAGGCCGGATCGTGCGACCAGGGCGTGATCTACTTCGATCTCGTGGATTACGGAATCGAGGGCTACAACAAATTCATCCCGTATTACCTGTTTCCCGATTCCGCATACACCGTTTCGGTTTCCACGTCGAGCTTTCGGACGAAGGTCTCAGTGGGATCGAATCCCTGGGTTCGCGAGCCGCTGAAGCACAATCTGGCGACCATCTGCGAACGCTATGGCGGAGGGGGTCATCCCAAGGTGGGAGCAATTAGCTTTCCTATTGGGGCCGTGGCTGCGGCGCGAAAAGCGGCGGCGGAAATAAGAGAAGAACTGAAAAGATAAACGAGAGGCAGAGCAGGCGAGAAAACCGGACGCGCACCCTGCCATTACCCATTTCGTTATACTTTAGATAACCTCCGGTATTTTCTTCATGAATAGTCGTTTCAAATGGACCATCGTCGGCAGCTCCAGTTGCGTGGTTGTGCTGCTCCTGCTTGCCGCCCGAAGCGGACAAGCCGTATCGACTGACGACGTTTACGGGCACCTGAAGGTTTATACCGAGGTGCTGGAGCGCATCAAGCTGGAATACGTGGAAGAGCCGAACATGAAAAATGTCACGCTCGGCGCGATCAACGGGCTGCTGGAATCGGTTGACCCGTTCGCCAGCTATTTGAATGCCGATCAGTACCGGCAATATGAGCAGCGGCAGGACACATCGAAGGCGGGCGTTGGCTTGATTTTGGCGAAACGATACGGGTACGTGGCGGTTGTGGATGTGCTTCCAGGATCTCCGGCCGACAAGTCAAATATCACCACCGGCGATCTGATTGAGAGCATCAATAATGTCGCTACCCGCGACATGCCTTTGGCGTACGCGGACCAGTTGCTTCGTGGGAACCCGAACACGACCGTTGAGCTTAGTATTCTGCGTTTGAAGAATCCGGACCCGCAGAAGCTGACTTTGACAAGGCTCAACCTTCCCTTCCCGGATGTAACGGCGAAACTAATGCCGAACGACGTCGGCTATCTGCACGTCGCGAGCGTAGCGGAAAAGCGGGTGGATGAGGCCAAGGAGAAATTGCATTCCCTGAAGAAGCAGGGAGCCAAATACATGGTTCTCGATCTGCGGCACTGCTCCACTGGCAATCAGGAAAACGGGATTCCGCTTGCCAATCTGTTTCTGGAAAAGGGCGAGATTACTTATTTGCAAGGTCAGAAAACAGCACGACAGGAGTTTGATGCCAAACCTCAGGATGCGCTGTGGACCGGGCCGCTCGTCGTTATTACCGATCGCGCGACGGCCGGGGGCGCGGAGATCGCCGCCGCCGCTCTCGAAGACAGCAAGCGAGCCCAGGTTGTTGGCGAGCGAAGTTACGGTGATGCCAGCGTGCGCAAGACCATTCAGATGGACGATGGCGGCGCAGTTATTCTCTCGGTTGCCAAGTATTATTCGCCGGCAGGCAAAGCCATCCAGGACACCGGCGTGGTTCCCACCGTCCAGCTTGCAGAGAACGACAACTCGCCCGAACTCGACCAGGATGGCAATCCGATTCCTGGATCTGCGCCGAAGGACAAAGAAGACAATCTGCTGAAACAATCGATTGAGCTTGTCACCGGCAAGACAACGGTTGCGCAACTTACCAACCAGGGTGGCTTGATTTCCGCGGGCGATGAGCAGCACCCGATTATCCAGAAGAGCCCCCAGCAGCCTTAACCAGAAGGAACAAGAACGTGCCTCTCTACGAATATCAGTGCGAAAAATGCGGTAAGTCATTCGAACTGATTCAGAGGTTTTCGGACGAACCGCTAACGACACACCCGGAGTGCGGCGGATCTGTGCACCGGCTGATCTCCGCCCCCGCGCTGCAATTCAAGGGTAGTGGTTGGTACGTGACCGATTACGCAAAGAGCTCAAGCAGTTCTTCAGGAAACGGGTCGCACAAGTCCGAAGAGTCGTCCAAGTCAAAGGGCTCCGGCTCCGATTCCAGCGCCAAACCTGCGGATTCCTCCAGTTCCGAAAAGAAGTCCAGTTCATCTGATACAAAGTAGGGAATGGCCACTCGCCGGGAATTTCTAGGCGCTGCTGCCGTGGGTTCCGGGCTTGCAACCTCGTTGCTGGCCGCTCAATCCCGCCAGCACATCCCGCTTTCCGCAAACGACAAAATTCAAGTCGCGCTGATCGGGTGCGGCGGTATGGGGCAAGGCGATGCCCATACTTCTGTCTCCACCGGTCTCACCAAAATAGTCGCCGCATGCGATTGTTACGACGGCCGCCTGGAACATATGAAGGCGTTGTACGGACGCGACATCTTCACGACCAAGAATTATCAGGAGCTTCTGGCGCGCCAGGAAATTGATGCCGTTATCATCGGCACGCCCGATCATTGGCATCAGAAAGTTACCATCGACGCGCTTAACGCAAAAAAGGATGTTTATTGCGAGAAGCCCATGGTGCAGCACATCGAGGATGGATTGGCCGTCGTCGAGGCGCAAAAGCGCACCGGCCGTATTCTGCAAATTGGCAGCCAGCGCGTCAGCTCAATTGTCTACAAAAAGGCGCAGGAACTTTTTCGCAGCGGCGCAATAGGCAAGCTGAACATGATCGAGGCATGGTATGACCGCAACTCCGCTATCGGGGCTTGGGAATACACCATACCGCCGGATGCCAGTACCGATACCTGCGATTGGAACCAGTTTCAGGGGCGCGCTCCCCACACGGAATGGGATCCCAAACGATTCTTCCGGTGGCGCTGCTATCGGGATTACGGAACTGGAGTGGCGGGCGATCTGTTTGTCCACCTATTCTCCGGATTGCACTTCATTACCGGCGCACTCGGCCCGACGCGCGTCTTCGCTACCGGCGGCCTCCGATTCTGGAAAGATGGACGCGATGTGCCGGACGTGCTGATCGGGTTGTACGATTATCCGGAGTCATCCGGGCATCCTGCCTTCAACCTGATCATGCGAACCAACTTCGTCAACGGAGCACGGGAGAACTCAGGTTTCCGCTTCACCGGAACGGAAGGCATCATGACGGTAGGGAGTAATGTAACTGTGACGACACCGCCGCCGCAAACCCAACCGGGATATACCATCAGCACGTTCTCCGAAGCGGAACAGAAGGCCTATTTGAAGTGGTATCACGACCGCTACCCGGAGGTGAGGCCGTCGGCGGCAGGCTTGAAGGCGAGCCACGATCAGACCTTCGAGCCGCCTCCCGATTACAGCGACCATTACGATCACCATCTCAACTTCGCGCTTGCGATCCGCTCCAGGAAGCCGGTTGTTGAAGATGCGGTATTCGGCTTCCGGGCGGCCGCGCCGGCGCTGTTATCGAACGTAAGTTATTTTGACGATCGCGTTGTTGCCTGGGACCCCAGGGCGATGAAGCTGGAGGTATAGAACATTCCATGGCTTCCTCCAATGACAATATTCAGATTGCCCTGATCGGCGCAGGCGGAATGGGTCAGGGCGATACTCGCCTAGCTACTTCCATTTCCGGCGTGAAACTTATCGCAGCGTGCGACTGCTACGACGGCCGCCTGCAGCATATGAAGGAAATCTATGGGCAGGACACCTTCACTTCGCGCAACTACGAGGACATCCTGGCCCGGAAGGATATCGATGCCGTCATCATCGCCACGCCCGATCACTGGCACCAGCGCATTTCAGTTGACGCGCTGAAGGCCGGCAAGCACGCCTATTGTGAGAAGCCGATGGTGCACGCAATCGAAGAGGGCAAGTCGATCATTGAGGCGCAGACTCAATCGGGCAAGGTCTATCAGGTCGGCAGCCAGTATCGCAGTTCGCTTACGTATCTCAAAGCGCGGGAACTCTTCCAGTCGAACATTATCGGCGAGCTGAACTCGGTCGAGGCATGGCTTGACCGCAACAGCGCGATCGGGGCTTGGGAATACTCCATTCCGCTGGACGCAAATACATCAACCTGCGATTGGCCGCAGTTTCAAGGGAATGCGCTGAAGCGTCCTTGGGACGCGAAGCGATTCTTTCGTTGGCGAAACTACCGCGACTATGGCACGGGCGTAGCAGGTGACCTGTTCGTTCACTTACTCACCGGACTGCACACCGTAACGGGCTCACATGGTCCAATACGCGTTTTCGCCACCGGAGGAATTCGATACTGGACAGACCGCGACGTTCCCGACGTGATGCTTGCCACGCTCGATTATCCAAAGTCAAATGAGCATCCCGCCTTTAATGTGCTGCTGCGCGTCAACTTCAAGAGCGGCTTGCCGGAAGAGTCGTTTGGGGTGAAGTTTATCGGCAGCGATGGCGTCATGACTACGGGTTACGACGGAATCAAAGTGGAGCGCACGCCTCGCCCCAACGAGTTTGATTACACGATTGACAGCTTGTCCGATGCTATGCAGAAGAGGCTGCGAACGGAATGGGACGAGAAGCACGCGGATGCCGACGTGCAGATCAAGCCCGATTCCGCCGAGTCGTACGACACAAGCCACCAGGATGCTCAACTGGAGCATCACAAGAACTTTTATCGTTCCATTCGAGAAGGCCGGCCGTTAGTCGAAGATGCTACGTTCGGGTTGCGGGCAGCCGGGCCGGCACTCCTGACAAACGAGAGCTACTTCCAGAAGCGGATCGTTTTTTGGGATCCAGAGGCAATGACCCAAGCTCAGAAATCGTTGTAAGCCCCGCTTCCTTTGGTCGCGGTTCCGTTATCGTGGAGGTGTTTCGGGCGTTGTGATATCGCTTTCCTGCCCGTTCGGTGAGATCGCCTTCACCGGCACGCTTTTCATCTGTTTGGCATCGGGATCGTGAGCCGATTTCATCTCCTCTTTCAAATAAGGGCGCAGATCGGACCGGGTCGATAAAACAGACTGCTGATTGGCCCTCGCTAATTCCTTCGCCCAGTTATAGGGGTAAACGAATTCCTGGCCGTAGATTTTCCCTGGATAGAACCAGGCCCGGAGCGCCTCAGGCGAGTTGGCAGGCCGTTCGGCGAATTTCATCACGGTCTGGCCGGTCGCCTGAAGACGTTGATCGGAAACGGCCAGAATAGTGGCTTCGAGCTGAGTTCCGTCGGCATTGAATATCTCGACGATGTTACGGTCGCTGGGGGAGCCCAATAATTTAAATATGTAAGTGCCCGTCTGAAGCGCCGTTCCCGGCACTTCAACGGGTGCGCTGAAAGTTACTTTCGTTTGCTGGTTCCATACGTCAGCGCGGAGCGTTGGGACAAGAATCATGCCCAGCAGACCCACACCTGCGAGCCACGCGCTAGATCGGTTCATGTGTTTTCCCTCCTTTTGGTCATGTACCTACTGATACGACGTGAGCCGCACACGGGCGTTAGGACAACTGGTAGGTGTGCTGGTATTAGCGCGAAAAGTCCGCGCTGCCCACAACGATCACTGTCTCTGGACGAGGGTCCGATGAGTTACGCGCACGTTTGTTCTTTGGCTCCGGTTTTTTCGCTACAGTCTCGGTCCAGGCGGCATAGACGCGATCGTGATAGGCGGCCATCCAGGTGTAATCGCCCAGGAATGCTCCATCGGGGTTGAAGAGTTTATCGCTCCAGACGTAATTTTTGAAAGTGCTGCCGCCGTCCGTAGAGCGCGCGAGGGTGATACGCGCGTCGCGGTTTTTCGAGTCGTCGCGGCGGTCATAGAACTCCACATAAAGAGCGCCGCTGACCGGGTCGACCGTCATCCACTGATAGAACTGGTCTTTGCCATTGTGGATCTCGTCATCGTTGACGCGGACGGGCTTCGACCACGCGCGGCCGCGATCCGCCGAAGAAGCGACAAATACATCGATATCTCCATTGCGGTAATCGCTCCAGCAAATATACAGCTTGCCCTGGGCCCGCGGGTCGATTGCGATCTGAGGGAAGCCTTCCACTCTCGAAACTCCGGGGACCTCTCCGAAATAGGGCGGCGCCGTCTCAACGACTGGCCGCGAAGGGGCAAACGTCCTTCCGCCATCGTGGGACTCCGTCATGGTGATCCAGTTTCCGTCGTTCCAGATGGCATAGAGATCCCCGTCCGGAGCCGCAGCCATAACGATGCCTCCCACTGAGCCGTTATCGTCGCGCGGCAAGCCGGCGTGCGTGCTGATTCGGACCGGCGTTGACCAGGTTTGGCCGGCATCGGCCGAACGTGAAAACAAAATGATGGATTGCGTCAATTGCCATTCGATCCACCCGACGTACAGATTGCCCGCGTGCGGGCTGGCGGGTGAGTTATCGGCAAAGATCCGCGGCTCATCTTCAAACTGAAGGCCGGGCTCCTTGCCGGTTGGATACGACTTGATGGAGACTGCTTCTTTGTCCCAGGTTTTGCCGCCGTCCGTGGAACGCCTTACAAAAATGCCGTTCCGCCCCGCGCCGTGGGCCCAGTAGGATGACGTACCCAAATGATCGAAGGTCAAATAGCAGAGGAACGCATGGCCCTGGTTGTCGAAAGCAGTGGACACGTCACCCGCTACCTTCCAATCCGCCGGTTTCGTCCCATGCGCCATGGTGAAGGTGCGGCCCGAGTCTGTGGAATACACTGCGTTGGACGTTCCTTGCACAGACGCGCCGCCCTGGTAGACGGCGACGATCTGGTTGGGGTCTTTCGGATTGATTGCGATTCCAGGCTCTGAATAGCGGCCGCCCGATTGCGAAACGATGGCAACGGAAGCATGAGGCGCACGCGGCAGGGGCGATTGCGCGGAGAGAGTTTCGCAAGCGACGAGCGCAGCCGCGGCAAACATTCCAAAGCTCTTCACTTGCGCACCGCCCAGGCCATACCATCGGGGTCGCGGCCCGTAGCGATATGCCCGGTAACCTCCATCGTGTTCAGATCCAGAATTGCAAGCGCATTGTCTCCGGAAACTGCAACGTAGGCGCGCGGTTCGCCTCCCGCTTCGGATGCGGACACAACCAGAATGCCTTCGGGCTGTCTGCCTATATGGAGGCGTTTCGTAACCTGACCTGTACTAGCGTCGATGACGAGCAGTTCATTTCCTCCCATATCGGAGACGAGCACGTGCTTGCCATCGGGCGTAAACTTCAGGCGATTGGAGCGTTTAGTTCCGATATGTAATGTCTGCTTGACCGTGTCCGTCGCGGGGTCGATGATCGAGATGCCTCCATCGCGTGAGGAGGCCGACCAGACGTTTCCATCCGGTGAAATATCGATTCCTTCCGGACCTTTGCCAACCGGGATCACCGTTTCATTCCAATCCCCTGAAGTGCTGATCGCCGTGACCGTATTGGAATCGATATTCGAAGTGAAGGCCTTGCTGCCATCCCGGGTGAAAAGAATCATGTGAGTCTTATTCTGCCCAGTGCCGAGCAGCCAGTCGACCTTGTTAGTGGACGGATCGTATCCCCCGATCAGTTTGGCAAGTTCGGCCGTGAAATAGAGCTTGCCGTCGTGGTACGCCAGCCCGTGCGGGCGGCCCATCGGGCTCAGATCAACGCGGTGAATCTCTTTCCGTGCCTCAAGATCGATGACCGAAAGAGTGTGCCCGGGGATTCTGGCGCCATAGTTGGATGCGAATGCGAGTTTGCCGTCATCTGAAACAGTAAGCTCGTGCGGCGCTTCGCCTGTAGGGACGCGACCCACAACGGTCTTTGTGGCCGGATCAACGATGGCAAGCGAGCTATCGGCCTTATCCAAAACCAGCAGCGCGGGAGATGGAATTGCGGCTGCGAAGAGTTGCGTGGAACCGAAAAATCCGGCAGCAAGGACGGCAGAGCAGATGGAAGAAATGCTTGAACCCATGGTTCAAACATTGTCTCTCGGGTCAAAGAAAGAATTGCGGGGCTGCGAGACCTGTGCAGGCGAAACGCCTACCCACAAAATTTTTAGTTTACGGCCATTTTGCGCAGAAGTTTGAAGTCTTCCAGCATTTTACCGGTCCCGAGCACGACTGACGCAAGCGGCTCATCTGCCATCAGCACCGGCATCCCGGTTTCGGTACGGATTCGTTCATCCAGGTTTTTCAGCATGGAACCGCCGCCGGTCAGAATGATGCCGCGCTCGCTGATATCGCCGCTCAGTTCAGGCGGCGTGTGCTCCAGCGCTCCCCGTATTCCCGATACAATCGCGCCAACGCAATCCGTAAGGGCTTCGCGAATCTCCTCATCGTGCAGCGTAATTGCCTTGGGCAAGCCGTGAATTAGATCCCGCCCCTTTATTTCGAGGCTTATCGGCTTATCCAAGCGATACGCAGAGCCGATCTCCATCTTGATTCGCTCGGCGGTCCGCTCACCAATCAACAGATTATATTTTCGCTTTACGAATTCCATCACGGCATCATCCATCTGGTTGCCCGCGACACGTAAGGAACGCGAGTAGACGATCCCGGACAGCGAAATCACAGCGATATCAGTTGTGCCGCCGCCGATATCCACGACCATGTTGCCGCTCGGCTCCGTAACCGGGAGCCCCGCCCCAAGCGCCGCCACCATTGCTTGCTCCACCAGGTGGACTTCGCTCGCTTTGGCTCGATATGTGGAGTCCAGAACCGCCCGTTTCTCCACTTCAGTGGTTTCGCTGGGAACGCCGATCACGATGCGCGGGTGAACCAGACTCTTGCGCCGGTGCGCCTTGCGGATGAAGTAGTTCAGCATGCGCTCGGCCATCTTAAAATCCGCAATTACGCCGTCGCGGAGCGGCCGGATCGCGACTACATTAGAAGGCGTACGGCCGAGCATTTCCCTCGCCTCGGCGCCACAGCCCACAATCTCTCCGGTTTGCCGGTTTACCGCCACGATGGACGGCTCATTCAAGACGATCCCTTTACCCGCCACGTACACCAGTGTGTTGGCAGTGCCCAGATCAATGGCGAGATCAGACGAGAAGACGCGGAACAGCGAACGATAGGTCATGCTTCAATCACTTAGTGAAACAGCTAGAATACGAGTCTCAGCTTTTTATAGCGTTTTTTTAGGATTTTTCGCTAGCTGCCCTGCCCGTGTGATAGGGAATCGGAGTACAACAGTGAAATGACTCGAATCCTTGCTCTTCTAATATGTATGGCTACATCTCTTTCAGCCCAGGACTGGGCACGCCAGCGACTGGAGCAATCTCCGCGTCACCGCGAGTGGGTTACGGTGAAGCACGACGGGCGCTCGGTCGAGACTTTTATCGCTTATCCCGAATCGAACGCGAAAACTCCGGTTGTGCTGATCATCCATGAGATTTTCGGCATGACAGATTGGGCCCAGGAAGTGGCCGACGAGTTCGCGGCGGCCGGTTATATAGCGGTCGCTCCCGACCTGCTCTCCGGCATGGGACCGAATGGCGGGCGAACAAACAGCTTTTCTCAAAGCGACGCGACCGAGGCGGTGAGCCACCTGAAACCAGATCAGATTACCGCAGATTTGAACGCCGCTGCCGATTACGCCAAGAAACTGCCCTCCACCACGGGCAAACTATTCGTGGCCGGATTCTGCTGGGGAGGCGGCCAGAGCTTTCGGTTCGCAACAAACCGCCCCGATCTCTCCGCGGCGTTTGTTTTTTACGGGCCGCCGCCGGATAAAGACGCTATGGCCCGGATTAAGGCGCCGGTTTATGGATTTTACGGCGGCAACGACGCGCGCATCGACGCAACCATCCCGGGCGCAAAGGCAGACATGAAGGCGCTTGGCAAAACCTACGAGCCGGTTGTCTACGAAGGCGCCGGGCATGGATTCATGCGAGCCGGGGAAGCGCCCAATGCGACGGAAAGGAATCGCAAAGCGCGCGATGAAGCCTGGGTGCGCGTAAAGAAACTGCTCAAGGGCGAATGAAACGGAGCGCACTGAGCACCCGCTTTCCAGGTCCAAGTCTGTGGCATAATAAGCCAGCCGGAGATGATAAGCGGCCATGACTTCACGCACAGATTTACATCGGGCAATCGACGAACTCGACGACGACCAGCTCAATCAGGTGACTGCGATTGTGGAGAATTTGCTTGCTAGACAATCCGATCCCGTTTGGGAGCGTCTGAGGCGGATTCCCGGAATCGAATTGCCCGCGCACTGGCCACCACGGTTTAGAGTGGTTTCGCCGTTGAAAGTTGAAGGTGAGCTGCCGTCCGAACGGCTGATCCGAGAACGGCGTTGAGCATCTTTTATCTCGATTCCAGTGTCTGGGTAAAACGTTATTTGGACGAACCTGGGACGCTGCGCGTTCAACAGCTATTCGCACGTGAACGATTGGCAAGCAGCGGTTTAGGTTACGTTGAGGTCGCATCAGCATTGGCGAGACAGCAGCTCGAAAATACAATGGCGGTGAACTCGCCCGGCTTGAGCGGGACCTTGAGGCAGATTGGACCGATCTGTTTCGTATAGCGATTGAGCGTACAACGATTGACCAGGCTGCTGCGCTGGCAAGGCGCTACAAATTACGAGGAGCCGATGCGGTGCATTTGGCTTCGGCGCTAAGCTTACGAGATGGACTGGCCGAGTTGAACGAGCCCGTGGTGTTGCTGGCCTCCGATCAAGAATTGCTCGAAGTAGCGGCCCGAATTGGATTCAGAGTCGAAAATCCGACAAATACAGTCGCCTGAATGTTTTGTTCCTAAGCTCACACCGCATGGATCTTCGGCCATGCCAGTTCGAAGCCCTGCTTGGTCAGGCGTGCTTGAAAGTCACTGAGCAGCTTAGGGCTATTTCGTATCGCGCGCGGCGATTGGCTGGACTTGATTGCGTGCGCGGCGACAGCTCCGGCTGCTTCTCCAATGTTCCACTCCACCGGATGCAGCCGGTAACAGCCGTTCGTGATGTGAGTGGTACCGATATTCTTACAGGCCGGGAGCAGGTTTTCCATCCTGCGCGGGATCAGCGATCCCAAGGGGATCTGAAACGGTAACGAACTGATATCAATGTAATTCGTTCTGGCCGCTGAGGGATGGAGATCGATCCGGTAGCAACCGATTCCAACAGAATCAGGAAAGACCTCCGCCGAGAGCTCATCCGTTTTCCCGCCCATCGCGCGGGTTCGCATTTCGGTTCCGACATGCTGCTCCAGAATCGTGAAATCGGCCTGGATTCGCCGTGCCTCCCGGACATACGCAGCTTTCGCCAATCCATCTTCGGTTCCGAGAATGTCTTTTCGCAGCCGCAATCCCTTCCAGCCCTGGCCCCCATTCGGGCGCGGTGCTTCAGTCTGCATCCAATACAGGAGCGAGAGGCTCAATTGCTTCCCGCTGTTGAGCAGTTCGAGCCTTTTCTTTGGCGCGGCGTTCACCAGATCTCCGAGCCAGTAGTCGTTCTGTGGCCAGTTCACGAGAGTAATGTCACTCTTGTACAGTCCGGGCTGAAAGTTCGCCCGGTCAGCGGTGCGGCGGTATAGCCAGAGATTCAATCCCTGGTGCGCGACGCCTTGTGGATCCGGATCGAAGAATGCACTTCTTGACTTAAGCGTTCTGGGATCGCACATGGTCCAACTGAGCAGCGGGCCGGTCCAGGGCGGGGTCAGCGAGGGGACGTACGAACGCCACTTCCCGTACTCGACAGGCCTCTCAATGGTGTGATCTTCACCCGGAAGGTAATCCACGGCAAAACAGAACGTAAACGCCTGGGTATTGTGGGGATTTGCTTTCGCTGGCGCATGCGCTTCGCCGGTCTGCGCGTGCGATTCCGATCCTGTAACGAACTCGGTTCCGGTCAGGGGCAGCAAATCGCCGAGTTCCGTCGCATCAACATAGTATTTCGCAGTGACGTTTCGCTTTACATCGCGGCGGCTATCGCGTAGGGTTACACCTCTTACGTGATTACCTGATGCAACCGCCGTTTCCGGCACATGCTCCAACAAGACGATAAGCTGTCCGCTTCCAACATAGGGTGCGAGCATCCCGTTCAGGACCGCGACTGAGACACGTGGCTCGTGCGTGAGCCGCGAAACGGACCCGTTCCCCGGATTGAGATATGGATTCGCGCGAGCCAATTCGGTCAGCGGATAGTGTGCCCGATAGTACGCGCGCACAGCGTCGCGGTAATCACGATAGCTGCGCGTGCAGCCGAACTGCTCGATCCAGGGATGCTCGTCGGGAGGAACGGCCTGGCTGGTAAGCTGGCCGCCCAGCCAGTTGGTCTCCTCCGTCAGAATGACGCGCATGCCATTGCGGAGCGCGGCTAATGCGGCGGCAAATCCGCCAACACCGCCACCCAAAACGGCGACATCGCAGTTGAGTTCCGCAGCATTCGCGAATTGCAGTGCCAGCGGGAATGCCAGCGATTGAAAAAGGAACTGCCGCCGGTTGAACCTCACAGCTACGAGGATAGCGGCAGTTCCGCGCTCAGCTTATTGCTTCTCGTAAATTGCGACGTTATGCACCTTTTGACCCTGACCGTTCGTGCCGGTCATTGTGTATTTCATGGTTTTGCCGTTTTTGGAAACGACGCCATGGCCGGTTTCGTTCCCGCCTCCAATTTTCCAGGTGTGCTCCACCGTATTGCCGGATATCTTCTCCAGGACGGTTGCATCCTGCAAGCCCTCAATGGGAACGGCCGTGTCGCCCGAAGGTGTGAATGACCAGTTGACCGTCTTGTCCTCCGCATCCACCTCCTCTACGCTGACTTTTCCATCGGGCGCTATCGTGACGGTCTCGCCCTTCGGCGGCGGTCCGGGATTGAATTTCGATTTCGCCACGTTCAGCTTCCAGGTTCCGGTGAACGGGCTGTTCTGGTCCGTTTGCGCTGCCAATACGACTGCCGATGCAAGCAAAACCGCTGCAAACGAAATTCCGTAAGCGTACTTTCTCATTTGGGGTTCTCCTTCCGAACAGGTCAGGGCGATTATACGCCTTTTGGTACGGCCTAGATCGGTACGAGCCCGCGCCGGATGCCGATGGCAACGGCTTCGGTCCGGCTCGCAGCGCCTAACTTTCCAAGGATCTGGGTGACATGAAACTTCGCGGTGTGATCGGAAATGCCCAGTCGCGCAGCGATTTCCTTATTCGAAAGCCCGTTCGCCAGCATTCTCAAAACCTGTAATTCACGAGGGGTTAACGTCTCAACCAGTGCATCGTGTTGCCTTGGCGCGGTATCTCGAAACCAGCGCCGAGCTTGTGCTTTCGTCAAAACCGTGAGGTCGCTCGCGGCCGCGATAATGGCGGCGACGATCTCCGAAGCTGCGGAGTTGAGAGGAAGCAGGGCACGGATCAGCGGCTCATCAGGCGAGGCTTCCAGGTATTCTGAAAGCACCACGAGCGGCGGGCCGTCGGCTGGTACTTGATCGGTTGGAATACCGGCAGCCAGAATTACATCGACCAGCAACGCGTGACCATTGTCGAGTCCTTGTGAAACTCTGGCATCCAAGACTTCGATCCGCTCCTCTTCGCTGAGCAACTCGGTCAGGCGGCGGGCCCGGCCGGGCGAATCAGCAAGAATGGCGATTCGAATCAAGCTGCGCTTCGCACCTGCTCAGGTTGCAATTGCGCCACAACGTGCCGGAGCGCCTGCTGCCCTCCGCGATAGAAATCAAGGCGGAGCAGCGCGCCAGGAGCTTGTTCGATTGCGGTTTGCAGGTCATCCACAAACCGGAAGTGCCGATCGTTTGCGCCGATCAGAACATCGCCTGGCAGCAGCGATGCGGCTTCGGCCGCGCTCCCCGGAACCAGTTCCAAAATTATGACCCCGAACTCGCGCGCACGGAAAGAGACCGGACGCACAACAACGCCCAATGTCCGCGACGCACTGCTTCGCGCAAGGAACGTCTGGACGGCGCGGCTGGGGACAGCAAACGCGAGCCCATTGGAAGCCACCTGATCCCATACAACCATGGTGTTGATGCCGACAATCTGCCCGTGAAAATCCGCCAGCGGGCCGCCCGAGTTACCAGGCGCCAGGCGGATGTCAACCTGAACCCAGGGCATTCCGCTCATTGGGTCCATCCCGATGGGACCGAGTGCGTGAACGACTCCGCTTGATATGGCGCCGATAAAGCCAAGCGGGTTGCCGATGGCGAACAGAGGCATTCCCGCCCGCAACGCATCCGAGTCCCCGAGCGAAGCGGCAGGCGCATTCAGCCCAGGCGCGGAGATTAGCGCCAAATCTCTGCGTGTATCAATTCTGAGAACGGAAGCAGACACGGTCTTCCCTTCCCAGGAATTGATGGAGAGAGATCCGCCGCGCACGACGTGGGCATTCGTGACGACCTGGTCCGGCCGGATGACCGTTCCCGAGCCGTTCCCCTGGTAGTAACGGGTGCCGCTGCGAATCTCAACTGTGGATCTGCGGAGCGCTTCGGCGACTCGCCCCGGAACGGGAATCGGCATATCAGCTCTCCTTTTTCGTTCGCTCCGTGATCGTGATCGGCACTTCGATGGGTTCCCCGCCCCGTATGGTAAGAGCCTTCACCGTCTGGCCAACCACATCTCCTCGCAGCGCCGCCTGTAAGTCTTCAATTTCGGCAACGCTTCTGCCGTTCAGCGACACCAGAATATCTCCAACCTGCAGCTTCGCGGTTTCAGCCGGCGAATCAGGCTCAACGCTGAGCACAATCAGGCCCGATTCGGCCGCCGCATCGATCCTGCTTCGGAGATTCGCCGGGAGGCGGACGGGTTGCAAGCCGATGCCGAGATAGCCGTGACGGATCCGGCCTTCTTTCACTAACTCGTCCGCTATGCATTGAATCGTTTTCAATGGAAGCGCCACCGCCGAATGGCGCAGCAGGCCTGGCGTCGCCATCCCGATCAACTGTCCTTCCGCCGTGACAACCGCCGCGCCCGATTGCGACGGATAGAGATTCACGTCGAGCCGGAAGAAGTGATCGAGCCGGCCGCCGCGCCAGGTGCCGCGAGCGCCGCCGACCGCTCCGAGAATGCCGAGACTAGCGGATGGACCAACATCGATTGTGAGCCCGACCACGGCCGCTAGCATGCCCGGCTTGAGCGCGTCCGCATCGGCACCAGGTAACGGTTCACTGGTTAGTTTCTCTGGTTTCAAAATCGCCAGATCGACGCCGGGATCGCGGCCCAGAATCGCCGCCGAAACCTCCGGGCCGTGTGCAGTGTGAATCGGAACGCGGCCTTCGCGCCGCAATGTATGGTCCGCAACAGCAATCAATCCGCTTTCTAAAACAAGGCCGCTCACCACGCGATAAGGCGCGGCTTTTACGGCTACTACGCCCGACGCGCTCCGCTCTATGAGGTCTACGAGAGCGTTCGAAATACCGCTAAGATCCAGCGATGTGCTACTCATAGCCTCACTATGGCCGATATGAGGGAAAGGCACATCAGCCGTTTGGGCAGGTAAGTTGATTTCGTATAATCGCCCAATCTCGTCTTTCGGGACGGTGGCATTCGATTTCTGGAGGTTTTTATATGAGGATTCGAAATGGGTTCACGGCTTTTCTGGCATTCGGGTTCTTACTCGTCACCGCTGGAGGGTTCTACGCACAATCGATTGAGGAGCATGATCGCGACCTTGCGCCGACCGGGCGCGGCATTGGGACACGGTACCGTCCCGGCATGCCGGCAGACCATTTCGGCCCGCAGCGCTGGGCTGGTCATGGACACAGGTCCGCGAACGGCATCTCCTATCATGGCGGGCCGCTGATCCTGAACGGGGTGAATGTTTATTACATCTGGTACGGGAACTGGAGCGGAAACAGCGCAACTACCCTGCTGACCACTTTGGCCAAGGACATTGGCGGTTCACCGTATTTCAACATCAACACCACGTATTACGACGGGAGCAGCCAGCATGTCGCCAATCTAGTGCGATATAGCGGCTCGACGACTGACAATTACAGTCATGGCACATCGCTCAGCGATTCAAGCGTACAGGCTATCGTGTCGGGCGCGATCAGCGGCGGCAAACTTCCCATGGACACGGATGGAGTTTACTTCGTTCTGACTTCGGCAGACGTGAACGAAACCAGCGGGTTTTGCACACAATACTGCGGGTGGCATACGAATGACGCAAATCTTAACGGGTCCGATATTAAGTACGCATTTATCGGGAATCCGGCTCGCTGCCCTTCTGCATGCGAAGCGCAGACCACCTCGCCAAACGGGAACGCCGGCGCCGACGGTATGGCGTCGATCATTTCTCATGAACTGGAAGAGGCCACCACGGATCCCGATTTGAATGCCTGGTATGACAGCCGCGGCGAAGAGAACGCGGATAAGTGCGCGTGGACGTTTGGGCAAACATCGAAAGCGTCAAACGGCTCGGCGTACAACGTAGTTTTGGGCGGGACGAAGTTTTTGATCCAACAGAACTGGGTGAATGCAAGCGGCGGTTATTGCGCCATGAGCTATTAAGAAAAAGCATGTGACACGTGGGCCATGCTCGACCCCCACGTAGGCTGCACATTAGCATTATTTTCCGGCGGGGACGACGGGCTGATTCCTGCCACTCACGGCGCGATTGTAATTCGGGTACGGCGGTCTGCGCGGCCGCAGTGGCGTCCGGCGCGACACCGTGGTTCTCTACAACTTTGCGTGCCGAAGATACCACGGCATGGCATCTCCGCCCGAACCTGAGAGTTCGTTGATCATCATGACTTTGGGTCCGATGATGGAGGCGCTCGGGGTTCGATAGTTAGTACGGTAGCGTGGCGCGCAATAGCTGAGCAGGTCTCGCCACATCACCTGAATGATGTAATCGGCAGCCTGTCCGCCGCTGTTGAACGCTCGTCAATTATCTCGCCATCCTTGTTTGTTTGCGCGAAGTAGTAAACCTGCGAAGTTTGTCAGGCCGCCCGGGGCTGTATCGGAAGCCGCTGGAACCACGCTGACGTCCCGCGCATTCCTCGCGGTTGTATTGGACGATACCTTCGCTCTGTCCGTCCTCCGGTTTCTTCCAGGAATTGCTGAATGTTGTCGTCCGGCTTCAACTCTTCGCCGTTCACGGCGAGGATATAATCGCCCTTCGAGAGTTTGAGACCCGGTTGGCCCAGTGGCGCGTGAAGTTGCGAGTCCCCACGCAGATGGCCCACCGTAAAGCTGCCAAGCATCTCTGAGCGATATAGTTCGAGTCCGCGCGCGAGTCGTAGCAGCCCTTCATACGCTCGCGTGAACTCTTTGGTATCGCACACGGTGCTAAGGCCCGCGAGGTCAATATGGTGCGGAGAGGGGGACTTGAACCCCCACGGTGTTACCCGCTAGCACCTCAAGCTAGTGCGTCTGCCAATTCCGCCATCTCCGCAATCTGAAAATGCTACTTCTTGGCTGGGTTTGAGTGAGCCGGCGGTGGCGTCTTCGGCGCGGTGATGGGCGCTGTCGTCCGATGCTCGAGAACACTACCCGAACTCGGCGTGCGGTTGTTCGCCATGATGACCAGCATCAAAGAGGTCAGCATGAAGAGCGCCGCCGCGATGGTGGTTGCCTTGGAGAGCATGGTTGTGGTGCCGCGCGGGCCAAATACCGTTTGAGATCCCATTCCGCCGAAGGCGCCGGCCAAATCGGCCGCCTTGCCGCTCTGCAGGAGAACCACGATGATCAGAAAAAAGCACAAGACGATGTGCAGAGTGGTGATCAGGTACAACATGTCAGATCCGAGTATACCAACGAAATTGCAAATGGCAGACTGAGGCTATGCCCATTTCTGCCAAACGAACTCACCGGCTGTCGCTGGCAGGGCTGCGCGAGGATTACCGGACGGGGGCTTTCGATGAGAAAAATTGCGAAACGAACCCAATCGTACAGTTCGAGAAATGGTTCAAAGAAACACAAACTGTTGACAGCAAAGAGCCAAATGCGATGACCCTGGCGACCGCCACGGTCGATGGACGCCCTTCTGCCAGAATCGTATTATTAAAGGAGGTCAGCGACGCTGGCTTCGTTTTTTACACCAACTACGGCAGCCGCAAAGCGCAGGATTTAGAAACGAACCCAAGGTGTGCGCTCACGTTCTATTGGAGCGAACTGGAACGCCAGGTTCGGGTGGAGGGGCAGGCGCGCCGTGTGACGCAGGCGGAATCGGAGGCATACTTCCGCACGCGGCCGAAGGGCAGCAAGTTGGGCGCGTGGGCATCCCATCAGAGCGAAGTGGTGGCCAGCCGGGACATTCTGGAAGCGAAGCTGTCGGAGCTTCAGGCTGAATACGCTGGCCAAGACGAGATCCCGCTGCCGGAGTTCTGGGGCGGGTATTGTGTAGTCCCCGAGGTCATCGAGTTTTGGCAAGGGCGGGCGAATCGGATGCATGACCGGATACAGTATCGAAGGAAAGGCGAAACAGAGTGGGTGATTGATCGGCTTTCGCCCTGATTCAACGGAACATGAATAGCGTACGTCTGTTAGGTGTGTTTCGGCTTCTCTGCCTGGGGGCTCTCGGTGTGTCCGCGCTGCCGGCGGAACAGACCGCAAATCAACTGATCAATCAAGTGCAGGACCGGTACAACGAAGCCAAGACTTTGTCGGTGCATTTCGAGGAGAATTACAGTATCCAGGGACACCCACGACCAACGGAAGCAGGCGACCTGGTGCTCAAAAAGAAGGGCAAGATGCGGTGGGATTACACGCGGCCGGAGGGCAAGCTCTTCATTTCGGATGGCAAAGAAGTATACCTATATACCTCACAGGACAATAGGGTAGAAAAAGTTCCGCTGAAAGACACTGAGGATATGCGGGCCCCGCTTGCATTTTTGTTGGGTCACCTGGACATGAAGAAAGAGTTTCGCGATTTTCAAGTGCATCCTGGGGATGGCGGGACTTGGCTGAACGCCCTGGCGAAGAACGACCGTGTGCCGTACGAAAGGGTGGACATGCTGGTCGCCCCCGACGGAGCCATTCGAGAACTGAAGGTGCTGGGCCGCGATGAATCGGTCATGACTTTCGCCTTCAATGGTGAAAAGTTGAACCCGCCAGTGGCCGACAAGCTATTCCACTTCACGATTCCGCCGGGAGCCGATGTGGTGGATGCGGTTGAGTCGGGATCTCAGGAATAACACATGGCCGAGTTTCTTCTGAGATATGCCGATGCCCGCGGGCAGATGCACGAACAAGTTTCAGACGCGGCTACGGAGCGGGATGCGCGGGAGCGGCTTGCGCAGCAAGGTTTCCTTGTCTATTCGGTTCGCGCGAAGGATCTCAGCGCCCGGTTGAGAGGCAACACCAGCCGGCGTAAATCGGTTAACCTCGAGAAATTCCTGATATTCAATCAGCAGTTTGTAACTTTAGTTCGAGCCGGACTGCCGATTCTGAAGAGTCTCGATCTGCTTGCGGACCGCCTTACGGACGAGAAACTGGGGCGGCATATCAAGGCGGTTCGGGACGAGGTGCGAACCGGAACTGTTCTGTCCGATGCGTTCGCGCGGCAGGGCGTGTTCCCGCCGATCTACATTACTTCTGTTCTGGCGGGTGAAAAAAGCGGCTCGCTGGCCGAAGTGCTTGATCGCTTTCTCACCTATCAAAAGCTGACCTTAGCGGTTCGAAAGAAGCTGCTGGTTTCTCTGCTCTACCCCTGTGTTTTGATTTGCCTGGTCGTCTGCCTGATGGTCTTTCTCATCACGTATGTTGTGCCGAACTTCGCGGCGCTGTACAACAGCATGGGGGCGAAACTGCCGGCCGCGACCGAGATCCTGATTGCCATAGGAACAACGGCTCGCAGCTACGTGCTGTTGGGGTTCGGGGTGCTGGTAGTGACCGCGATCATGCTCTATTTCTGGTCGCGGCGGGAATCTTCGCAGGAGGCTCTTGACCGGGTCAAAATGGGCACGCCGGTTTTGGGCGAGATCTGGACGAAATACCAGGTTGCACAGTTTGCGCGTGTGATGGGAACGCTGCTGGTGGGCGGCATTCCTCTGGTACAGGCGCTGGAAACTTCAGGCCGCTCGCTGGGTACGGTTCTGCTGAAGAAGACACTTGACCGCACGGCGGTTCTGGTGCGTGAGGGCAAATCACTTTCCGCCTCGCTTACTAAGACCGGCATCGTTCCAGCGTTAGCCATCGACATGATGGAAGTGGGCGAATCGACGGGTGCGCTTCCGCAAATGCTGACCAGCGTGGCCGAGTTTTACGAAGAAGATGTTTCAACGCGAATGACCGCGCTGCTATCGCTTATTGAACCAGCGATCATGATCTTGATGGGCATATTTGTGGCGTTTGTGCTGGTGGCGCTCTACCTGCCTATTTTCTCGCTAGCGGACACGATCAAGTAATGGCCACGGAAACTCTGAAATTGAAAACCGCTTCCGAAGAGGCGGAGCAAGCCCAGATCATCGCCCGGCGGTATCGCTGCGAGTTCGTGGATCTCCACGCGACCAAGATCGATCACGAACTGTTCCGCACCGTGCCCGTGGACCTGATGTTCCGTTACCACTTCGTGCCTTTGCATGCGCAGAACGGAACACTCGAAATCGCGCTTTCGGACCCGCGCCAGATCGTTCTCATCGATGAATTAGCGGTATTGCTCGCGAAGAAGCTTAAGGTCAAAGTCGCGACGTATTCGCAGATTTCGGACCTGCTGAAGAAGACGGAGCAGTCGCAGCGGGTACTGGAAGAAGTAACCGAAGGGTTCACGCTGGATGTAGTCGGCGACGACGAGAATGCGGATGAGAACCTTTCGATTGACCGGCTGGCATCGGACGAGGGCAATATCGCCCCGGTCATCAAACTGGTGGACACGACTATCTTCAACGCGCTGGAGCGGCGCGCGAGCGATGTGCATATTGAAACGCGCGACCAGGAGGTTGCGATCAAGTATCGAATCGATGGCGTGCTGCAGTATGCGATGAGTCCGATTGCGAAGGAGTGGTATTCGGCGGTCATTTCGCGCATAAAAGTAATGAGCGAGCTGGATATCGCCGAGCGGCGCGTGCCGCAGGACGGCCGATTCCGGGTTCGCTACAAGGGACGGTTGATCGATTTCCGGGTTTCAATCATGCCGACGATTTATGGCGAGGACGCCGTGCTGCGCGTGCTCGACAAAGAATCGATGAGCGAGAAATTCTCGCAATTGACACTGGACGTGGTCGGTTTCGCGGACCAGGATCTGGCGAAATTCCGGCGGTTCATCAAAGAGCCGTATGGCATGGTGCTGGTGACCGGGCCTACGGGTTCCGGTAAAACGACCACGTTGTATGCGGCCTTAAGTGAGATCAAGAACGACGAAGACAAGATCATCACGATTGAAGATCCGGTGGAATATCAGATCAAAGGCATAACGCAGATTCCGGTCAACGAGAAGAAAGGGTTGACGTTCGCTCGCGGGCTGCGATCGATTCTACGGCACGATCCCGATAAGATTCTGGTGGGTGAGATCCGCGACCAGGAAACCGCCCAGATAGCCATTAACGCCGCACTTACAGGGCATCTTGTCTTCACCACCGTTCACGCGAACAATGTGTTCGATGTATTGGGCCGGTTTCTAAACATGGGAGTGGAGGCTTATAACTTCATCTCTTCTCTAAACTGCATTCTGGCGCAACGCCTCGTCCGGGTCATCTGCCCACACTGCCGCGAACGTGTCACGTATGACGATGATTACCTGAAAGAGAGCGGACTTGATCTGGCGGAATGGCGCTCTTTTCCGTTTTATGAAGGGCGTGGGTGCATGGAATGCAGCGGCACTGGATTCCGCGGGCGGTCGGCGATTCATGAATTGCTGGACCTGACGGAAAATATTCGGGAACTGATTCTGGAGCGCAGGCCGACCTCTGAGATAAAGCGGGCTGCGAAAGCAGACGGTATGACCTTTTTGCGGGCTTCGGCACTAGACCGGATTCGGGAAGGAATCACGACCCTGCGCGAGGCCAACAAAGTAACATTCATCGAAGGGTAGGAAACGTTGTCGTTTATCGATAAAGTCCAGCGCTGGGTCGCAGATCCGCCGCCGGACCATCTGTTCGAAATCACCGAAGTCTCTCTCGCAGCGGGATCGCCGCGGATGCCGGGACAGCACAAATTTGAAGTGCTGGCCGAGCATGGATTAACTGCGTCTCCAAGCGCGCCGAACCTGTTGAAGCCATACCTTTATCGCGATGTTCTGCCGCGGCTCTTGCCTGTGAACGGCACAAAACGCCCGGCGGCCGCACTGGTTATACCGGATTACGCAGTGCGAATGGCGATTCTCGATTTTGAACAATTCCCGGCAGGGGAGGCGGAACGAGAGGCCCTGATCCGGTTCCGGCTGCGCAAGAGCGTGCCGTTTCATATCGACGAAGCGCAGCTCTCGTATTCGATTCAAAGGGAAGAGCCGAAACGGCTGGAAGTGCTGGCGGTTTCTATTGCGCGACCGATTTTGGACGAATATGAAGCGCTCTTTACCGAAGCCGGTTACCGCTTAGGTGTTGTGGTACCGTCCTGCCTTTCCGTGCTGCGCCTGTGCGATCCCGGGCAGACCAGCCTCACGCTGCTGGTGAAGTCTGCCGGCGCCGCGATTTCGGCGGTGCTGTTTGAGCAGGGCCGGGTGCGGCTGGTCCGCTGTCTGGATCTCAGCCACAGTGAGTTGGCCGGCGAGGAAGGGCTCGAGGAGCAGCCGGAAGGAGATTTGATTCTGGCGCTTCTGCAGCAAACTCTGGCGTACGCAGAGGACCAGCTTGGCAGAGCAGTAACACGGCTGCTGCTCTGCGGTTTTGGACCGGAAACGGATCGATTGGGGCAGCTTGCAGAAAGAGAGTTCGGAGTAGCGTATGCGCCGGTGCGCTCGAAATTTGGTCCCGCTTCGCAGGAAAACGCCGGTCTGCTCGGTTTACTGGAGCGCTACGCGGCATGACGACCTCTCCGATGGAAATCAACCTTGCATCGCAGCCGTTCCGGCGGGAGCGGGCATACACCGCAATCATCGCCGGCGTATGCGTGGCACTAATCTGTTCGCTGCTGGTGCTGACCGGCCTGATTTTGCGAGAACGCGCGCAAGCCGCGGATTTGCGGACGGTAATCGGCGCACAGAACACCAGGCTGCACATCTTACAAAGGCAGCAGGCGCAATTTTCAGGAGTGCTTGCGAAACCGGAGAACGCGGACGTATTTTCCACGAACGTCTTTCTGAACGAATTGATTGCGCGGAGGGGCGTGAGCTGGACACGCGTGTTCAGCGACTTAGGAACGGTACTACCGCAGAATATGAGGCTGCTCGCGATTCGTTTACCGCAGGTGGGAATGGAGGATGCGACTGGAACGAACCGGATACAGCTCGACATGATTATTGCGAGCGAACGGTCGGATGCGGTGATTGGATTATTGAAGAACCTGGAAGGATCACGGCTGTTCGGTGCGGCGTCGGTGGTAACGCAGACGCCGCCGAGCCAGAACGATCCCTATTACAAATATCGAGTGACGGTTGCTTATGCTCAAAAACTTTGAATCGCCATTCTCGAAGCGCAGTATCGGCCAGCGAGGAGTCCGCTTTTGGCTGCAGGTTGCCGCTGGCGTGCTAGTTCTGTTGAACGGTGCGGCGCTGTTTCTCTACTTTGCGCCACCGGGTGGTTCGCGCGCGGATCTTACCGAAGATAGCCAGCAGATTCGGATGGAGATCGCGACCGCGAAAGCGCAGGCTGCGCATTTGAAAACGATTTCCGAGAAAGTTCAGGTTGGGAGCCTGCAATCCGGCGCTTTCGAAGGCAAATATTTCCTAGCGAACCGGACGGCATATGAACTGGTGATTGAGGAGATCCAGCGCATGGTGAAAGAGGCCGGGCTGCGGGAGCGGGACGCGGTGTTTAGCGAGGAACCGATTGAGGGCACTTCGGATTTGTCGCTGTTGAATGCGACCGCCAGCTATGAAGGATCGTACGAAAGCCTGATGCACTTCCTGAACCTGACAGACCACTCACCCATGCTTTTGATGCTAGATAATCTGCAAGCCGCGCCCCAGCAGAAGAACGGACAGATTAACACGTCAATACGATTCCAGGCCATTGTCCGCGAGAATGCGAGCGGCTCCGCTGGAGGACAGCCATGAGCGCGGCCGCACAGACAAGAATTTTTGGCATGCGGGTAGGCATAGACCCGAAGATTCTAGCGGGCGGATTGATCGCAGTGGCTGTGGTGTTGTTTTGGTATAACTTGCGGGGCGAGGGAGGAAGCACTCCGGCTGTAACACGCCCACACAGCAGCGCGACGCCAGCTACCAATTGGAACAGGCGGACACCGGTTACGCGCCGTCAGGCACGAGCGAACGATCGGGGCACGCTGCGCCTGCGTCCGGTAGACCCTACGACCGGAAATGTAGATCCGACACTGCGGCTCGATCTGCTGGCGCGCGTGCAAGCGGTGCCCGCGGTAGACAACATGCGCAATCTGTTTGAGACGGGACCGACGCCACAACAAGCTGCCGAGCAGATGAAGCAACTTCACGGACCTAACATCGTGCCCGCTGCGTTGCCACCTCAAGCGGTAAACCAGTCACCGGGAGCGAGCGCGGCAGCGCTGAATATTCCGCTGAAATACTACGGGTTCGCCAAGCCGGCAGCTCAAGGTCAACAAAATCGAGGGTTTTTTCTGGACGGAGACAACGTTCTGGTGGCGATAGAAGGCGAGTTGCTGGATCAACGCTACCTGGTGGTTGAACTCACGCCCGATAGCGCCCGGCTGGAAGATACGCAGGTGAAGCAGGGCCAAACGCTGGCGCTGGTGGCAGAGGCAATGCCGGAGTGAAACGCGATCGGGAACAAGGATCGGCATTTCGGCGCGATCAGGAACAAGGTTCGGCGCTTCTGATTGTGTTCGTGTTCGCGGCAATGGTCGCGATCATGCTGTACATGGAATTGCCGGTCGCCGTGTTTGAGGCGAAACGCCAGAAAGAAGAACTGCTGGTGTATCGTGGCGAGGAATACGCGCACGCAGTGCGGCTGTTCGTACGAAAAACCGGGCACTACCCGGCCTCGCTGGATCAGTTGGAAGATACCAACCGGATGCGCTTTCTGCGCCACCGGTTCAAAGACCCATTCACCGGTAAAAACGACTGGCGACTGCTGCATGCGGGTCCTGGCGGCATGCTGATAGACTCCAAGATCCAAACGAACAACCCGCTGGGGACGGCGGGTCCGGCAAGCGGGAACGGTTCGGGATTTGGATCGAACTCCGGGTTCGGTTCCAAGTCGAGTTTCGGATCTAGTTCAAATTCCAGTTTCGGTTCGAGTTCCGGCTTCGGATCCAATTCCGGCTTCGGATCGAACTCAGCGAGTGCGAATACCGGTTCCGGGTTTGGCGTAAGCGGGTCTTTTGGGACAAGCTCGTCCAGCGCGCCAGAAGTAGTGGTTCCGCCAGTTCCGCAGCGTGCGCCCGAAATGCCGGCAAGTGCCGCCGGCGCGGAAACGGCTGCCAGTACCCCTGATACCGGACAAGACCCGACCGTATCCCTGTTGCCGGCTGATAAGGACCAGCAGGCGCAGGCAGCAGGAATAGCGGCGCCCAGCGGGCAGGCTGCCGGGGGACAGATGGCAGGCACACCTGGCGTAACCGGCGCATTTGGGGCGCCCGCGACCTCCGTCGGGACAGGAACGCCGCAGCAACAAGCGGCCTTTTCGGGCGCCCCGGGCATGGGTGCGATTTCGGGCGGCGGCATTGCAGGCGTTGCGAGCAAGGCGGGCGGCAAGAGCATCAAGGTCATTAACGATCAGACCGACTATTCGCTTTGGGAATTTTTCTACGATCCGCGCAAGGACCAGATGCGCGCTGCAGGAGCCGCTGCTTTGCAAACCGGCGCTCCCGCAAATGGAATTCAGAGCACGAATAGCGGATTCGGGAGTTCGAGCTCATTCGGTTCGAACTCTTCGATGGCCGCGCCGCAGAATCCAGCTCCGCAGAATCCGAGCGACGGAGCAACTGCGGCTCCCCAGAGCCCGGCTCCACAAAATCCTGGTGAGGCGCCGGTCGCGAGCCCCCGGGCTACTCCCCAGGCGCAGCAGCCACCGGAGTAGGATTAACATACCGCGGCTGGCTTATTAGCGAGATCCTGCGCTTACAGCTCAGCAACCCGCCGCAGTAGTTTACCTGGGGGCAAAACCTGTGGGGCAAACCTGTGGGGCAAACCTGGGACAGGCAACGAATTTCCGGGTCGAGTCTTGTTCGTTTTTGGGCATCGCGGTCGGGAAATTCGAAGCCAGTCCCTGGTTTGCGTATCGTTCGCACTCGGAGAATAGTAGGCAAACTTCGGAAACACGACATTAGCCGGCTGAGAGAATGACAAGGAGAGCAGGGGGAACAATTCATGAGCAAAACCGCAAGCGGCTGGATCGTGATTATCATCGGCCTGGTTGTGCTGATCTGGGGGGCATTCGGGTTCAAGACCCGGGAGAAAGTGATCGATGTCGGGCCGCTGCATGCAAGCAAAGACACGACGCATAATGTGCCGTATGCGCCAATTATTGGAGGAGTGATTATTATCGGCGGGATCGTCTTGCTGGTGTCCGCCCGGAAGACATGAGATACCGTAAGCGGTTCTCGAACGGGCTACAAATCTCAGTGCCCTTCGGCTTCTAAGAACCGTTCCGCCTCAATCGCGGCCATGCAGCCTGCGCCCGATGCGGTAATCGCCTGGCGATAAATGCGATCCTCCACGTCGCCGGCATGGAAAACGCCCGCCACATTGGTGCGCGCGCCGCCATGCGAAATGATGTAGCCGTCGGCGTCGAGATCAAGCTGTCCGCCGAAGGGTTTCGTGTTGGGGATGTGCCCGATCGCCACGAAAAACCCATCAACTTCGCGATCGTAAACCTGATGTGTTTTTATATTGCGCAGCGTGACGCTGTTGACATGTCCCTTTTCGGGATCGCCGATATCTTCAACAACTGTGTTTGTAATGAAGATGATTTTCGGATTGGCCTGCGCCCGCTCAAGCATGATTTTGGAGGCCCGGAACGCGTCACTGCGATGTACCAGGGCGACTTCGCTGCCGAAGCGGCTCAGAAAATTCGCTTCTTCCATGGCGGAGTCTCCGCCTCCGATAACCATAATCTTCTTCCCGCGGAAAAAGAATCCATCACAAGTGGCGCAGGAACTAACGCCATGTCCGATCAGCTTCTGTTCATTGGGAAGGCCGAGCCAACGTGCAGATGCGCCAGTGGCAACAATCAGGGTTCGGGTATAAAGCTTCTCTCCATCTTCAAGCTGCAGCGTAAAAGGACGCTGTGAGAGGTCGGCATGCACCACACGCCCGTGCCTATAGGTCGCGCCGAAGCGCTGGGCCTGCTGCTTCATATTCTCAATCAGCGCCGGGCCCTGGATTCCTTCCGGAAATCCGGGGAAATTTTCGACCTCAGTGGTGATGGAAAGCTGGCCGCCGGGCTCATGCCCCTCCAGCACAAGCGGTTGCAGGTTCGCCCTGGCGGTGTAGATGGCGGCTGTGTTTCCGGCGCAACCCGAGCCGAGAACGGCCACGTTCAGGATGGAATGGCTCATTTGTTATGGAGGCTTGGCGGCCGAAGACCGTCAAGCAAGAAAGTGATTGGCTATATGAAACGCCAACCATGAACCAGAGTACGCTAACACGAGCATATACGAGAACTGAAAGACCGGCCATTTCCAGCCACCCGTTTCGCGCTTCACGACGGCCAGCGTAGAAAAGCACTGCATCGCAAAGGCGAAAAAGATGAGCAAGGCCACAGCTCCGGATGCGGTCAGGTCTTTGTGTAGGGCGGTCTGTAATCCTTTCGCTTGTGACTCCTCGTCTCCTTCGATGCCGTAGATGGTTCCCAGGGTGCCAACGATCACTTCCCGGGCCGCAAGCGAAGTAATCAGACCGATGCCGATTTTCCAGTTGAAGCCCAGAGGCTTGATGGCCGGCTCGATGGTCTTGCCGATCATGCCGGCGACGCTGTGCTCGAGAGGTGGAGTTTTGCCGTTTTCGAGAGGCAGATGCGCCAGCACCCAAAGCAAGATGGCAACCAGAAGAATCACCGTTCCGGCGCGGCGCAGGAAGACCCTGGCGCGGTCAATCAATCGCAAGGTCAAGGATTGCCAGGTGGGCCAGCGATAGGGCGGCATTTCGAGGACAAAAGACGAGCCGCGGCTTCTGAGAATGCTGGATTTCAGAACGCGGGCGGTTATGATGGCGGCCAGAAAACCGAGCACGTACAGACTCAGCATGGTAGCCGCCGGCAGGGAGAGAATGCCGCCGAGCAACGGGATGTTCGGAATAAAGGCGGCAATGAGAAGCGTGTAAACCGGCAAGCGCGCCGAGCATGTCATCAATGGCGCAATCATCATGGTCGCGATGCGGTCGCGTTTGTTCTCAATGACACGCGTGGCCATGATGGCCGGAACCGCGCAGGCGTAAGCCGAAAGCAGCGGAATGAATGACTTGCCTTGCAAGCCGAACTTCGACATGGTGCGGTCGGCGATGAGAGCGGCCCGGGCGAGATAGCCGGAATCCTCGAGTATGCCGATGAACAGAAACAGCAGCAGGATTTGCGGCAGAAAGACGACTACGGCTCCCACTCCGCTCCAAACGCCATCGACCAGAAGAGAGCGCCAAGGCGAGTCGGGCAGCACATGCTTCATCCATATACCGGAGGTGAGGACGAAACCCTGCATCCCATCCATTACGGGCTTTGCCCAGGAAAATATGCTTTGAAAGACCGCCACCACGATGGCGGCAAAGATCAGCGGACCCCAAACCGGGTGCAGAAAGATGGCGTCCAGCCGGCGAGTCCAGAGAGGCGGCGCTGGCGCTCTGTAGGAAGCGCGAATGCCGAGCTTGGCTGCCCACTGACGGCACTTCGGAACGTCATGCAGGACGGGAAGCTCAATTCTCGGCGGGGGCGAATTCAGCCGAACGGCCGTTCCCAAAAGAAACTGCTGGATGCGGTCGATCCCGGTACCCTTGGCGGCGCTAATGAGCGCTACCGGACAGTTGAGTTCGTTCGAGAGCGCGGCGATATCCACCTTGCCGCCTCGCGCGGCGAGGTCGTCGGCCATGTTGAGCAGTACCAGAGTCGGGAGGCCGAGGCTCAGAATCGGGGCGGCGAGGACCAGGTTGCGGCCGAGGTTGGTGGAGTCCAGGATGAGCATCACCGCGTCCGGTTTCGGAAAGTCTGGTTGCTCACCCTTCAGAACGTCGTGGGTAACCTGCTCATCTTCGGCGCGAGGATGTAGGCTGTACACGCCGGGAAGGTCGACCAGAAAGACCTCGTGCTGATCCTTTAGCTTGGCTTTACCCATGCGGTGCTCGACGGTAACGCCGGGGAAATTTGCGACTTTCTGGCGCAAGCCGGTCAAGCGATTGAAAAGGGTGGACTTGCCGGAATTAGGAGGACCGACAATAGCAACAATAATGGGCCGGTCGGTAGCCGGCCGAGGCGGCAGAATGGAGGGATTCGGTAAGAGGCCGGAACGAGGGGGCCCGCCGTGACAGCTACTCATGTAAGTACCACGAAATCAGATTCAGGATCGCGACGAACGTAAAGCCGGGCGGCGGTCTCCTGCCGCAGTGCAACCTCGGAACCATCTACCCGGAATACCCGTGGTCCTCCGCCGGGCGCCCGCTTCCCGGGAGTGATCTCATTTCCGGGCAAAAACCCCAACTCCATCAAACGCCTGGCCATATCTTCGGGCAAATCGAGCCGGTCCAGGATGCAGCGCTGACCGAGCTGGAGGTCTGCCAGAGTCAGCGGAGGTGGGTTAGCGGCCGCTTTTCGGCGCTTTTTTCGAGCAGCCATGATATCGGACCTTTTTAGTATGAGATACCCTGGCAGGCAGTGTCAACCGATTGGCTTGTAAGAGGATAGTGAAAGTTTAGGCGGTGCGAACACGTGCCCGAGCCGCGATTCGATCAGTGTGATGTGCTTGCAGCACCCTCAGCGTCTGTGATGCCGGACGCGGTGATGAACGACCGGCTCCTCCCGCATCGGAGGGTCGCCGATTCCTGCGCTAAAGGCATTCCCGGCCGCACCAACGCCGATTTTGCTCAGGATGCGGTCGTGAATCCAGTGCTCGTCCCACCACTCCTTAGGGTCAATCTGGATTCCATCAACCAGCATGCTGAAGTGCACGTGATCCCCGAAAGCCATTCCGGTCGCTCCGCTGATCCCAATTTGCTGTTCCTTCTGCACCATTTGTCCAACCTGGACGCCGATTTTGCTCAGGTGGCCGTACAGGCTTTGCAGCGAATAGCCATGATCAATGATGATGCAATTGCCGTAAATGCCGAGGCGGTCCGCATAAATAACCTTGCCGGAATTGGCTGCTTTTACAGGCATGTTCGCGGTCTGGGCGAGATCATAGCCGAGATGCACTTGTTCATCGACTTTCTTGCCTTGGTAATAGTAGCTGCGGCGATCCGCAAAATACGATTCGCGGGCACCTTTTACTGGAATGAATGGTCCGGACCACAGAATGCGGTGCTCCGTGTTATTGCGCAGCTCATAGATCTGCTCCGCGTTGGCGCGCCGGGTCTCGCGGTTGATCTTCACAAAGCGTTCGACCAAGCTGCCGGAGCCGTCTGGATCGAGTTCTCCATCCACCTTCTGGAGTTCGCGATCGTTAAGCTGGATATCACTCGACCGGAATCTTTTCGGAAACACCCTCACCCAAAATGTAGTGCTGACTTCCGTTCCCGCGCCGTTCTTGGCAAAAGCCTGGGGGACGGCATCGGAGGAGACGTTCCATGGGAATGGAAACAGGGAGAAGCGGTGATTGCTGTTGTCCGGTTCTCCAGGGATTGCGAACGTGCCCGCGGAGTAATTGGCGACGCGGACGCCTGCCTCGGCCCAGTTGCCGGCTAAATCGAGGAGCACGAGCTCAGAACCACCCTGATTGATGTAATGCTGACGCCCGTCCGCTACGATGCTGGGCGCCTTAAGAACGACCTGAATATCCTGAACAAACGTCGTAGTTGCGCCCCGGAAATCATTCGATTGGGCCTTTGCGATGAGCGTCGCTGGACCTTCCTTCAGGAAAGGCGCCTCTTTCTTTCCGGCAGTGAAGGAGTAGATAACGCCTTTCTGTCGGGAACGGCTTTTATCTTCAAAAATTGTTTTTGTTTGGCCGTCCTGTTCGAGGGAGGCGGAAAATGCTTTGACTCCATTCGGACCGTTGGCCTGGATCAGGATCGTTGTGGATGCGCCAATCGCGGCGACGGGCCTGGCGAGTTTGATTTCGGCATGCTTGCCCGAGAACCAAACGAATCCAAAAACGATCAGGATAATGACAACAACTGCTGCTAAAACGTTCTTCAACATCGGTTAAGTGCTTTCAGGTTCTAATTACTCGCCGGCCTTCGATGCGGAAATTCCCCTTCAGTACCCAGGCGATTGCTTCAGAGTAAATTCTATGTTCTTCGACCAGGATGCGCGAGGACAGCGTATCGGCTGTGTCGCCGTCGAGCACGGGGACGGCGGCCTGGAGAAGAATGGGGCCGCTGTCCAGAGTTTCATCCACAAAGTGAACCGTACAGCCGGCAACCTTCACGCCATGCATCAAGGCCTGGTATTGGGCGTCAAGCCCGGGGAAGGCAGGCAGCAGAGATGGGTGGATATTCAGAATGCGCCGCGGAAATTGCGAAATGAACCCACCGCTCAAGAGGCGCATATAGCCGGCCAAACAAACCAGCTCGACCCCATTTGCCTTAAGCAGGTCAGCGACTTGTGCGTCGAAATCCGCTCTGTCGCGGCCGGCGGATTCAACGACACCGCAGGGCAAGCGCAGCTCGCGGGCCCGCACAAGCCCGGGTGCGTTTGGCCGGTTTGAAAAAACGAAGCCAATCTCGCAATCGAGTTTCCGGGCAAGGACATTGCGAGCGATAGCCTCAAAATTGGAACCACGGCCGGAAAGCAAAATCCCAAGCTTCACAGATAGACAACTCCCGGTTGTCTTTTGGATTTCCGGGGCACGACCCGTCCGATCTGGTAGAAGGGCTCACGCAATTTCTTAAGAAGTTGCGAAACGAGCTCAATCTTCTTCGAGGGGATGACGAACACCATGCCGACTCCGAGATTGAAGGTCCGGCGGAAATCGGTTTCCGGAATATTGCCCAGCTTTTTCAAGAGCCTGAAGATGGGCTGTTCAGGCCAGGAATAAGCATCGATTTCGGCGGCGCAACCGGCCGGAAGAACGCGGGGGATGTTGTCGGTGAGACCTCCGCCCGTGATGTGGGCAGCGCCCTTGAGCAGCTTCGCTTGATGGAGTGCTTGGATGGGCTTGAGATATGACTTGTGAACGCGGAGCAACTCATCGGCGAACTCTTCCGGCTTGTGACCGGCTTTCTCGAAAAGCAGCTTTCGAGCGAGCGAGTAGCCGTTGGTGTGCAGACCGTGCGACGGAAGGCCTAGCAGCAAGTCGCCGGGCACGATACCGGCTCCGGTAAGCATACGTTTACGCTCTACCGCGCCGACAATGAAACCAGCAAGATCATATTCGCCGGCGGCATACATGCCAGGCATCTCAGCCGTCTCGCCGCCGATTAACGCACAACCATTGTTTTTGCAGCCCCGGGCGATTCCGGCCACCACACTGCCGCAAACCGCGGCGTCGAGTTTGCCCACCGCGAAGTAATCGAGAAAGAAGAGCGGGGTTGCACCCTGGACTGCGATGTCGTTGACGCAATGATTGACCAGGTCCTCACCGACGGTGTCGTGACGCCCTGTGGCGAAGGCGATCTTCAGTTTGGTTCCAACCCCGTCGGCGGAACTGACCAAAACAGGATCGCGCCAGCCCTTCAGGGAAAAGCCGGCCCCGAAGCTCCCTATCGAAGTAAGGACGTTGGGCGTGAGGGTTTTGGCGGCGTAGCGCTTGATCAGCGATACCGCGCGGTCCGCCTCATCGATGTTGACGCCAGCATCCTGATAAGTTGTCTGTCTGCTCACTGCTGAAGAAATCAGTGTAGCGGATTCTAAAAGCCAATCACAAAAACCTCAAAAAATGTATCTCCCACGCTTATAACAGCTTGCGAGGCTTTTTCCAGCTCCCAGCGGTAAGAGCCCTGTACGGTCATTACAGATGAGCATGAGTTGTGCTGTGCAGGACGGGCGCAACGACCCGCTCACCGAGAAATTATGTTGGGCCTACATACCGCTTCCATCTCAAGCCTGCTTCCGAATGCTGCCGACGCGGCTGAAGGGATTCTCAGGACCGGTGGGATCGGGGAAGAGTGCGGCTCTTTGCTTCGAATCGGTAAGGAATACGTATGTGAATCGGGCCCGGCAAGGAATCCTGGCAGCGCCAACCTTTTCAATGCTTCGGGACGCCACACTTACAAGTTTGCTCCAGATGCTGGAGGAATACGACGTTGATTTTGAAATGCGGAAGGCGGACGGCGAACTCACGATGAGCAGCTCCGAGAGCACCGTTCTGCTGAGGTCGTTAGACGAACCAGAGCGATTACGCGGAACAAATCTGGCATGGTTCGCTATCGATGAGCTCTCATACACACGCGAGGAAGCATGGCTGAGATTGGAGGCTCGCCTACGGGACCCGAAGGCGCAGAAGCTTTCAGGATTTGGGGTCTGGACACCTCAGGGACATGACTGGCTTTATAAACGCTTCATTCATTCGCCGGTTCCCGGGTACGGCTGCGTACAAGCAAAGCCTTTCGAAAACCGGCATGTATTGGAAAAGACTCCGGATTATTACGACCGATTGGAGAGGAGTTACGACCCCAGGTTCTATAGGCAGGAAGTGCTTGGTGAGTATCTAAACAGCCGTTGCGACCGGGTATATCACTGCTTTAACCCTAACATCCATGTCGTCACGCAAGCCTATGATCCGAGAAAGCTATTGCTGTGGGGGCTCGACTTCAATGTTGCCCCGATGAGCTCGGTGCTGCTCCAGTGGAACGATCAGCGGTTGGTGGTAATTGACGAGATCGTGCTCGAACGGGCGACAACTGAAGAAGCCTGTCTGGAATTTGAGAATCGCTATAAGCACCATGCCGCCAATATAGAAATCTTTGGAGACGCAAGCGGGAGAAATATGCACACGACGGGAACCACCGACTACACTTTGCTGCAAAATTCTCTCAGCCGCGCGGGATTCAAACGCACGCGGCTGCGAGTTCCTTCTAAGAACCCAGCCGTGCTGCAGCGTGTTCAGAAAGTGAATGCTCTACTTACGAACGCACTTGGCGAAGTGAGGCTGGAGATCGATGCAAGTTGTAAAGAGCTGATTAAGGACTTTGAAGAAGTAATGTTTAAGCCGGACTCAGGAATCATCGACAAAGTACGAGATCCGCAGAGGACTCACGCATCTGACGCGCTTGGGTATGTCATATGGGAGCTATTTGCGGAAAAGCCAAAGGCCGGTGAAATGGACCGGCGGTTGTTTTGAAAACGGAGAGAAGCCAGACAATGACGGAAATCGATCGAGAACACCCGGAATATAAACGCCACAGGCTAATGTGGCGCATGTATCGGGACCTCTACGCCGGAGGGCACGAGTTCAAACTTCGGGCGGCCGAGTACCTGCTGCGCCGTCAGAAGGAGCCCTTGGATGTTTACAGCGAGCGCCTACATCGAGCGTTCTATGAAAACTACATCGGCTCCATCATCGATTGGTATGCAGCAACTCTATTCCGACGGGAACCCACGGTGCACCTGGAAGGCGGGCTGCCATCCGGGCGCAAATTCTTCGCCGATTTTGCAGAGGACTGCGATTGCCGCGGAACCAAGCTGTCTAGCTTTTTCCGCCAGAGCCTAACCCAGGCTTTGATCTCCGGGGCGAGTCACATTCTTCTCGATTTTCCACGCGCTTCAAAAGCGCCGAAAAACCGGGCGGAAGAGGACCAGGAAGGCATCTCCAGAGCTTTTCTGGTTCCATTCGAAGCAGAAGACCTGATCAATTGGAGCTGCAGTGAGCGGGGCGATTACGAATGGGTGGTG
This sequence comes from Bryobacteraceae bacterium, assembly GCA_035475915.1. Lineage (GTDB taxonomy): Bacteria > Acidobacteriota > Terriglobia > Bryobacterales > Bryobacteraceae > Bog-105. The sequence goes on from DATIMA010000178.1 coordinate 58,403, forward strand.
TTGAGGCGGAAAGTACGCCGGCAGCCGGACGTTCATTCGCCGGATGTTGTCGAAGAAACGTTCTGGTACTACTACGACAGGCACTCATTCAGCACCTATCGGCGTATTGAGGGCGGTGAGCAACCACGCGATATCGAACTCATCGCGCAAGGATCACACTGCCTGACCCGGGTTGGGCGCGTGCCGCTAACGACCCTGAAATTGAGCGACGGTTTGTGGCTGATGAACAAGGCCGCCAATCTACAGCTTGAGCACTTTAATAAGTCGAACGCGCTAGGGTGGGCGATCACGATGGGTCTGTTCGCGATGCCGGTTATCTATTCCGACCGCGAGTGGAACCAAATTGTGGGGGAGAGCTACTTCATTCAATTAGGTCCGGGCGATAAGTTCGGCTGGACCGAGCCGGACGGCAAGGTGTACCAGATTGCGGCGGCGAACCTGCAGTCGCTCAAGGAAGAGATTTACCGGGTCTGCTACTTATCGCAGGCATCGGGCGAAATGACGGGCGGCCACGCGCAATCGGCTCTAAGCAAACAGCTCGATTTTGCGATCACACAAGAGGTGCTGCGCGGTTACGGAACATTGGTGAAGGAATCAATCAGCGCCGTAGTGAAGTCGCTGAGTGACGCCCGGCAGGATGAGATGGTGATTTCGGTGTCGGGCCTCGATGAGCTTGATATCACAGACTTCGCTACGGAACTACAGCAGGCAGCAGCCTTATTGCAGATCGGCATTGAATCACCAACGCTCAAAAAACAAGTGTTCGAACGATTGGCATTCAAGTATCTGAGCGATGCCAGGCAAGAAACAAAGGATGAAGTGGCAAGCGAGATTAGGGCACAGGTAAGGAGCTGAGAGAGTTCATGTCAGATCAGATGGAAGCACAGAAGAATCCTGAGAACGAACCGGGCATTCGGGACATCGTTCGACAGGCAATCGAAGAGTTTGTTAAGGCTGAGCAGCGGAAAGCTGAGCCAGCGTACCAGACGCAATTACAGGATGAACGGAAGCGACGCGAAAGCCTGGAAGGCCGCTTGAATCAACTCGTAGAGGAGAACAGGAAGGCGAGGGCGGCCGCGGAAGAGAGCGAGCGAAGCGCACAAATCCGAAGCGAGCTTCAGCGATTGGGCGTCGCGAAGGTAGATCTCGCATTCAAAGCTGTTAAGGACGATATCGTGCGAGCGGACAACGGCCAGCTACAAGCGAAGGGCCCGGACGCGAAGTCGATGGAAGAGTATCTTGCTGCCTTCGTGCAACAAAACCCGGAGCTGCTGCCGGCTCGGATTGCGGGCGGGAGTGGCGCCCAATCGCCGTTGCGTGGATCGGCGGACGTTACGCCAGGCATCGAGATAGACAAGATTAAGCCAGGAATGAACAAAGAAGACCTGGAACGAGTTAGGAAAGAGATCTCGCGGCTCGCTTCTCAGGCGTTGCGGGGCGTTTGAACAGTCGCCATCGTTGAAGCGGCCGATCAGTAAGGATGGCCGCGAATATGGAGAGCGCGAGCGAAGTAGAAGATCGCGACTTGGGAAGTCGCGAAAAGTATAGAGGAGATTTATGTCAACAATAACATCTGCCAATCTGGCAAATGCAATCGTTAAGCTGGTAGCCGCGGACGCGTTACCTGCCCTGATGGGAAACCTCGTCATGGGTAATTTGGTAAACCGCGACTACGAACCGGTGCTGGCACATGCCGGTGATACGGTCAACATTCCGATCCCCCCGGTGCTGGTTGCTAACAACATCGCGGAGGGTGGGACGGTTACGCCGCAGAACCCGAGTCTTGGGAATGCGCAAATTGTTCTGAACACGCATGCGGAAGCCTCGTTTCAGATTCCTGACGTGACGAAGGCGCTGGCATTTCCGGACTTGCTCCGGGCATATATGCAGCCGGCCGTGATCGCCATCGGAGAACGTGTGGAGCGGGATCTGTTGAACTGCTACAACCAGTTCACGGCCAACCCCCCTGTTGGTTCCGCTGGAACGGCGGTAACGGAAGCGACTATCGACGCTGCTGAAACCGCACTGTTTGCGGCGAAGGTTCCTGCAACCGCGCCGAAGTATCTGGTGGTGGATTCAAACACGTATTCTCAGATCCGGCAGATTCCGCGATTCAGTGAATACTACTCATCGGGAGAAGCCGGACTGAAAGCCCTGGTCGAGGGCAATGTGGGCAAGATGAAAGACTTCTTCATCTTCCGCTCGCAGTTTGTTCCGGTTACAGGCACTGCCAGTCCGAATACGCATAATCTGGCGTTCACCCGTGACGCGCTGGGCCTGGTCATCCGGCGTTTGCCGCAACCTCTTCCGGGGACTGGCGCAGTAGCGGAATACGCTGAGATGGGCAATTTCGGGATTCGCATCGTTATGAGCTATCAACCGAACACGCTGTCTCAGCAGTTTACCGTAGACGTTCTGTACGGGTGCGGCGTGCTTCGAAATAACTTCGGAGTGCAGGTCAATAGTTAGTAGCTAAAACGTAACAAGCGTGGGGGGCCCAAGGGCTCCCCATTTTCGTTTGAAGGGATGCATTGTGGATCTAAGACAATACTTTCGAAAAATACGCGAGATCGAGGCCAGTCTGGCCGAGGAATACCCGATTCTGAGCAGCCTGGAAACTCCCGATGGCGGAAGGGCCGGGATTGTCTCAGAAGTCCCGCGCTTTGTAGCGGCCAAGATGATTGTTGAAGGGCGGGCGGCAATAGCGACCGAAGCGGAGCGAGAACAATACCGACACGAACAGATGGCCGCGAAAGCGGCAGCGGAAAAGGCGGAATTGGCAAAACGCGTGCAGGTTGCCTTCATCGCAGACCCTACAGCCAATGCCGGACCGGCCCGAAAAGTGAACGGCCCGCAGGGGAAGTAGCCGATGGCACTCTTCACCGACTCAGGGGTTGTTACGCTCGACGATCTGCTCCAGTTCGAAGCACCGCTGGTCCAGGTTGCTTCATCGCACGGGATCAACGTCGAGACGAAAGTGAACCTTTCGACAGGCGCGATCGGCGACAAGCTCTTGTTGTGGCTGCTTGACGTGGGCGCGTCTGATCCGCAGTTTTTGAACCGAAGAGTGCTTGGACTATCTACAGTTGTAGTGACATCCTCCTTGCACCGATGGCTGTGCTTCGATTCGCTGTCCAGATTCTTCGCGGAAGCGTACAATGTTCAGCTCAATACGCGATTTCAAGCGAAATGGACGGAATATCAGAATGAAGCAACTCAAGCTTCGGAGATGTTCTTCATGTCTGGAGTGGGGATCGTGTACAACGCATTGCCCCGGCCGGCACTGCCGCTAATTTCGATTCAGAATGGAAACTCGCCGGCGCAAGCCATGTTTGTACAGACCGCCTGGGTGGACAGCTCGGGGAACGAGAGTGCATTGAGCCCGGTAAATGGACAGATTCTGGCCGAGAATTCCACAATTGTGGTGAGTATGGCTGAGGGCGCCGTCAACGCACCTGCAGCCGCCACTGGTTGGAACGTTTACGTTAGCTCGTCCGAGGACGATCTGACGCGTCAAAACCTGGCTCCGCTGGCAATCGGAGCGACATGGCCGCTGCCGTCAACGGGAATAACCGATGGGCCGGATCCTATCGACGGCCAGCGGCCTCAATTCTACGTTCGACTATACAGACAGATAAGGCGGGGATGAATGCTACCACTGACGCTTGTTGCCGCACAAAAAGTGGCCAACTTATTAATACAGGGGAACGCACTTCAAACGCAAGTGAACACGATTGCTGCCCTCGCAAACCAGAACATACCAACGATCGATGCGAGCCGAATCGTGATCAGTTCGGTTTCTCCAGACCTCGGCGACAAAGATGTCCAACTCCCCTATCCACGTGTGTGCCTGTATAGCAACGTAGTGAAGAACGCGCAGACAGAGAAATTTAGATCGTTCTCCGGCGCAGTGGGTGTGGTGGCTGAAACCTGGGCAAGCGCCAATCTGGTTACTCAAACAGATTTATGGATTCATTACTATGTGGAGGCTATCACGGGAATTTTACGCGACAACATTGGAGATTGGGGTGATGGCATGTTCTTCTCCGGGCGTTATGACGTGAAATTTCAGCAGCCCATGCCTGGCGGTCTTGGATTTGTGGAATCGGCTGCGATCGCGTGCAGCATAGAAGTGAGCCGCAACTAGGGAACAGGCAATGGCGAACTACATATCATCGAATGCAAACCGGTTCTATGTTGCGGTGGAGGCCAGCTATGGACAAGCTGCTGCTATTGCGCCGGCGAATAGGTTTCCCGCGGTGCACCTGCAAGCGCAACAGGTGCTTGAAAGCATGCGGAGGGTGGATAAGACCGGAACCCGAACATATCTGGGCACACCCAAAACCGCGCGGCGGCATACAGCGTTTGATGCTCGGAGCTATTTGACCTCGTGGACTGGCTCCGGCGAGCCAGGTTACGGCCCATTCTTTCACGCGGGAATGGGAAGCGCACCGCAATTTAGTGGGGCCTTATCGATAGGTGCAAGCGCAAGCGGGTCTCAAATCCAGACAACGGTTCCCCATAACCTTGCAATGGGATCGGCAGTTTGCTTCGGCAGTGAGATTCGTTTCGTGACTAGTGTGATTGACGCTCTTACGGTTGGCATCAATGCCGCATTTACTACACAACCAACTGCAGGGCAGACGCTGTCGCCCGCAGTGACATATCGCCTTGCGAGCGCGCTACCGAGCATTACTATATACGATTATTGGGACCCGGTTACCGCAGTTAGCCGCATGGTTACTGGGGCAGGCGTCGATGTTCTAGATATTACCGTAAACGGGGATTATCACGAGTTTGCATTCAGCGGGCCGGCTGCCGATCTTTTAGATTCAACCAGCGACACCGGGGCGATTGCATTTCCCGCGGAGCCGGCGATTGGACCATTTGACTATTCGATAGTTCCGGGGCACCTCGGACAGGTATGGCTTGGGAGTGTAGATAGCCAGTTCCTCACGCTTACCTCCGCCAATATCGAGGTGAGGAACCACATGGACGTTCGAAATCAGGAATTCGGCTCATCATATCCCAGGGCGATAACACCCGGCATAAGGCAAATTAGTTCCAAGTTTTCGGTGTTTGCCCAAGATGACGACCAGACGAAGGGATTGTATCAGGCTGCGAAGGCCCGCACCTTAATCTCGGCGATGCTGCAACTCGGCCAGGAGCAGGGACAGCTAATGGGAATATTTTTGCCCCAGGTAACACCAGAGATTCCGGTGTTCAACGACTCGGAAACGAGACTGCAATGGGAATTCCACAATAATCTTGCACAGGGAGTGTCGGATGACGAATTGTTCATCGCCTTCGCATAGCGATCCGGATTATCTGAGCACAGTTTGGCACGATAGCCAGACGATTCCATCGGTTCGCTTCGCGACCCGCCGCGTATCGCTAGCGAGGCGGATCCAATTGACCAGACGCGTGCGGGAACTGACGCTTCGCCACGAGTTTCTGAAGGCGGGCGATCCGGCTGATCAACTGGAGGCATCGTTATCAGAAATGCTTGTCCAGGAGTTATTGATCGAATGGGGCCTGGTTGAGATCACAGGGCTCACTATGGATGGCCAAACGGTGAAAGCCGATGCTGTGGTCAAAGACGCTCCAGAGGCACTCGCCCTGGAGATTGCGGCGGCCGTGCAGCGCGAGATTGGGCTTTCAGAAGACGAACGAAAAAACTTCTAATCGCATTCCATTTCCAGTTTTCGCCAGCAGCCGCGTGGAAATGCGATACGTGCCGGAAGAGCGGCCTGGCAAAACTCAGAAACTGCGCCTGGAGCGGTTTTGCTGCTCCGGCGACGGCACGGCCAGTCTGGGTGCGTGGCCAACTCGCATCCGTTCAATGTCCGAAGTCGATCATAACGGCCGATAGCCTGAGCTTTCTGGAACAGTTTCGGCTGTGGAAGGAAGCAGGCGGAGGGAGCATTCTCGCAATGGATGCGAAGAGTGCCGATGCCATCCTCGTGCTGGAGCAGGAATGGCGAAGGGAAAGTCAGCATGGCGAATAAGAACAATATGGGTGGTTTGCTCTCACAATTGTCGCGGTCGAGCGGCGGGCGGCTGAAGGGGGGCAACACGACCGTGACGAATCTAACGGCTCCGCTGTCTGCGGGCGGAATTTCATCGAGAGCACCGAGGCTTGGCCGCCCATCTGATACCAAGGCTGCCGGCATGAACGAGAGAATGACTCCGATATCGATTCGCTTTGGCGCCCCATCGAGCACTCGAACCACTTCAACGTCCGCAAGTGGAAGTGGTTGGAGCAGACTGCTTACCGGAGCGGCATCGGGCGGCTTTGCGAACGCGCTGAGCGGGGCTTTGGGAAATATAGGCGGGCTTGGATCGCTGATTTCTGGGATAGCAGGTCTTTTTGGTGGCGGCGGCAAAGCAACGTTGCCGCCTCTGGAGCGATTCCAACTACCCGATTCACAAACAGAGACTGTGTACCTGGGCTCCCAAATGACTTCTGCCTTTCAGGGACCCACAACCGAGCGATCGATTTCGAACTCGCAAAATGCGCCAATCTATGCGTCGGCGGGCGCGCCGGTGAACCGGGCCGGCAACGTTTATGATGCCCAGCAGATTACTCAGGCTGTAAAGCAAGCTCTTCTCAACTCAAGCTCTCTGAATGACATTATCGCGGAGATCTAAATGACGACATTTCCAACGCTTACATCCGGCGCGGTGACGCAGTATCCGTTGCTCCAGAATACCGGACAAGCCGTAGAGGTGGTCCGCTTTTTGGATGGAACAGATCAACGTTATCTCATGCAGGGCAGAACGCTTCGCCAGTGGCAGATTCGTCTATCGTTGCTCAGCGACAGCGAAATTCAACAGATTGAAGGTTTCTTCAACCAGCAACAGGGCGATTATGCGACGTTCATATTCCCCGATCCGATTAGCGGAACCACCGTGCCAAATTGTCGATTCGGCGCGTCCGGGCTGCTGACTGAGTACGTGGGCGCTGGCTCGAGTTCGACGTCGTTCTGGGTGATTGAAACAAATGGGTAACCTCTACTTTCCACAGCTAAGCAGCGGAGCGCTGGCGCAATATCCAATCAAAAAGGCCCGCCTGTTCCGAACGATTAAGAATGTGCTTCCCGATGGAAGCTTGTTCCTGGCCGAGGACCCCGGATATTCACGCTGGCAATGGAATTTGTCCTATTCTGCCCTGTCCCCTTCCGATGTGCAGGCAATTCAGGCGCACTTTTCGGCATGTAAAGGACCTCTTCACGCATTCACCTTTGTCGATCCGACCGATAACATGTTGCGGTGGAGCTCGGATCTATCAAACTCTCACTGGCAAGCATCGCCCCTGATCCACGTTCAAGCTGGAGCAGCAGATCCACTCGGCGGAGCAAATGGATTTGTCCTCACAAATACGGCGGAGAATAGCCAGGAGTTTACTCAGACTCTTGCAGTGCCTGCAAACTTTACTTACTGTCTGTCGATGTATATTGCCAGATCTAGCCAGGCGACCGTTGGTTTGATTCGACGCGGAAGCGAAAGCACGCAGCCTCTAACTGTGAATATCGGGCCGACATGGACCCGAGCCGTTTCGGCAGGGCAATTAATCGACTCAGGGTCGGAATTGACGGTAGGCGTCAGCCTTTCAGCGGGCCAGCAGATCTCTATTTTTGGACCGCAGCTAGAAGCTCAGCCAGCGCCCTCTGAATATCGCTCGACAGCCCAGATCTCAGGGGTACATCCGAATTCACATTGGACGGTGGGGCAGCTTTCAATAGAAGCTACCGCCCCGGATTTGTACTCGACAGCATTCACGATTGAAACGATCGACTAAACCAGCATGAGCACAATCAATGTTGTAAAGCAACTCGCAGAAGCTGACACACCGCTGTTGCTTTTTGAATGCGTGATGCCGTCCGGTGACACTCAATACTGGAGCACGCATTCCATCAGCTTTAACGGAAACGCGTATTCCGCCCGAGTGCTGCGGCACAATCTATTCGACCTGCAGCTTTCGGCCGATGACGCAATGGACGGCATTTCGCAGCTTTCGTTGACACTCGCAAATGCTGATTCGGCTCTATCGCAGCTCAATACTGTGATCGGATTCAAAGGGTCGCAACTCACCGTCTACTTTGTTTTTTCGGACCTCGTGACGCAAACAATCACCACCGAAAGTACGGTGCTATTTCGCGGAACGGCGGCCGACCCGGATGAGATTGCAGAAGACAGCCTTACGCTTACCTTTGCCAATAAGCTCAGCCTACAGCGGATTCCGTTGCCAGAGATCCGGGTTCAACGCTCGTGTCCCTGGAATTTTCCCGCTACTTCCGCACAGCGGGTGGAGGCGATGGACGGCGGCGCTAACGGTGCGTACTCGCGCTGGTATCGATGCGGATACTCCGCTGACCAGCCAACCGGTGCGGGAAATCTGAGCGCCGGGCAGCAACCGTTCACAACATGCGACAAATCACGCGCGCAATGCCAACAAAGAGGCATGTTCGATCAGGACGCAAATGGAAGGACCACGCGACGCTTTGGCGGATTCGAATTCGTGCCCTCTGCGGTCATGGTACGGACGTCCGGAGATAAGACGTCCCATCTTTCGCCACTCCTGGACAACTCGGCAAAGTTCAACGATCCGGTGCCTTTGGTTTATGGAACCGGCTGGCTGAAAGCGCCGGTGATATTCGCAAGGAACGATGGCAATCTGACGCACATGGAAGTCCTGCTCAGCGCCGGGCTCGTGCAAGGCGTGCTAAAGGTTGTCGTGAACGACGTTGAGATCCCGTTAGTACAGGGGAAGGATATGACGAGCACGGGCTGGTATGCACCCGTCACCTCCGGCGCCCGCCAAGGGAATTTCAACCTGGACTTCACGGATTCGGCCGGCAGCCCGCTAGGCGATCCTTATGGGAGCCTTTCCGTTCTCTCGGTGATTGTGCCGAACAGGATTAGCAGCGGAAAGGCTCTACCCAACGTAGAGGTCTTGCTGCAAGGTGTCCAGATTGACACGTATAACGCCGGCATTAAGGCAACGCAGTACACAAACAATCCTGCCTGGATCATTCTGGATATTCTTCGCCGCTGCGGGTGGTCTCTGACGGACCTAAATCTGACAAGCTTTGCTTCCGCAGCCGCATTTTGCCAAGAACTGATCAGCACAACGGATCTGAACGGCAATGCGATCCAGGTCCCCAGGTATGAATGCAATCTGATCCTAACGAAACGGCAAAGCGCCGCGACGATTGTACGTGGAATCCGGGTGGCATCGAGCCTGATGCTGCGATATGGGGCCAGTGGGCTTCTTGAATTACTGCCGGAAACGACGATCGCGACGCAGCAGCCCACATTGCCCGATGGAAGCAACAGTACCGAACCGGTAAACGGGGGGTGGCCGGCTTACGAGTTCAGCGATGCGACTGCGCCGTTCTCGGGAATTGCCAGAGATCTTAATGGAGCATCGAGCCTCCGGTTAGCCTCGCGATCGATATCAGAAACTTCAAACCGGCTTAGCGTGGAGTTCCAGGACAGATCGAACGAATATCAGCAAGACAGCCTTTCTCTGGTGGATGCTGACGACTCCGCGTTAATCGGGTATGAAATCAGCAGCCAATCGACCGCACTAGGAATTGCGAATTTCAGCCAGGCTACAAGAGTCCTGGGCAGACAACTGGACAAATCGACTAAAGGGAACTTGTTTGTGCAATTTCAGACAAGTTTCCGCGCTCTAAAGGTGCGGCCTGGAGATATCATCGCAGTCACGTACTCGAAAGAGGGTCTCACGCGAGCTTTGTTCCGTGTGACTAAGTTGTCACCATCGATGAATTATCAGATGGTCACGATTCTGGGACAGATCCACGACGATGATTGGTATAGCGACGATCCCGCCGTTCTCGGAGGCGCCGGGAGACAGCCGCGAACCCATGTTCAAACGCCCCGGCCACTAATCGGGACTGTTTCTCATTTCGATCCTAATGCGGCAGGGGTCCTCGAATTCTTCGATTTTGGCATAGAAGAGAAGATTCAAGCCGCTACAGATGGCAGCGCGACTGATACCTTGGCGGTCTCATTCACGCAGCCCACCAGACCGAACGCTTCTTCGCCTAATGTGCCGCTGGTGAGCCTTTCGGCTGGGTTTGATCCAACACAGGGCACACTGCCCGGCGCGGCACATTTCTATTATGCGGTGAGTGCCGTAGACACATCGGGAAACGAAGGGCCATTATCGTTCACAGTGCCAACGGTTGTCCCCACCGGAACGAACACCAATGCGGTCTCGATCACCGGTTTAAGCTTCCCGAGCGCCGCAACAGCGTTTAATGTCTATCGAGGCACAACTCCGCAGATGCTTTATCGAATAGCATCCAGTGTGCCCATCGAGAGCAGCAACGCTTCCTTCACGGATTCAGGCGCGGCTTACCAGCCGATCGGGCCGCCCGACGCCAGCTACGACCATTCGAACTTCTATTACCGGTATCAATATGCGGGTCCGATTGCTGCAACACTCTCTTCCGTAAATACTGTAGGTTCGGGAGATCTGGGCGCGAGCGCCGGGGCATACGCGGGAATGGTGGTCCGCATTCTCGAGGGGACCGGCCGAGGTCAGGAGCGATCGATAACGACAAATGACGCCACTACACTGTCCGTAACGCCCGCGTGGTCTGTCATACCCGACAATACAAGCACGTTTGCCATCGCGGAGCCTTCCTGGAGATTTGCCGCGGTATCGGTAAGCAGCCCCGCCCAGTTCGAAATTCCGTACCAGTCCGGCACCGTCATCCAGATATCTGGACGAGCAGCTAATGTAAATAATCTGGAGAGTGATGCGGACTTGTGTCCGCTGACGATCTGTGCATTGGGGGGTGGCAAGCCTGACGTTGGAGTTGCACCGACACCGGAGTTTTCGCTCGCGGTCCCCGGCGGTGGTGAAGTCAATCTATTCGGAATCGGATTTGATGACTTGACGAACACATCGTCCATCTCGAGTGGTACTCTGCAGCTTTTCTACTGGCGTGAAATCGATCCAGCGAGTTCCTTCACGTTAGGCGCCCCCATTGATGCCAATATCGATAGCGTTCAGGTGCAAGGGGGCACTCCGGGATTCGGAGATGTGATTCAAATCGGTTCTGAACTTGTGACGATCTCTCAGCTCATCGATGCCGGGACGAATACATACCAAGTAGTTCGAGCATCGTTTGGTTCTACCGCCGTGGCGCACGATGCGGGGGAAGTGCTGCTGGATTTGAAAACTTCCGTAATTATCGTTCCGTTTGCCTCCGGCTTTTTCAAAAGCAGGGCATCCGGGAACTTCCTTCACACGTTCAGCCTGCCTGACGTGCGAATTTCGGCTGCTGAATTCTTCGTTACCAATGCCTTTGGAGACGGCCAGACCGGGCAGCGGTGCTATACAGCCGGACCTGAGGGAGGCCTTCGAACCCTATCTGGAGGACAATTCGCGATTCAGGTGGCGGGCTATCTTGCGACAGAACAGAATGCCGCGCCAGCGTTAACGGTAGAGCAGACGCATGCCGCAAGAGATATACGCGCATTCGTGACCCAAGCGCCCACGGGCTATGATATCGGCTTAACTGTCAAACAGAACGGGGTGGCGTATTGCAACCTGACGATTAGTTCGGGAGACACCATTTCGAGTTCGATCGTAGATGGCGTGGCTTTGCCACCGCTTCAGGAGGGGGCAATGCTTACTCTCGACGTGTCGCTCAATGCCATTCCGGGTTATACAGGCTCGATCAATCCTGGTCGTGACCTTGCCGTGACGATCCGCTTCTGAAACCATCCTGAGAAACGGGGTCGTGCCGGTAACATGGTCGATTCATGGTCTATGTGATTACCGTTTCGATTGTCGTGCTGCTTCTCTGCGCGATAACCGCCTACAAGGCCACGCAGGTACGGAACAGGGCCGATTTTTTCGTAGCCGGCCGGACGTTGAGCTGGCCGGTGCTGGTCTTTACCCTGCTTTCGTCGTGGATCGGCGCAGGCAGTCTCCTGGCTGGAGCAGAGAATGCCTACAAGAACGGGTTCGTCGCCCTATGGCAGCCGCTGGGGGGCTGGCTCGGTCTTTTGATCATTGCTGCTATTGCAGGGCGAGCCCGTCATTTCGCTCAGTTTACGGTTCCGGACCTTCTTGAAGCGCGATATAACGCTGCCGCACGCGTGCTTGCAACCATCGCGATCGTCATCTCGTATACCATCATCACGAGTTATCAGTTCATCGGAGGCGGCGACATTCTGCACCTCATTTTTCCTCAAATAGAGCGGCAGACCGGGCTCTACATCGTTGCCGGGTTCGTGATCTTCTTTACAGCGGCCGCCGGAATGGCTTCAATCGCGTATCTGGATCTTGTGATCGGGTCGCTGGTTACCATCACCGTTATTGTTGCCGTTCCGGTATTGTTGCATCGAGTGGGCGGATGGGCTGTTGTGCTCCAATCTCTTCCAAAAACTCATTTTGAGGTGTTAGGAAACTACAACCTATCCGGAGCATTCGGTTTGGCGCTGCCGACTTTACTTTTGCTCATTGGGAATCAGGGGATGTATCAAAAATTCTTTTCTGCACGGTCGGAGGCAGATGCGAAGAAATCGGTAATCGGATGGATTGTCGGAACGGTGACCCTTGAAACGCTTCTGGTTGCGGTGGCGGTGATTGCGAGTTCAAAATTGCATACCGACCGGCCGCGGGAAATTATTCCTTTGACAGCTCGTGAAGCCTTGCCATCGCTTTTGGGGGCAATCCTGCTTGGGGGTGTTTTTGCCAAGGTCATTTCAACGGCAAATAATTATCTTTTTTCGCCGGCGACAAATCTCATTCACGATGTCTACGAACGATTCATTAATCGGACTGCAACACAAAAGCGAACGCTTCTGATCTCACGCCTGGTAGTGATCTTCCTGGGACTTTTTGCGGTTTTGCAAGCGACTCAATTCGAATCAATACTGAAAGCCTCACTTTACGCCTACACGGTGTACGGGGCCGCGGTTACACCCGCTGTTATGGCGGTCTTCTTCTGGCGTCGCACGACCACCGCCGGCGCAATTGCCTCCATTCTTCTGGGCACTGTCGTTACGGTCTCGTGGGAATTGTTGCAGCAATACGGCTCGCGTGGAATTCAGTCACGCATCGGGGGAGTCGATGCTGTTTACCCGGCCTTGATCGCGTCCTTGCTCAGTCTCGTTGCCGTCAGCCTGGCGACCCGGCCGCCATCCGCGGCGACACTTGCCAAATTTGATTCCGCATAGAATTACTTCTGGATGGAAATAAATCAGATTCAGCGGGCGCTCCGCGAACGCAAGCTCGACGGGTGGCTATTCTTTGATCACCATCGTCGGGATCCGCTCGCATACCGCATTCTGGGCATTTCGGAGAATGTGGAACCAAGCCGGCGGTGGTACTACTTTATTCCGGCGGCCGGCGAACCGCGCAAATTGGTTCATCGTATCGAGAGCCGCAGCCTGGACGGCCTCCCCGGCTCCAAGGATATTTATTCGAGTTGGACAGATCAGCAGGGCAAACTTCACGCGATGCTTTCAGGGTGTGCGCGAGTTGCCATGCAATATTCCAGGAACTGCGCCATTCCGTACGTCTCCATGGTTGATGGAGGGACGATTGAGCTGGTTCGAAGTAGTGGGACCGAAGTAGTAAGCTCCGCGGATTTGATTCAGTTGTTCGAGGCGAGGTGGACTGACGAACAATTTAGGATGCATATCGAGGCGGGTAAGCTGGTGGACGCTGTCCGCCGCGAGGCGTTCCGGTTTGTATCGGATCGTCTGCAGGGAAGCGAACCAATCGCGGAATACGAAGTTCAGCAGTTTATTCGGAAGCGGTTTTCCGATTCAGGGCTTGTGACCAATCATGGCCCGATTATCGCGGTCAACGCCAACATATCGGACCCACATTATGAGCCGACCTCGGAACGCACATCTCCCATCGAAAAGGGCGATCTGCTGCTGATCGATTTGTGGGCAAAGCTCGCAAAGCCCGACGCCGTTTATTACGACGTTACCTGGACGGCCTTTTGCGGCGACCCCATTCCCGACGAGATTCAGAAGATATTCGATGTGGTCACAGAGGCCCGGAAGAAAGCTTCCGACTTTGTCATTCAGAGGGCGGCTGCCCGTGAATCCATTGCCGGCTACGAGGTGGACGATATCGCGCGTGGGCACATTCAAGCCTCCGGCTTTGGAGAGTTCTTTTTCCACCGGACGGGTCATAGCATTGGCACAGATGTTCACGGGACTGGCGCAAATATGGACAATCTGGAATCCCACGATGAACGGCAAATCATAGCGAATACGTGCTTCTCAATCGAACCGGGAATTTACCTGCCGAAGCGGGGAATTCGGTCAGAAGTAAACGTGTATGTGGGTGATGGCTGGGCGAAGGTTACCGGGGAAGAGCAGCGGGCGCTGGTTCAAATCTAATAGCAACCGTTGACGTAAGCTTTAGAAAGAAACGGCTTCAGACGCCATGCAGGTCATCAATAATTTCGATTGAGCAAACCAGCGGGTCTGTTTTACAGTTTGGTATGGCTACGGCTAGTTTCTTGGAGCCTCCTGTGTCGCAGGTAAGTCTTCTTCAACGCATTAGCAGCATCGTCAGCTCGGAATTATCAATCGACGAAATGCTGGGCGAAATCGTCGGTCTGACGGTTCAGGTCACCAATTGCGATGCGTGCCTCGTTTACCTGATTGAACGCGAAGCGAATGAGATTGTTCTGCGGGCATCCCAGGTTCCGCACCAGGGCGATCTAGGCAATATACGGCTCAAAGTCGGCGAAGGTGTCACAGGCTGGGTTGTCGAGCATCAATCAGCCGTCGCTCTTTCCTCTAATGCGTGGGCAGACAGCCGCTTCAAACGGTTCCAGGCTCTGGTTGAAGATACGTATGAGGCATTCCTATCAGTACCCCTGGTCAGCGGCGGCGATGTAATCGGCGTTATCAATGTTCACCATCGAGAGCCGCACGAGCATACGGCGGACGAGATTTCGCTTTTGACATTCGTGGGCGAGCAGATGGGCGGAGCGATCCGCAAGGCTTTCTTGGCGGAAGAAAACGCGCGATTGCAGGAAGAGTCGGCCGAAATGCGCCGCCAATTGGAGACTCGCAAGGTTGTAGAACGCGCCAAAGGCATCCTGCAGCACCGGCATAGCCTCACGGAGGAAGACGCCTACTTGCATCTGCGCAATGAGAGCCGGCGGATCCGACGCCCGATGCGGGAGCTGGCGGAAGCGATCATACTATCCGAAGACCTGAGCAGGAAAAGCGAAAAGAGTCATTGACCGCCAGCGAGGCTGATCACGGATGTGTGGGGCAGTTACTTCCGAACGATGACTTCGCGCAAGCTGTCGCGAGTCAGGAAGAACTTTAGGGAAGAAGAGTGCTCAAAAAGCTTTTCGAGAGAGCGGTTGTTGAAATGCTGGGCCTTCTGAGAGCCGCCCCTGGGAACCTGTAAAAGCGTTTTTGAATCCTGAATGCGGTAATTGTAAATCGGAATCCGGGTGGCCTTCTCGTCCGCGTTGAAGAAGGCTAACATCAGACCTCCGGGACGCATCACGCGGAGAAGCTGCTTGACCGCTTCTTCGAGGACAGGCGAGGCGAGGAACTGGAGCGCATCCCATACCAAAGCGCCATCGAAGAATTCATCGGGGAACGTGAGTGTTTGCTCGAGAAATCGCTGAGCGGTGCTTGCTGCTTGCTGGCTTTCGAAAAAATCGCTGCCGAACGATTGCTGCATCGTTCCGATGATGTCGTCTGACGAGAGGCGATGTCCGAAGCCGGTGATAAAGCTGATATTCGCCTGGCTGGCGCCCGCCATATCGAGAATGGATAGATTCTCTGAACTCTGCAGGAGCGAGCAGAACTGCTCAAACCCGCTACTATGGCGAACCTGGCCTGATGGCTGGTCCTTAGCGGAAGGTTTCTGAGAAGCTCCCTTTGCACTGCCAAATTTCATATTGATTCAGGAGGCAGCCCGGCGAAGCCACTCCGTGGTTGCGAGTCGGAGAGACCTGCGGAAGTCAGCGAGCGCCAGGCCTCTCTACTCCAGATTAAATTAGCGGCTCCCGGTGGTCGCTGGGGTTGGGGTGGATGTGTTTGGGGACGCTGAAGAGCTCGCCGCTGCCGGACCGGCCCCCTGCGGCTTAGCCGTCGTGGTTGCCTTTGAGATATCGATACTGCCTTTGAAATATGCGCCATCTTCGATGACGATACGGCTGGTTTTGATATCACCGACGAGCTTCGCTTCTTTCTTGATGTCGATCTTATCGGTGGCATCGACGTTTCCCTGAATTGAACCCTGAATAATAATTTCACGGGCTTTCAGACCGGCCTGAACTCGTGCGTTCGGTCCGATAGTAAGGCGGTGTTCGTGGCACTCGACGGTCCCTTCCACCTCTCCATCAATGGTTAGATCCTCGCGGGCGAAAATCTGGCCCTTAACGGTGACGTTCTTCCCCAAAGCGGCAGAACCGCCGCGTGCAGGCTCAGGTTCGAAAGTTCTGGTTGGCGATGACATGGTGTTGATCTCTCTCCTCTGTGGTTCCACCGCAGGGGCGGAAGTCGCTGGTGCAGGGACCGGTCGCTCCGGCCGTTGCGGCAGCTCGTCTTCTTTCCGTTTACTCCACATGGAACAGGTGGTCTCCTAGAATTTGCTTCCATTCATGGTACTACTCGCCCCAGAGGTATAGCCGGGTTTAATCCGAGAGTACTTACCTTTAGTTGTTGCAACCCCTGAAAACTCTTGACTTTTGTGATAATTGAGGCGTCGTGTCAAAAACGCGTGAGTTGGAAGCTCGCCTGGAGCGGGCAGAGCAGCAGCTTGGGTTATTTCAACGGGTGAGCCGCCTGATGACGCGGGATATGGAACTGGACGACGTTCTCCACGAAATCGTCGGACTGGTTCGGGACTTCCTGAACTGCGATTCCTGCCTCATTTACCTGGTGGAAGATGGCGAACTGGTCCTTTACGCTACCAGCGACCGGAGCCGGCAAAGTATTGGGAAAGTGCGGTTGCGCCTCAGTGAGGGACTGACGGGCTGGGTGGCGCGGGAAAAGCGCTTGCTGGCGATTTCGCGCGAGGCATACAACGATCCGCGGTTTAAGTTTTTCAAAGATTTGCCGCAGGATACGTTTGAAGCGTTTCTGTCGGTTCCGATCATTTCACAGAATAAGGTGGTGGGGGTGATCAACGTCCAGAACCGTGAACAGAAGGTCCATTCGGGGGGCGATATGGAAATGCTGAGCACGGTGGGCGAGCAAGTGGGCTGCCTGCTGGTGCTATCACGGTTGAAGAGCGCGGCGACATCGGCGGTGGGGTTGTAGCGGGACTGCTTACTCCACCCGCAACGCTTCTAGCGGCGAAATCAAACTTGCCCGGAACGCTGGGATTAACGATGCGGCCAGAGCGGATAATGCGAGCGCCACGACGGCTATTAAGCTGACCACGGGATTGTATGGGTTCATGCTGTAAAGTTGACTGCCCAGAAAGCGCCCTGCGGCGAACGTCAATGGCACGCCGATAATCAATCCGAAGGCAATTAGAGCAAAAGCGCCACGGAGAACCAGCGCCAGAATGTCGCCGCGATTTGCGCCAAGGGCCATCCGCACCCCGATATCGCTGGTGCGGGATCGGCGCCGGGCTGGATGCGGCCGATCAAGTCCAACCAGTGGGTATCGGCCTTGTCTAAATCGGGATTGGCGGCATCCACAAACGGTTCGGTGTTTAGCGGCAGAAAAAAGTCGGGAGGACTATCGCGCAACTGGTCTCCAAAGAAGGCCGGCGGAGTAACGCCAATCACCGTGAATGGCTTTTGATCTATATCAAAGATACTGCCGATGACGGACGGATCCGATCCATACGTTTGCTGCCACAAGCGATAGCTCATGACCGCCACCGGCGTGGCGTTGGGTCGATCATCGCTGGGTGTAAGCGTGCGTCCGGCGTACGCCCGGATGCCAAACATGGTGAAGTAATTGCCCGAGACGAACTCGCCTGGGTAGCTTTGGGCCGCTTCCGCGGCACCTGAGCGCCGGATGCCAAATAGCGGCTCGATTGCTGAGAACGCCGCTAATTCCGAAAAACCTTTGGTGTTGCCTCTGAGATGTTTGTACAAGTCGTATGAGACGAGGGAAAATTCTTTATCTTGGCCGTATCCGCCGTAGTAGCAGCAGCGGGATTCTGTCCCAAGGCGGTACAACTCGTCGGGATTTGCTACCGCCAGCGACTTCAACATCACAGCGTAGACCAAAGTAAAAATAGAAGTGGTCGCGCCGATGCCCAGCGCCAGCATCAGGATCGTCGTGATAGTGAACGCCGGGGCTTTCCGCAAGCTCCGCAGTGTGTGGCGCGTGTCCTGGCCTAATGTTTCCAGAAACGGCAAACCTTTCTGAGCCCGATACTCTTCCCTCATTGCTTCCACCGCTCCGAACTTCAGCACAGCCTGACGCCGCGCCTCGACAGGCGACAAACCGGCCCGTACATTTTCAGCAGTCTGAAGAGCAAGATGTTCTTCAATTTCGGCCCGCAATCGCTCTTCGTCTTTCTGCCTTCTGGACCAGGAAGTCATCCGGCTGATGAAGCGCCTCAATGCTCTCATTTGAAGTCCTCTGCTTTCACGGCAAAGAAGCGTCCAATGATGGCCGCCGTCTGCTCCCAACCCCGGGTC
>DATIMA010000179.1:0-11664 GCA_035475915.1 Bryobacteraceae bacterium
GCTCCTTCGCAAAGAAGATTTCACCCATGCCGCGGACGTCCTCAGTACAGGGCTGAAAACGGATCCGGGCGATGCCCGGCTCGTCCTCGCCCTCGGGGTCGCCCGCTACGGCCAGCGCCGGTTTGACGACGCCATCGTGCAGTTTCTCCAGGCCATTCAAATCGACCCCGCCATCCCGCAGCCCTACCTGTTTCTGGGACGCATGCTCGATCAGGCCGGCCCACGCCTGCCGGAGATTACCAAAGATTACGAAACCTGGGCGGCGAAAAATCCGCAGAATGCCAAAGCCCCCTTGCTTTTTGCGGAAGCGCTGCTGGCCGCCGGCGTCCACGATAGCAGGGCCGAGGATTTACTGCGGCGGTCCATCGCGCTCGATGGCGGCGACTGGGAATCGCACTACCAGCTAGGTGTGCTCCTCGCAAGCAAGCATCGGTACCCGCAAGCGGCTGCGGAACTCACGCGCAGCGCCGAGCTTGATCCGAAACAGGCCATGACCCACTATCACCTCGCCCGCGTCTACGATCGCCTGGGCAAACCGGACCGCGCAAAACAAGAGCGTCAAATCCATCAGCAGCTCACAAACGCTCCGGCTTCCGTTGGTGCCGCACATTGAAGCGAGGAAAAGTTTAGAGATCGACCGGCGCGGACGAGCACCGCGCTAACATCTACGTGCATGGCCCGCCGCCGATTCTTTGTTCCCGAGGTCCGGCGGGACGTCGCGGAGCTAACCGGACCCGATGCCGAACACCTGGTCCGAGTGTTGCGCGCCCAACCGGGCCAGGTCTACGAACTCTCGGATAACCATGATGTGTATCTCGCCGAAATCGAAACTGCCCGCAAATCCGAGGTCACCTTTCGCATCGTCGAGAAGCTCGACCTTCCCCCAGCCTCGGTTCAAATCATTCTTATTGCAGCGCTTATAAAGTTCGATCGTTTGGAATGGCTAATCGAAAAGGCAACCGAGCTGGGCGTGTGCGCAATTCAGCCATTCGAAGCCGCGCGATCCGAGCGCGGGCTGGCTCGGGCTGCCAGCAAGCGTCTGGCGCGTTGGGAGCGGATCGCCGTAGAAGCCAGCCAGCAATCGCGGCGGGCCCGCCTCCCCCGCATCGAGCCGCCAGTTCGTTTCGTAAAAGCGCTCCAAATCGATGCAAACATTCGCTTGCTGCTCGACGAAAGCGCCGGTGCCGCGCAGCCAATTCTCAGTTGCCTTCCCGCAGCACGCACCTCAGATCAAAAAGTTGCGCTGCTGCTGGGACCGGAAGGCGGCTGGACGGATGAAGAGCGGGAAGAAGCAGTCGCAGCAGGGTGGCTTGCTTGCAGCCTCGGGGCGACCATCTTGCGCGCCGAGACGGCTGGAATAGCCGCGATTGCCATTATCCAGGCTGCCTGGTCGAGTTAAGCGAGGCGGGGAACTACGGCCGCCTGGACCGGCCGGTCGCCGACCTCCAGAACCGTGAACAGCGAGGTTGAAATGGACGCCCAAGCCGGCAGTGCGCCCGTATTCGAGCTCTTCGCGCGTACAGCCGCGATCCGGATCACTGCCATATCGCCCGAGCTCTCATCCAGCACAAGCGCATACTGGCTATCGGGCGTAACCGCGATGTAGGTCGGGTTTTGCCCGATTTGTGCTACGCCGATCACCTTGCGCGAATCGATGTTCAAGATACATACGTCCGAGCCGTCGTTGCTTCCCACAAATAAATACGACGGCATCTCCGAACAGGCCATCACGCCCGGTTCCCGTCCGGCCAAAATCGTCTGGTCCACCTCCAGCGGGCTGTACGGGAACACGATCGCGACCGCGTCCATCCCCGCGCCGGAGACAAATAACTGCCCGTTGTCGAAGTTGAAACACAGATTCTCAGGCTTCATGGCAAGCGTCAGTTCGGCGATCACCTGCAAAGCCGGCACATTGAGGGCAACTAGCGAGCAATCCGACAGGTTCGCGGCCAGCAGGAGTTTCCCGTCTGCACGGAAGCGAATTTGCCCCAGCGGTCCCTGCAGTTGCACCTGAAAGCGCCGCCGGCTGGTCAAATCCACCAGTTCCACCGTTCCGTGCTCGCCTGTGGACACCGCCGCGTATCCTGTTGGGGAAATCTCTAACGCGATCGGCTCCGCGCTCAGCCGGTGCCGGTGGAGAGCCGCCAGCGTCAACGGATCGGCTTCAATCAGTTCGCGTGTGTGCGGGGCGATGGCGATCAGGCGTTTGCCATCCGCCGTTAGGCGGATTGCCGAAAGCCCATCCGCCAGGCGCTGTGATGCAATCACGTTCAGCTTCTCGTCTATCACGTGCACACTGCCGTTGGACGGGGTGAGCACGTAATTCCGGTTCGGCAGGGCGCCAGGCAGGACCGCGGCCGGTGGTGCGTTCAGCCGGACCGTCTTCACCAACTGAAACGCCGAAAGGTCCACAACCGCAATGCTGTTATCGCCGGCGGTGGCAATCAGCGCGTATCCGCGGTATCCCGTGCCCCGCTTCCGCCCGCAGCTTCCAGCCACGGCCATGCCGGTCAGTGCGAGCCATTCTCGCCGTGTCATACAAACCAAAACGCAAGCATCTGAAAATAATAACTTTGCCGAGTGTGCAGGGAGGGCTATCCCTATGTTACTCTCTGAATTTGTTCCCCCACACGCATAAGTACTCTATTCATGAACTTTAGGTCCGTCTTTAGCCTCATTTCCTCAGATTTAGCTATCGATCTCGGAACCGCAAATACGTTGGTTTTTGCGAAAGGCAAGGGCATTGTGGTGAACGAGCCCTCTATCGTTGCGATCAACAAGAACAATGGCGAAATCGAAGCCGTAGGCAAGGAAGCGAAGGAGATGGTCGGCAGGACCCCCGGCAATATCGTCGCTATCCGGCCGATGAAGGACGGAGTAATCGCCGATTTCAAAGTGACCGAACGGATGCTGAACTACTTCATCCTGAAGGCACACGGCCGAAAGATGCTGGTCCATCCGCGCATTGTGATCGGGGTTCCTAGCGAGATCACGCAAGTAGAAAAGCGCGCGGTGAGCGAATCGGCCTATCGGGCCAAAGCCAGCGAAGTTCATCTGGTGGAGCAGGCCATGGTGGCGGCCATTGGCGCGGGCTTGCCCATTACCGAACCCTCGGGCAACATGGTGGTTGATATTGGGGGCGGCACTACCGACGTGGCCGTCATTTCGCTTTCGGGAATCGTCTATGCGCGCTCGGTCCGGGTTGCCGGCAACGAGATGGACGATGCCATCATGAATTATCTGAAGCGCAAGTACAATTTGCTGATCGGGGAGCGCACCGCGGAACAGATCAAAATCCAGATCGGCTCTGCCTACCAGCTCGATCATCCCATCAAAATGGAGGTCAAAGGCCGCAACCTCATCGAGGGCGTGCCCAAGACGGTGACCATTGAAGATAGCGAGATCCGGGATGCGCTTGCGGACTGCGTCGCGACCATTCTGAACGCCATTCGAGTTGCACTCGAGCGAACGCCCCCCGAACTCAGCGCCGACATTAGCGACCGGGGGATTGTTCTGACCGGCGGCGGCGCGTTGATCAAGAACCTGGACCGCCGTATTCGCGAAGAAACGGGACTGCCGGTGTCCATTGCCGAAGACCCGCTGGCATCGGTGGTCCTCGGTACGGGCAAAATGCTGACCGATTTCAAACTCCTCCGCCGGATTGCCATTGAATAGACCCTAAGTGAATGAGATTCTTTGCACGGATGCCAACACACCTTTACAGTTAAAGAAGGAAGTATGGAAGCCCTGTTGAGCCGCTACCGGAACCTGACGGTTCTGCTGGTCGTGGTAGTGGCACAGTTGCTGTACCTGGCATATCAGGTCAAAACCAATCGGGACGAGCGTCTGATTCGGGTTTGGGCCGTAACCGCGGTTACGCCTATGGCCGGGATTGTGGAGGCCGTCCGCCACAACACCATCGGGTTCCTGGAGGACTATTTCATCCTTCTTGATGTCCGCGAGCAGAACCGCAAGCTTAAGGCCGACAACGACCACTTGCGGATGGAAAATACGTATTACCGGAATCAGCTTTCAACCGCCGAGCACGCGCGCGCGCTTACGCTTTTCCAGGCGCAGTCTCCTTCCAAAACAGTTGCCGCTCGGGTGATTGGTAACAGCACGGTGGCAACGGCCAAGGCCGTCTTCATCGATCGCGGTAGTACCAGCAACATCGATAAAGGCATGGCTGTGGTTACGCCTGAGGGGATTGTCGGCAAGGTGGTTGCGGTGTATCCCCTGGTCTCACAAGTTCTGCTGGTGACCGACCCCACCTTTAAAGTTGGCGTGGAGTCGCAGAAGGGCCACATCCATGGCGTATTGGATTGCGGTACCGGGAAGTGCACCGTCCAGGAGATCCAGAACGAAGACAAAGTGGACGTAGGCGAACAGTTTTACACCTCGGGCGAGGACCGCATTTTCCCGCGCGGATTCCCGGTTGGAACGGTCGTATCAGCCGTGCCTGGCCAGGGCATGAAGGATATTAAGCTGAACCTGAGCGGCGCTCCCGGCGGAGCCGAACAGGTTCTGGTGGTGCTCAAGGGAGTGCACCAGGCGATACCGAATGCGCCGCCCGAGGAGACTACCGCGGCGATGCTGCCCGTTCCGCCTCCCGAAACCGGGGACGATGTCGCCTCTTCCTCGAAGCCCCAAACGGAAGCCGACAAAATTGTTCAGAAATACGGCGTGATCGGCAAGGAAGAGGGGCACGTGTATGGCGCGGTCGGATCCGGCATTCCAAATTTCAACCTGAAACCCGCGGCTGATGCGCCGCAACCCGCCCCGGCCCGGACTGGCGGCACGGAGACCGCTGCAGCGCCGTCCATTCTTGGATCGCGAGCGGTGATCGCTCCGGCCAAGGCCAAACCTGCCCCGGTCACGCCTGCTAACGCTCCTGAACTGATTCTTCCCCTGGGAACGCCCCGCCGTAAGCCCGCCGCGCCAGCAGTCCCGCTTGGGACGCAAACACCCTCGCCTCCACCTGCCGCGCCATGATCAACGAGACTAGCGATACGCTGCTGAATCGGCCGCCGCTTCGGGATAGTTGGTTCAGCCGCTTTGAGGTGCTTGCACTGGCGGCGATCACGGTGGTCGCCATCATCGGCAAATTTTATCTGCCGCGCCTGATCCCGCACACGGAATGGCTGGAGTTACCGTTACTCCTTACTGTCTATTTCGGACTCACCCGCCGCAATCCCGTCAGCGCCCTCCTGTTTGGCGCATTTGTTGGACTTTCGGAGGATTCTCTATCGCCCGCAACCATTCCTATCGGAATGTACGGCATCACCAAGACGCTGGTGGGCTACTTCGCGGCCTCGGTCAGCGTACGCTTTAACGTCGAGAGTCCGGCTATTCGACTGGTCTTGTGCTTTTTCTTCTTCTTCTTTCACGCCTTTTTTTACTGGGTGATGCGGCGCGCGCTGCTCGGGCAGATTGTGCCTTTTGACCCGCAGGAAACATTTGTGCATGGCGCGCTCAACGCGGTCATCGCACTTCCTTTATTTGCGATTCTCGATAGAATGAAGCTATCCGGAACTGCATAGAACCCTTCGGAACACCCAGTGGCATTGATTCAGAGTGAACGCAGGCGAACCGAAGAGGCAACCCCTGATCATCTCCTGCGGGAAGGCCCGAAGAAGGCGTCCGGCAAGATCGCGATCTTTCAATATTTGACCGTTGTGGTTTTTGTGTTTCTCATCTCCGGCTTCTGGAAGCTGCAGGTGCAAAATCCGGATGTGTACAGCGAAGCGGCGGAACGCAACCGGATTAAGAGCACGCCCATTCTGGCGCCCCGCGGAAAGATTCTGGACCGCGATGGGCGGGTGATCGTAGATAACAAAGCTTCCTATTCGCTGCTCTTGAACCGCGACCAGATCAAGCCGGAGCATTTGCCGGCAATTGCCGACGCGCTGCAACTCAATTACGTGGACCTTGTGAACAAGATCCACCGCATGGGCAGCCGGCCGCAGATCATTATCAAAGACCAGCTCACGCGTGACGAAATCGCGTGGGTGGAATCGCACCAGGATGTCAGCACGTATCCCGAAATGCAGTTGATAAAAGCCTGGCGTCGTCAATATCCCCAGGATGGTTTCGCCGCGCACGTCGTCGGATACGTCGGCGAAATCAGCGAATCGGAACTCGATTCGCCTCAATTCATCGACTACCATCAAGGCGACATCATTGGCAAAGACGGCCTGGAGCGGGAATACGATCAGACCCTGCGCGGCGTCGATGGGCAGCAGCGTGTCCTGGTGGACAATATGGGTCACGAGCGGCAAATGGAGAACGCGCAGGAAGCGGTTCCCGGCAAGGATCTGCGAACGACGCTCGATCTCGATCTGCAATCCGTCGCGGAACTCTCGATGGATGACAAGCGCGGCTCGGTAGTTGCCCTCGATCCGAGGGATGGCGAGGTGCTGGCTATGGTCAGCCGCCCTGCCTTTGATCCGAACAAGTTCACCGGACGAATCAGCCGCACCGATTGGGATGTGCTTGCGAACGATCCGTACAAGCCGCTGATGAATCGCGCCATTCAGGCCCAGCTCGCTCCCGGGTCCACGTTCAAACCGATCATGGCAATAGCAGGCCTGGAGACGGGTGTAATCGACGACCAGACACATTTCCATTGCTCTGGGGGAGCATCATTTTACGGCCATTACTTCGCGTGCCACATAAAGCGAGGACACGGCGATATCGAACTGCACAGGGCGATTGCGCAATCTTGCGACGTCTTCTTTTATAACGTCGGGAACCGTCTGGGTATCGACCGGATTGCCAAGTACGCCGAACTGGCGGGCATTGGACACAAGACCGGCATTGATCTTCCCAACGAGACGCAAGGCACAATGCCTTCGACCAGATGGAAAATGCGGATGTTCCGGCAAAAGTGGTACGCCGGCGAGACCATCTCCGTTGCGATCGGTCAGGGCGCGGTCACCGTTTCGCCGCTGCAGCTCGCTGCCGCCGTGGGCGGGCTGGGCGACGGCGGGAAATGGTACAAGCCGCATCTTGTAAAAGGCGATCATCCTGTTTTGCTCAGGCAGGGAAACTTCCGCCCCGAGAATCTCCAGCAAGTGATTTCGGGAATGTACGGCGTGGTAAATGAAGGCGGCACCGGCCGCGCGGCTTATTTGCCGGATGTGAAAGTTTGCGGAAAGACAGGCACCGCCCAGGTCGCATCAACGAGCCTTACAAAAGGGGCAAAGCTGAGAAGCGCGCTGGCGAACAACGTCTGGTTTGTCGGCTTTGCGCCAATGGAAAACCCCGAGATTGTGGTGGTCGCGCTCTTCGAGCACGGCCAAGAAAGCTACAATGCGGTGCCGATTGTGCGCGATGTATTGAAGGCTTATTTCGATAAGAAAGCAAGACAAGGCAAGCCGGTGCAGGAAAGACAGGCTGCGTACGAAACTGCGCCGCGGAGTCTCATGGCCCATCCAGCCCCTGCCATGTTGAATGTTTCGACCCAGCGAGGAGTGCTCCCATAGTGGCCGTTTACCGACCGATCCGGGACCTGGACTGGCCTCTGCTGATAGTCAGTCTCTCTTTGTGCGCGCTCGGCGTATTGCAAATCTATAGCGCCACGGCCGGCACCAAATGGCAGGATGCCTGGTGGAAACAAGTGCTGTTTGTGGCAACCGGCCTGGGCATGATGTGGTTCGCTTCCATGCTGGATTACCATGCTCTGCTCGGGCGTGTTCTCTATCTTTATGTCGGTTGCATAGCGCTTCTGGTCACAACGGCTGTTGTAGGGAACAAGGTATTCGGCTCAACCAGGTGGATCAAGGTTGCCGGATTCACGCTGCAGACGTCCGAGTTTGTGAAAATCGTTCTGATTCTGCTGGTCGCGAAATACCTGACTGGCCTCAAATCCGAGGCGCTCGAATGGAGAGACCTGTTGAAATTGGGCGCTTATGTGGGAATTCCCATGCTTTTGGTGATGAAGGAGCCGGACTTGGGGACTTCCTTGACGTACTTACCCATCCTGGTATGTGGGATTCTGATGGCCGGCCTGCGCTGGAAATACTTACTAGTAATTACCGCCATCTTAGTAATCGCTTTGCCGATCGGGTATCATTTTCTTAAGCCCTATCAGAAGGATAGGCTGGTCAGCTTTGTTAACCCTGACCGCGATCCGAAAGGAACGGGCTTTCAAGTGATCCAGTCCAGAATCGCTGTTGGCAACGGAGGCATGTGGGGTCGCGGAGCGAAAGAGAGCTCCCAGACGCACCTGGGCTTCCTGCCTGTTCCCCATACCGATTTTATTTTCTCCTCCTTTGCGGAAGAACACGGATTCGTTGGAATTGTGATCGCACTTGTACTGTATTTCCTGCTGATTATGCAGGTCGTGCAGAACGCGCAAACGGCTACTGACCGGGCAGGCTTGTATGTCTGTATGGGTGTGGCCGCGCTATTGCTTTTTCACGTGTTGGTCAATGTGGGCATGGTGATCGGGAGAATGCCGGTCACTGGTATTCCGCTGCCGCTTATGAGTTCAGGCGGATCCAACACTTGGTCGATTTTCCTGATGCTGGGTTTGGTAAACAGCGTCAGGTTGCGTAGATTTGTGAATTAACTAGTTAGATTCAGTTGATTGGGTTCGGCCTGGTAGTAAGGCCGGCCGGATAGACGGGTCGGACTGAGCAGGATAAAAAAGTTTCGGATTGCCGGCAAGATTTCGCTGAAGTGAGAACGATGTAGGCGTATTCCAAGGCGCGCGTGTTCCAGAGCAAGGCTCCATTCGCGTCAGGCGGCAACAGGTTTTGCGTTGTGCGCCGCTAGGGTAGCGGCTGCCGGCGCAGTGCAATTCGGGATTTTTGTCCGCTCATGATCGGCCCCTTTTAGAGGCGGTGATGCATGAGTAAGGAACTGGTGATTGGGTCCAATCGCCATGAAACAAGGGCTGCGATTCTTGAAGACGACCAGCTCGTCGAAGTCTTCTTCCAGCGAGGCAGCGAGTATTCGCTGGCAGGAAGCATTCATAAAGGCCGGGTGACGCGCGTGCTTCCAGGCATGCAGTCGGCGTTTGTAGACCTTGGCCTGGAGCGCGACACGTTTCTCTATGTGTCCGATTTCTTCGAAGAGAACGAAGACATCGATACTGTTGTAGAAGAGAAGCCGAAGCGGGGAAGGCGTGAGCAGGGCCAGAATCGTGCCTCCGAACAACCGGCCTCCGAAGTACAGCGTCCCGAAGCACGTTTTGCGCCAGTTATACAGGCCCAACCGGAACTCGGAGAAGCCGAATCAGGCCCCGTGACCGCGGCCGAGCCGCCATCCGGTGGTGAGCCCGAAAACGAGCAGCCGGCGCAAGCTGAGCGCGGCTTCCATGCGGACCGGCGCGGCAGGCGATCCCGCCGCCGAAGACAGCGCGGGCGCGGACTTCCGGAGAACAAGTATGCTCAGCCGGCGTCTGCGCGCCTGGCGTCGGAGTCAACGGAAACTAGGGTGCCTGACCAAGCACATGAGCAGAGCGATCAAGCCCCGGAGGTGATCGTTCTTCCCGGTGAATCACTCGCAAAATATCGGCCCGTAATCACCGGCGAAAGAGGAGCCGGGGAACCCGAAATTCCTGAAGAGGAGCACAGCGGCTGGTCCGGCTACGAGGATTCCGCATCGACCGATCCGGGAGTTGGAGAAGACCCGACAGTTGCAGAAGAAGAGATTAGAAGCGAAGCCGAGGAACTCGAGCTGACCGACAGAGTCTTCGCGCACCGGGACGATGAGCCGGTCGCCCAAGAGGAAAAGAGACTCGCTCAAGTCAAGGAGGACCGGCCACAGGACACGATGGAGCCGGCTCCGGAACAAAATACTTTTCCGAACGTCATTCCCATCCGGCACGAAGATACAGACGATGCCTCGCCAGCCGCTAACGCCGTGTTGGAAACGAGCGGAAACGCAGCCGATTCTGTGGACGAGCAAGAGGAAGAGGCTGCCGAAGCCGAGGATCTGGAGAGTGCCGCCGAGGAAGGAATTCCGGAGGTCGACGACACAATCCTGGACAATGCATTACCGATTGCGGACCCCGGCAGCGATACGGCAACGTCGAGTCCCGAATCACAAACCGCCTCCGTTCGCGAGCAGGGTGGCCGTTATATGCACCGTGTTTCGCGGCGAATGCGCCGGCGGCGCGGTGGGAACCGCTTTCAGCAGCAGACGCCGGAGGCTAGCTCCGAATCCACAGGCGGCGGTGCGGCGGCGGCTACCGCGATGGTGGCGGATGCACGCAGTTCCGAAACTCGCCAGGAGACGCAACGTGAAATTTCCGAAGAGCGCTCGGCCGAAAAACCGGAACGGATGCTCCCGTCTATTTCGGACCTGCTCAAGCCCGGGCAGGAAATCATTGTGCAAATCGCCAAGGAGCCTCTGGGGCAAAAAGGCGCCCGCATCACATCGCATATTGCGCTCCCCGGCAGGTACGTCGTGTTCATGCCGAGCGTCACTCATTTAGGTGTTTCCCGCAAGGTTGCAAGCGATCAGGAGCGGCAGCGGCTGAAGCGAATCCTGCAAGCCCATCGCTCGGGCACCACCGGCGGTTTCATCGTTCGCACTGCTGGTGAAGGCGTTCCGGAAGAAGAGATCGCGGCGGACATGAACGCTCTGTACAGCCTCTGGCTGGACATCCGCCAAAAAGCCGAAAAGCGGCCCGCGCCTGCGCTCCTGCATCACGATCTCGACATAGTCGAGCGGATCTTGCGCGATCAGGTTACTGAAGATTTCAAGGCAATCTGGGTTGACAATGAGGATCTGTACGAGAGTGTCCTGACCTTTATGCAGCGCTTTCAGCCCGCCTTGGTCAACCGCGTGAAAATGTACACACGCCAGGTACCGATCTTTGATGCCTTTAACATCACGCAAGAGTTGGAGAAGGCGCTGCGACCCAAGGTGTGGTTGAAATCCGGCGGATACATTGTGATCAATCAGACCGAGGCGCTGGTTGCGATTGATATCAACACCGGCAAATACGTCGGCAAATCGAACCGCCTGGAAGACACCATCGTAAAGACCAATATTGAGGCAGTGAAGGAAATTGTGCGCCAGATCCGGTTGAGAGATCTGGGGGGAATCATTGTCGTCGATTTCATTGACATGGACGAGCGCAAGAACCGGCAGAAAGTGATGCAGGCTCTGGAAGAGGCGATGCATGCCGACAAAGCGCCGTACAAAATTCTGCAGTTTAATGACTTCGGCTTAGTAGCCATCACGAGAAAACGTGTGAAGCAGAGTCTGGAGCGCACGCTATGCGCGCCCTGCCCGTACTGTGAAGGCGCAGGCTACGTCAAAAGCGTGCAGACTATCATCGGCGAGATTCTGGTGGAAGCGCAGAAAATCGCGAGAGCGATCGAGGGCAAGGACGTGGTCCTGCGGGTTCATCCCGATGTCGCCAAGGCTCTCAAAGCGAGCAATAACCAGTATCTGGAGGAACTGGAAGAAATTCTCCACCGCCCTGTATTAGTGGCCGGAGATGCCACGCTCCACCACGAGAAGTTCGATCTGGCGTAACGCATTAGTACTACTGTGTTATAAGTGTAACGCGCAACAAAAGGGACAACAGGGCATTTGCGGGATGAGCAGGCGGGCGATACGGAGCCGGAGGGTGCTGATGGAATGGGGATTATGCCGCTCGGCCCTGGCGCGGTGAGCCGCGGGGTTGGAAGCCGGGAGGAATTT
>DATIMA010000180.1:0-3494 GCA_035475915.1 Bryobacteraceae bacterium
CCGCACTATGGCGGAAGTCGTCGGCGACCCGGCGCTCGCGCAGTTTACAGTGGCGAAGAAGCAGGTGTTCTCCGCGGCGCGGCACAGCGCCGCTTTCTCATGGAACGTATTCGCCGGATCAGCAAAACTCGACGGCAGGTAACCGCCGGGTTCGGCTACGTGAAAGTGAGGATGGAAGACGACCTGCGCGCCGCGCATAGCAGCCCAGCGGACCGTTTCCGGATACCGCCAACCCTCGTGGCAAATGACGATCCCGAAGGTCAGCGGACCAGTCTGAAAAACACGCCTCTCCGAGCCGGGCGAATAGATGCTGTCCTCCGTTGGATCGAGCTGGACTTTGTCTTGGAAGCCGGCCACGGTTCCATCTGAATTGATAACTAGGGCGCTTGCCAGGAGCGCACTCCCGGCAAACCGTTCCGTGCCGAGAATCACTGCAAGTTTTGCCTTCGCCGCCGCCGCTGCAATGGCGGACCACGCGTGTTCGAGAAACACCGGATCGGCAGGTGGCACGATCCTTCCCAAACCGCGGTACCCAGGGACATAGCACTCTGGGAAGCAGACGATGCCGGCGCGCTCCGCCGATGCTCGAGCGATGGCTTCTTCGGCCAACATGATCGACTTCTCGGGAGTTTCCGGGAATTCGATATTGGCGAGTGCGATACGGAACGTGCTCATTCGGCGCGCGAGTAACAAGATCATCTCAAACACTCCGTGAAGAGCTTGGCCAATGCCGCAAATCGGCAGGAGATTCTGATTCGCATTTCTAACCTGTCGGAGCTCGATCGGGCGAAGTGGGGAAGGATGACCGCTGGTCAGATGCTTTGCCATCTCAGCGATTCGTACCGTGTTGGGTTGGGCGAGAAAACAGCCAGCCAGGCAACCGGGATTCTTCAACGAACGGTTGTAAAGTGGGTTGCGCTCCGCGCTCCGTTGGAGTGGATGAAAGGATATCCGACCCGGCCAGAACTGGAGCAAGGTAAGGGCGGGTCACGCCCTGTTGAATTTAATAGAGATCGCGAGTTCTTGCTATCGACGCTGAACCGGTTCTGCGACGATCTTCCGCACACTCCCATCCCGCACCCGATTTTCGGATCGATGAGCGGGCAGGATTGGTGGCGATGGGGATACTTACACGCCGACCACCATTTGCGGCAATTCGGGCGTTAATCGTGCCCGCGAAACTCGCGGGCTGATAACCGCCGGGCTCATTCGGCGCGCGTTATACGATCATCTCGCACCTTCGTTCCCTGTGGTACAGTAGAACTTTACTACTCAGCCAGGCTTGGCTGGAACTGTGTACTTATGGCAAAAGTTTGTGAAATCTGCGGCCGTGGGCCGCAATTCGGACACCGCATCAGCCACGCCCACAACGTCAGCAAGCGCCGCTGGAATCTGAACCTCCAGACGGTTCACGCGCTAATTAAGGGCACTGGTAAGCGCGTCCGCGTATGCACGTCGTGTATCCGCAACGGCAAAGTCCAAAAAGCTCCCTTAGCCTAATCTCCGCACCCATTTCGGGATCAACGGGTCGCACCTCACTTATCTGAAGGCGTGTTATCTAGAAATTCGTAGCGCGCCATATGCTGCGCCGGCGCTGCATGTGAGTTGGCGTTCAGATGCATCACCTGGTATCCGTCCTGCTTGTCATAGCGAGGCCATTTCGGCAAGCTATCGCCGTTCGGATCCCCTGTCTTCGCGAAATTTGTCCAGTACGAGGACATCTCATCAGACAGTTTCCGGTCTTGCGGGCGCCAGGGCAGCTTCTTCGAGGGAAGTGCCTCGAAAACAAATTCGATTTCGGCCGAGTGATATGCTCCATGCGATTCGGTTTCCGTACTATTTGCCGGGGCCGGCGGGGCATCCTCAAACTTATATCGGTAAACGGGAGAATCCCCTGTTGCCAACTGCATCTGTAGCCATTTCCAAGTGGAGAATCCAGTAAATTGATCGCCCGCCAAATCCTGCGCTGACCGTTTGGCCTCCGCATCGTCTTTGGCTTGGTACACCTTCAGCAGTTCGTCCGCTTTGTCACCGAAATGAGCGTGGGCCCACTTCACAAAATTCTGAGCCGTCGGCTGTTCATGCTGGAAGATGGCGTGATAACTCCCTTCGTCGGCATTCCACCCGGCCAGCAGCGGCACGTGCGCCTGCTTCCCCTCGGCATAAATGGAGGAGACGGGCTCCGGCAGAAAATAGCCGTCAATATTTGGTTCGAATCGAAAGGCATCGGCTCGCTTCAAGGCGGCCTGTAGCTGGTTAGCCGGTTTCGCCCGAAGCGCCGCCAGCGAATCCGTTCCCAGCGACTCTCGCGCGAACTTTGCGCCATCCTCTTCCGATTCGGCAAGGGATTTCGCTTGGAGGGTCTTTCCGAAAAATGCTCCACTTTCTCCGATGGCTCGATGCAAGAGATCTTTCGATAGGGGCGAGGCCATCAAGGCGCTCACCGAGAACGATCCCGCCGACTCGCCGAATATTGTGACGTTTTGCGGATCGCCGCCGAATGCGGAGATGTTTCGCTGAACCCACTGCAAAGCCGCCGCCTGGTCAAGCAATCCGTAATTCCCTGCCGCGTTGTGGCCCGATTCCTTGGCGAGTTCGGGTAGTGCGAAAAAACCGAAGATGCCCAGGCGATAATTCATGCTCACCACCACGACACCTTTTTGGGCAAGCTTCTCGCCATCCTGTCGAGGCTCCGAGGAAGCGCCCGCAACAAACCCTCCGCCATAGACCCAGACCATCACGGGCAGATGCGCGTCCGCGGTTTTCGCCGGCGTCCATACATTCAGATAGAGACAATCTTCGCTGGGTCCTTTATCGCGAAAGACCATATCGCCGAAGACATTGGTCTGCATGCAGCGCGGCCCGAACTCAACTGCTTTCCGAACTCCCGTCCAGCTCGTTACAGGCTGCGGTTCCTTCCAGCGCAGATCGCCAACTGGCGGCGCGGCGAATGGAATGCCCTTGAAAATGCGTATCTTTGAATCGGTGCTGGTAGTGCCTTCGACAGCGCCCTTATCTGTTTGCACAACCTCCGCCCCCATTGCCGAGAGGCTCAGCAGGAGCGCCAATGCCGCACTTGTAGTCACCAATCTGTTATATACGATTGCTTATTCGCCAGACTCGCTGCCTACTTTTAGAACGGCCAGGAAGGCTTCTTGCGGGATATCGACGCGTCCTACGCGCTTCATGCGGCGCTTGCCTTCCTTTTGTTTTTCGAGCAGCTTGCGTTTACGCGTGATATCGCCGCCGTAGCACTTTGCCAGCACATTTTTGCGCATGGCGGATATCGTTTCGCGCGCAATGATCTTATTTCCGATTGCGGCCTGCAGCGCGACTTCGAACATCTGCCGGGGAATCAGCTTTCGGAGTCTCTCAATAAGCGCTTTGCCGCGCTCATACGCGAAATCCCTATGAACAATCATCGAAAGCGCGTCCACCGGTTCGCCTGCCACCAACACGTCCAGCTTCACCATCGGTGAAACACGGTACCCGGA
>DATIMA010000181.1:0-8711 GCA_035475915.1 Bryobacteraceae bacterium
AGATCGCGCTTCATGAGAAAGCCTCCGGTGTAGGTGCCGGTTTCGACCAGGTAATCGATGCCGTTTTCCGTCAATAGGTTCTCCAGCCTGAGGGCGACCCGCAACCGCTTGGCCATATAAACGAGATCGAGTTCGAGTTCGTCGAAGAACTCAGCGTCGCGGCGCATGGGATGCTTGTTCCGGTTGGCCCCCGCCAATATAGGGGACTTTGCCGTTCAGTTCGCTTTCATCGATATCGAACGATACGGTCTTGCTTTCGCCAGCGCCAAAATGCACGCGCTGAAAACCTTTCAGTTGCAGGTCGCCGTTTTGAGTTCGGAGATACAGTTGCGTTACTTCATCGCCGTCGCGTTTAGACGTATTCGTTACTCTCGCGCTGAGCCGCTGTTTGCTGCTACTGATCTCGGAGTAACTGAATTGCGAGTAGCTCAATCCGTAGCCAAATGGATACAGCGGCTTGCCTTTGAAATAGCGATACGTTCGCCCTTTCATGGAGTAATCTGTGAATGCCGGCAACTGATCCACCGATTCATAGAACGTCACGGGGAGGCGGCCGGCCGGATTGTTATCGCCCGACAGCGTATTGGCGATCGCGGTACCCGCTTCCTGGCCGCCATACCAGGCTTCGAGAATTGCCTGCGCGCGGTCTTGCGCTCCTTTTACCGCAAGGGCGCTGCCATTGATCAAAACGACAATCACCGGCTTGCCGGTATCGAGCACGGCATCGAGAAGTTTCCGCTGCTGTTCGGGCAGACCGATATCGGTGCGGTCGCCATGCGAGAAACCCGGGATGTCGATGGGAGACTCCTCGCCTTCGAGGCGTGAATTGAGGCCGATGCACAGAATCGCAAGATCGGATTTTTTGGCGAGATCAACCGCCTCCTCTAAAGTTGGCGCGGCAGGTGGCGCCCAGACCAGCTCTACGCCCGCTCCGCCTTCGTGCTGCGTGTATTCCATCTTGATCGCATATGTCTTTCCGGTTTCGAGGTGAACTGTCGAGCGAAAGGTCTGGTGGCCCGCATACGATCTCCGGTTCTCGTTCACAAGCAAACGATCATCCAGGTAGAGTTTCGTCGAGTTCGTTCCGGGGCAGCTATCGCATTCCTGACGCGCAATTCCGAGCTGGTACTCGCCGTTCGCCGGGACCTGTAGGTTGGTGGTCCAGCGAACCGAAAACGTGGGGTTCGGGAGCACGCGAATCACTGCCGGATCGTGCATCGCCCAGACGAAATATCCGCGTGGCTCGATCCGAGACAACACGGGTTGCCCTTGAAAAGTATCGTTGTCGAAGTACTCCGCGAGCACCCCGTGCTGAGCGTTGCTGGTCGCTGCAGGCGTCAACGCGCTCTCCGGCACAAGCGCCATGGAGGACTGAGCGTAGATGCTTCCCAAAGCCCAACGTACCTGGGTTTTGCCGCCGAATTTCTGCTCGATGCCCGCCAGCGGCGTGACAATGTGCGATGGAGTTCCGTAATAGTTGCCGAGCATTGCATCCGGATCGTCGGCTGCAGGTCCGATCACCGCGATTTTCGCGGGGACTTTTTCGAGTGGCAGAATCTGGTTCTGATTCTTGAGAAGCACCATCGACTTTTCAGCCGCTTCGAGAGCGGTCGCTGCATGGGCCGGCGACGCAACCTGATCCATGCCGATTTTCGAAAACGGCACTTTCTCGGGCGGATCGAACATGCCCAGGCGGAAGCGCGCCGTGAACAGCCTCTCGACGGCCTGATTGATTTCCGATTCCTGGATGTATCCCTTGTGGACCGCCTCGACAAGCGTTTTGTACTCGGTGCCGCAATCGAGATCGGTTCCGGCTTTCACCGCTTTGGCCGCGGCCTCCGCCATGGAATCGGCAAAGTGATGACCTTTGTAGATATCGCCCACCGCGCCGCAATCGCTGACGACGTAACCGGAAAACTTCCAGGCGGTCCGAAGATTGTCTTTCAGTAGAAACGTGTTTGCGCAGGCCGGAGCGCCGTTCACTGAGTTGTAAGCGCACATGACAGAATATGCGCCGCCCTGCATTACCGTTTGCTGGAATGCGTAAAGGTACGTATCGTTCAAATCCTGCTGGCTAACATCTACATTGACCTCATGCCGGGTAGCCTCCGGCCCGCTGTGTACCGCGAAGTGCTTTGATGTCGCCACCGTTTTCAGGTATTGTGGATTGTCTCCCTGCATGCCTTTGATGAAGGCGATTCCCATTTGAGCAGTCAGATAGGGATCTTCTCCGTAGGTTTCTTGCCCGCGGCCCCAGCGCGGATCGCGAAAGATGTTGATGTTAGGCGACCAGAATGTCAGGCCGTGATACCGGCTGTGATTGTTGTGCGCAATTGCATCGTTGTACTTAGCGCGGGCTTCGGTCGAAATGATGTCGGCTATGCGCTGTTGCAGGCCGGTGTCCCAGGTAGCAGCCAGTCCAATGGCCTGCGGAAACACGGTCGCGAGCCCGGCGCGCGCAACCCCATGCAGCGCTTCGTTCCACCAGCCGTAGGCCGGAATGCTCAGGCGCGGAATGGCCGGGGCGGTGTCCTGCATCTGGCTTACCTTCTCTTCCAGAGTCATCCGCGCTACCAAACCGGAAGCCCGTTTGTCCGGGGGCGCGGTGTCCTGTGCCCACATGCTTGCAGACGATAGCAGTGCTAAGAACAGCGTCAGGCGCATGTTCATCAGTCTAATGGGTCGATAGGACGAATCATCGCCCTCGCTCCGAGCGTCTCACATTTGTGCGATCTGTTCTTCGGATGCAGCGGCGGTGGCGCGAGGCGCGCATGTTTGTTCGTGCCATGGCATCCGCTAGCCATCCCATTCTGGCGCAGATCATCCCCATACGCCGCTGCAACCTGGCCTGCACGTATTGCAATGAATTCGACCGGCATTCTCCTCCGGTGCCGACGACGGAGATGCTGCGGCGGATCGACAAACTTGGCGAGTTGGGCACGTCGATCATTACGTTCAGCGGCGGAGAACCGACCCTTCATCCCGACCTGGATGTTCTAATCCGGCGCGTGCGAGACCACCGTGCGATCGCAACCGTTATCACGAACGGCTACTTTCTTGTCCCGGACCGGATCAAGCGCCTGAATGCAGCCGGGCTCGATTATTTGCAGATCAGCATCGACAACGTGCTGCCGGATGAAGTCTCGAAGAAAAGCCTGAAGGTGCTCGACCGGAAACTGGAATGGCTTGCGAAATACGCCGAGTTCGATATCACCATTAACTCCGTGCTGGGGAGCGATATTCGCGAGCCGGAGGACGCCTACCGGATTGCGGCGCGGGCGCGCGAACTCGGGTTCAACAGCACCGTAGGAATTCTGCACGACGGCGCGGGCCAACTGCAGCCACTGAGCGGGACCCAGACTTCCGTGTACGAACGCATTTTGGGGCTCGGAACGGGACTGTTTTCATTTGCTCACCTCGATTCGTTCCAGCGCAACACAATCCGCGGCCTTCCCAATGCGTGGCACTGCCCGGCTGGCGGCCGCTTCTTGTATATCTGCGAAGAGGGGCTGGTGCATTATTGTTCCCAGCAACGCGGATATCCTGCCATTCCGCTGGAACAGTACACCCGCGAAGATCTGATTCGAGAAGGAGCGAAACCGAAAGGGTGCGCGCCGTTCTGCACGATTTCCTGCGTGCATCAAACCGCTCTGCTCGATGAATTCCGGACCCGCCCGCGCGAAACGCTTTCCGGCATCATTCAACGCCGTAAAGAGCGAGACCCAAATTGGCAGACCCCGGTATCAGTGCGTCTGCTGGAGCGAATGTTCGTGCAAGATTCACGTACGCGCGACCGTTTCGGGGCGCTCGCTCTGCGTCTGTTTGGTGTGAGGAGATCAGAAAACTGATTCCGGCGCGTATCTTATGATTGTTGCTTATGATACGTGCCGCACAGGTATCGGCCTGCTCCTTCGCTCTCTTGCTGCTCGCAGGCTGCGGAGAGCCGCCCAAGCCGGCGGTTCCGTCCCTGAATCCGCAGCAGGCCGCGACGTTGCTGCATTACAACAGCCGGGCCGAGGTGTGGATGAAGCACGTCAAGATGAGCAATCCCAGTTGTGAATACAAGCTTGATCTCCCGGAACAGAATAAACATCCAACCGAGATCGATCTGAACCATATCGTAGTGTGCGGCGGAAAGCCAGCGCCGATAGAGTTCGATGCCAGCGTTTCTTTCGCCTATGACAAAGATCAGCAGAGATGGGTGATCACCAGGTTCTCGAGTTGAATTAAGTTCCAGTACCGATTCCGGCGCTGCGAGCGGAAACAAGCGCAAGACTGGACCAGTCCCAATCCTCCTGACCGTGCGCCATGGCAGAAATCAAATGGTCGCGAATGAGGCTGCCGAGCGGGAGGGGAACATTCAATTCCTGGGCCGCTTCGATTGCTAATCGAACGTCCTTGAATCCAAGCTTTAAGGCGAACCCGGCAGGCTGAAATTTCTGTTCCGCAACCGCTGCGCCGTAGTTCTTATAGACAGGCGAACCGAACAATTCGCTCACCACGTCGAGGAAAAGCGATCGTTTGATGCCAGCCTTCTCCATGGCCGCGAATGTCTCGCTGAAGGCCTCCAGCATGCTCGCAATCATGAAATTGCCGCAGAGCTTTATCAGGTTGGCCTGCATGGGCTCGGTGCCGGCGACAAAGGTCACGCGCCCGATGGCGTCGAAAAGCGGCTGGAATCGCTCGACAGCATCGTGATCGCCAGCCGGAACGACAATCAACTTTTTCGAATCGGCTGCTTCGGGACGGCCGAAGACCGGCGCGCTGATAAAGACCTGCTTCTTCGATCCATGAATCTGGCTGAGCTGGCGAGCTAAAGCGGTGCTGATCGTGCTGCTGGAGATATGCGCGGCTCCAGCCTTCAGGGTGGAGGCAATACCGTCGTCGCCGAAGACGATCTCCGAAACAGCGTGGTCGTCGGAGAGCATAGTGAAAACCGCCTCCGCATCGCGGGCCGCCGCGGCCGGGGAACCTGCCACTTGCGCGCCATCGCCGGAAAGCGCCTGCGCTTTCTCTGGGGAGCGGTTGTAAACTGCCACGCGATGTCCGGCGCGCAGCAGGTTTCGCGCCATTCCGCCGCCCATCTTGCCGAGTCCGATGAAACCAAGGTTCATATATGAAGCTGGACACCGGAGCGGAGGGTGAGGTTACGGGACGATCACGGCTGCGCCGTCGATGGAATCGGTTTTGACCGCGAGCAGGGCTTCATTCGCCTGATCCAGTGTAAATGTGGTTACTTTCGGTGTAAGGCGCGTTTCGGCGGCGATCCGGAGAAAATCCCGGGCATCGTCGCGGGTCATATTGGCCACGCTGCGGAGTTGGCGCTCGCCCCACAATAGCGTGTCGTAATCGAACTGGGGCATGCGGTCCAGGTGAATGGCGTTGATGGCCACGACCCCGCCTTTGCGCAGGCTGGAAAGCGCGGCGATCACGACGTCGCCGCTGGGCGCGAAGGTAACGGCCCGATCAAGTTGGAGGGGCGGCCGATCCGTCTCCGTCCCCACCCAGGCTGCACCAAGCGAGCGAGCAAGTTTCTGGTGCGATTCGCCGCGAGTGGATACGTAAACTTCGCAGTTCCAGGCGTGGAGAACGTGAATCGCGAGGTGCGCGGACGCGCCGAAGCCAAAAAGTCCGACCCGCTCTCCCTTTTCCACTCCGGCAACGCGCAAGCTGCGAAAGCCGATGATGCCGGCGCAGAGCAGAGGAGCGGCATGAAGATCGTCAAGCGCGGCGGGTAAGGGGAAAACGAAATCCGCGCGCGCGATTGCGCATTCCGCATAACCGCCGTTGCTGGAGTAACCGGTGAAGGTAGGAGAATCGCAGAGGTTTTCGAGGCCGCGCCGGCAATAGGGGCACGTGCCATCGACGCCGCCGATCCAAGAAACGCCCACCCGCGTGCCGGGCTGGTGCGTTGCCGTGGTGTCCTGCAGCACTTCTCCCACAATCTGGTGGCCGGGGATGATGGTCTCGTGCAGCGGAGCGAGCTCGCCCTCCACGATGTGCAGGTCTGTCCGGCACACACCGCAGACGCGCACGCGCAGAAGAACCTGTCCGGGTTGTGGTTCCGGTTGAGGCGCATCCTCGATACGCAAGGGACGGGATGTAATCGGGCCCGGCGAATGGAGGACGGCGGCCTTCATCAGTCGCCGCTCAAGCCTCCAGTGTCGGAAGAATCGGCATGGACCTGATCCGCTTACCGGTCGCGGCGCAAATGGCGTTGGCAATGGCGGGCGCGATGCCGACGATGGGTATCTCTCCCGCGCCAGCGGACGGCACGTCCTTGCGATCGATCAGAACGACGTCAATCTTCGGAACATCGCTGAATCGCGGCACGCGATATTTCGAAAGGCGATCGTTGAGAATGCGCCCGTCCGCGAAGTCGATCGCCTCAAACAACGCGCCTCCCAGGCCCATAACAATTGCGCCTTCGACCTGGTTTTTCAGGTGCTCGGGATTCACGACTGCACCGGAATCCCAGGCCTCCACGACACGTTCCACATGCACCTGGCGATCCGCCGAGATGGAGACTTCCACGCAGCAGCCAACGAAGCCACCTTTTTCGGTACCGCAGGCGAGGCCATAGCCGCGCGTCGGGCTCGATTTCTTACGCGACCACTCGAAGCGATCCGCGCCGGCTTGCAGGGCGGCACGAACGCGTTCGTCCTTCAGATTCTTCAGCCGGAACGCCAGCGGATCCATACCGGCGGCAAGGGCGAGTTCGTCGATGTGAGATTCGCGGGCGAAATGGTTGGCCGTAGCGGCCAAGCCGCGATAAGAGCCTTCGCGCAGCGGAGATTTTACTTCGTGGAATTCGACGTTCTGGTTGGGCGATTCATAAGGGCTCTCGATGGCCGATGGCCCTGACATGTAGTTATCAAAGTGCCAGGCCGTGAGCTTGCCGTCGGCTGTTACGATACTGCCAACATCGATCACTCCTGCGGGGCGGAAGTACGCCCAGGTGAACTCTTCTTCGCGGGTCCAGATCAACTTCACTGGCTTTCCTGCGCCCTTTGCGAGCCGCGCGGTTTCCACCGCACACTCGCCCGAGTGTTTGCCGCCGTAAGCCGAACCCATGTCGGGCATCAAAACGCGCACTTGATTTTCGGGCAATCCGAAAGCCTGGGCCAATTCGGTTCTGACGCCGAAGGGCCGCTGGGTTCCCGTCCAGACGGTCAAGTTTTTGCCATTCCACTGCGCAACGGCGGCGCGCGGTTCGAGCGGCGTGTGCGCGATGTAAGCGATGGTATAAGTGCTCTGAATAACTTTTGCTGATAATGGGGCGCTGACGGCTAGTTGACTGAACCCTCCTTTTGATCTGATATAGGTAAACAACTCTTTCGCCGAAATCTGCGGAACCTGCTTCCATTGCGCCTTAATGCTCTCGATCGCTTTTTGCGCGAGATGCTCGTCCGTTGCGGCCACGCCGACGAAATCGCCGTCGTGAGTCACAGTGACGCCGGGCATTTTGGCGGCAGCGCTAGTGTCAACCGACGTGAGCGTCGCGCCGAAGCTTGGCGGCCGGAGAACCTTGCCGTACAGCATTCCGGCGAGCTTGTGGTCGGAAGGATACTTGTGTTCGCCGGTGACCAGTTCGCGCGCGTTCAGTTTCGGCAGGCTGGTTCCCGCCACGGTCCACTTGTCCGGGGGCGTGATGCAATCATCGCGGCCGATGGTCTTCACCCAATCGATTTTCCCCGCGAGTTCGGCGAAGCTCAGACGCGCTCCCGAGGCGCGATTGACGACACATTCGTCCGCTACGTCGACTGCCTGGCGGCTTGTGTTCCAGCGGCGGGCGGCCGCATCGGCCAACATCTCGCGCGCGGTTCCGGCCATCTTTCGCATCACAGGCGCCATGGTCGGGGTGGTGCGGCTTCCGAAGGTGCCCATATCCCAGGGCGTCCGGGCAGTGTCACCCATGACAAGGGTGATCGAATGAGGCGAACATCGCAGCTCACCGGCGACCGCTTGCGTAAGCGAGGTGCGGATATTCTGCCCAACTTCTACTTTTCCCGTGAAGCCGGTGATTTCGCCTTTGGCCCCGATGTGCAGCCAGGCCGCAATGTCTTCCGGAAGGGGCTCGCGTTCCCGGCGATGGCCGCCGTGCCCCGATTCCTGCGCCTCGGCATCTGCGAGCGTGAAGAGCACCAGCACGCCGCCGCCGAGTGAGGTCAGAAAATCGCGGCGATTGACGGTAGGTGAAGTGATCTCAGGCATGGCGTCGCTCCCTGGTGGCAGCGGTGGTCGAGCGCGCGGCTTTCTGAACGGCTGCGACGATCTTGTTGTAGGTTCCACAGCGGCAGATGTTGCCTTCTAGCGCCTGCCGGATCTCGGGTTCCGAAGGCGTGGGGTTTTTGCGAAGGAGCGCCACGGTCGACAAGATCATGCCAGGCGTACAGTAGCCGCACTGCATAGCATCGGACTGGATGAAGGCGTCCTGAACGGGGTGCAGCTTTTCGCCGTCGGCCAAGCCCTCGATAGTGGTGATGTGCTTTCCGGCGGCGGAACCGGTGGAAGTGATGCAAGAGCGGTGCGCGACGCCGTCGATGAGGACGGTGCAGGCCCCGCATTGGCCCTCGCCGCAACCGTACTTTGCGCCCGTGAGGTCGAGTTCATTGCGGAGCACCCAAAGCAGCGGCCGCTCGGGGTCAACGTTCACGTGCTTATGCACGCCGTTGATGAGCAGATCCATGCATTCATTCTAGATCCGGAAA
>DATIMA010000182.1:0-5909 GCA_035475915.1 Bryobacteraceae bacterium
CCAGGTGCGCGCCATGGAAAAAGCCAAGCAGGAAAAGGAAGCGCATGGAGAGATCGAGACGGCTCATCCAGGCTATCTGGGCGCGCAGGATACTTATTACGTAGGAACGATCAAAAGCATCGGCCGAATCTATCAGCAGACATTCATCGATACATATACGAAGGTCGCTTTCGCCAAGCTCTACGATCGCAAAAACGCGTTGGTTGCAGCCGATATGCTGAACGATCGTGTTTTACCTTTCTTTGAAGAGCAAGAGGTTTCGCTGCTGCGCATCCTGACCGATCGAGGAACCGAATACTGCGGCCAGCGTGAGCATCACGAATATCAGCTCTATCTGGCGGTAGAGAACATTGATCACTCTCGCACGAAAACCAAGCATCCGCAGACCAACGGCATCTGCGAGCGCTTGCATAAAACCATGCAGGACGAGTTCTACAGCGTAGCCTTTCGCAAGAAGCTGTACTCTTCCTTAGAACAGCTGCAGATCGATCTGGACCTCTGGTTGGAGGAGTACAATCAAAGCCGTCCCCATTCGGGCAAATATTGCTTCGGGAAAACGCCTTGGCAGACCTTCCTGGATTCCAAGCAGCTGGCCCATGACAAACAGCTCGACCGTTTCCCGGTTGAGACTTCACCGGACCACCTTTCCCCGCGCGCGGCGCGCGCGGTTTCTGTGGGTTAATGCTCTTGTCAGATCAAGTCTGAGCTACTACAAATCAAGCAACGCGCTCGAAACAGTAACCGACGGTCTGCATTACCGGGAGAAAATCAGCGCGATCTCCAGTTTTCAAACACATAGCGAGGTGGGGGAGCATGGACCGCAGTTGTAGAACTGGAAGTAACGGCCGATGCCTGCCCGAGCCTCCGGCACCAGTCGATAATCCCGCAAGTACACATGTGCGGTCAATAGACATCGTTATAGCACCGATGCTCGGTGTATCCGATAACCTAGGCGATACCAAAACGGAAGACAGAGCTCTGCGGAGACGCAACTCGAGCGCCGATTTTGGGGCCGGGATGCGGCGGGGATCGGATCGATTTCCGGCTGCCCCCAACGGAGCGCCCTTTCCAAAGCCTCAATACAAACGGCACTTCCATGGTCACGGACAATGCCCAGCTCAGTACGAACCGGCTGAACCAGTCCATCACCGCCACCAGGTACACGAATCCGCACGCCATCCGAATGTACGTAATGTCCGTGCTCCATACCTGGTTCGCACGATTCACCTTTACGCCCTCCAGTAGATACGGATAAATTTTGTGGCCTTCCCCCGGCGCGCTCAGTTTGGGCTTCGGATAGATCGCCGCGATCCCGATCAACTCCATCAGGCGCGCTACCCGCT
Organism: Bryobacteraceae bacterium; assembly: GCA_035475915.1. Lineage (GTDB taxonomy): Bacteria > Acidobacteriota > Terriglobia > Bryobacterales > Bryobacteraceae > Bog-105. Next base: position 1,344 of record DATIMA010000182.1, read on the forward strand.
TGGGATTCACTTCGTATCCCCGATCCTGCAGCCAAGCCCTCATCCGCCGTCTCCCATAGAATGGCGTTCGCGTGTATTGCTCGTCGAGCAACCGCATCAGCCGTAGATTCTCTTCGCTCTCCCCGCGCGGCTGATAGTAAAGGCCGGCCCGGTTTACGCCGAGCAGTTCACACTGGCGGCAGACACTGAGATCGGGGTCCGCCACATCCACCAGCGCGCGCCGATCCTCAGTCGAGCAGACCAGCTTTTTTTTGAGTCAGTCTAGTTCCATCTTCAGCCGACCGATCTCCTCGTAGAGCGCATCCCTGTCGGCGTCCTCGTCCCGCGCTTTTCGCGACCGCCCATCGACGAACACTTCCGGTAGTTGCTCCAGCGCCGCCTTCCGCCACTTGGCGATCTGCATCGGATGGACCCTGAACTGCGATCCCAACTGGCTCAGCGTCTTCTCCCCGCGGATCGCCTCAATCGCAACCCGCGCCTTGAACTTTGGACTGTACTGTTTTCGCGTTGTCGTCATCGCCTCTCCTGCGTTCCCGACTCCGCCGAAATTTTAGCTTATTGCCTGGTCCAAATTCTGGGGACCACTATACTAATTGGCTTTGCGAAGATGCTCGCCCTTGAGTTGGCCGAGTTCAATATCCGTGCAAATGCCATAGCTCCCGGAGTTGTTGGCGGCGAACGGATCGAGCACGTACTCGAAGGCCGCGCGAAGGCAGAGGGAAAAACGTTGGATGAGGAGAAGGAGGCCGCCATGTCCATACCGGCGCTGAAGCGTTTCGTTGATCCCAGAGACATCGCGGCTCTGTGCATCTTCATAACATCAGATACGGGAAAGTCGATCTCGGGACAAGTGTTGCCGATCGACAACGATTCAGTGAAGGCATCCTGATTTTCGAAACGTTACGAACAGGAGACACTGACTATGGCTGCAGGATTGCGTGACCAGCTCATTGGCGCCTGGAAACTGATCTCTTACGAGGAACGGCCGGTCGACGGCTCGCCCCCGTTCTACCCCATGAGTGAGAAGACGATGGGCATCATCATGTATACACCTGGCAGCTTTATGCCAGCTCAACTGGTGAAGCCCGATCGAACACCGCTTGCATCAGGAGACTGGTTTAAAGGAACGGACGAAGAATACAAGCAGGAAGCGTCTACCTATATTGCTTACTCTGGGCCGTTCCATGTGGATGAGGAGAAGAAAGCACTCACGCATTCCATGTTTGTATCTTTGTTTCCGAACTGGCTTGGGCAGACACAACCAAGAGTGGTCAAGATCGAAGGGGATGACCTTTACCTCAGTACCGCATCCCCCATCACCTCAGGAGGAAAAACAGTCAATTCCTGCCTGCACTGGAAGCGCGCCAGCAAAGTGTAGCGGCTGTCGAGGCTTACGAGGACGAGGAGCTATGACTGACCCGCCGGACAAGAGCCGACCACCAAGAAACACGTCGCGATGTCGGCGGCGGTTTCGCTGGACTGAACTGCACTCCCAAACTGGCATCGCATTAACTGGAACGCTGACGAGAAGCAAGAACAGTCTGCGGCTAAGAAGCAAGCATCCGCCAGTTCTCAAAGGATGTTCGTGAAGGGACCGCATTACCCGCAGAGTGAGTCTGTCGGCGGTGGCGGGTGGTATCTCATTCGCCGTTGATGCAGTTGCACGTCAGGCTTGGCACTCGATTAAAGCTTCCAATCCGGTTGTCATAAACAACGTCAGAATCTTCAATGGCGTTTACGATCAACTTAGAGTCGCGAACATCTCGGTCGCGGATCGCAAAATCAAGCAACTTTCCTCAGGCCCGATCACCGCACCGGCAGCGAGTACGGTCATCGACAGGGGAGGTAGTGTTCTTATTCTCCGACATTACTGATGCGCACTGGCATACGACGTGATGCTGTACGTTCCGGTTCGTACGCCGGCTACCCGACCTGCACACTGAGCATCGATATTGATCCTCCGTCTACGCCTTCAACCGGGAAGGTGATTAGTTCACTTTGCTGGCCGGTGGCGAGCACATATAACAAAGGCAGATAGTGGTCTGGAGTCGGGATGGAGAGAGTCGCCTCGCGCCCCAGTTTCTCGTAGTGGATCAAAGGGTTATATTCTCCGGCCAGCATCATCTGTTTCGCTTCGCTCTCGAAGCGAATGGCCCAGTCATACGGATCAGGCATGTGACGGCCCCATGCATAGGCATGAAGGTTGTGTACCAAATTCCCACTTCCAACAATCAGAATGCCTTCATCCCGCAAAGGCGCAAGTTTTCTGCCGATTTCGAAATGAAAGGCAGTGGGTTGTGTTTCATCAATGCTCAGTTGCACCACCGGAATGTCGGCGGCGGGATATGCGTGACGCAAAACGGACCAAGTGCCGTGATCGAGCCCCCACGAATTGTCAAGCGTGACCGGCAGAGGCGCAAGCATTTGCTGCACGCGTCTGGCTAGATCGGGGTCGCCGGGCGCTGGATATTGCACCTGATAAAGTTCTCGGGGAAAACCACCGAAATCGTGAATGGTTCTCGGTGCGGTACTGACAGTCACACCGGTTTCCGGCACAAACCAGTGGGCGGAGATCGACAGTATGCCTCTCGGTTTTGACGTCTGTTTCCCGATGAGCCGCCAAGCTTCCGTGTAGCTGTTGTCCAGCAGCGCGTTCATAGGATTGCCGTGTCCGAAGAAGATTGCAGGTATTACGGACACTTTAAGCTGCCTTTCTGTAACTCTCAGCGGCACAGGCGAACGGATCCCCGTCGCGCTCTCGCGGGCGTGGGAGGTTTAGCCTCGTTTTATGTTGGGTGGCGCGATTCATCCACTAGGGCCTACTTGAGTTATTGTCCGTCTGATCGATCAACGGTTGTTTCTGCGGACGACTCCTCGGACGGGCCTGCGATTGGAAGTTGCCAGCCGTGCCGTATTGCCATAAATCGGAGCCCAAAGCAGAGTACTGCGCCGGCTGCGGCCGCCCCGGAGGACGGGACATGCAGCATCCTTCCCATTACCACCACAGCCGCGCCAATCAGGGCCGCGACCGCGTAAAGCTCGGTGCGCAACACGGTGGGAATTTCCCTCACGAGCACATCGCGCACCATGCCGCCGCCGATTCCGGTCAGCATGCCGAGCAGCGTCGCCGCAACCGGACCGGCGTGAAAGGCCAGCGCCTTACCCGCGCCGGAAACCGCAAAGAGCGCCAGTCCGGCGGCGTCGAACACCAGCACGGGGCTGCTCAGCCGGTTGATGATTCGGTACCAATAGAACGTAGTCAGCCCGGCAAGGATTGAGACAGCGACATAACGCCAGTCGCTGATGGCCGCTGGCGGAACCGCACCGATCATCACATCGCGGGCGATTCCACCCGAATTGCCCGCCGCGAACGACAGAACCAGAACCCCGAAGAGATCGAGCCTGTTCTTAACCCCGGCAGTCGCGCCGCTGAGCGCGAATACGAACGTGCCGCCAAGATCGAAGGCAACCAGGAGCGTGTTTATCAGGATGTGTCCGTTGACGACCATCTGTCTTATGTTGACAGCCAGGCTTGGGCGGCAACCACCAGCGCTTCCATGCCTGTCTCCAAAGTCGGATGGATCACCGGTGCGAAGCGCGGATTGTGATTGGTAGGGATCTCGCCGATCCGGCCCTCCTTTTTGGCTTTCGCGTACATATCGGAATCCATGCCGCCTACGAACCAGAACACGGATGGAACGCCCCATTCGGCTCCGAACGATCCGAAGTCCTCGCTGGCGGTCGTCGGCTTGGTTTCCTGCACACGGTCAGCAGGAAAGTGCTGACGAAATGCGTCGCCCACCCGCTTGGTCGCCTCCGGATCATTTGTGACAAGAGAATAACGATCCAGAGTCGTGATCTCCGGTTTCTTTGGGGTGCCTGAGGCCGCAGCTTCGGCGTTGACAATCCGCTCGATCGCAGCGAGCACGCGTTTACGGACGCCCTCGTCAAATGTGCGCACGTTCATCTTAATGATCGCCTCGTCAGGGATCACGTTTTCCTTCGTGCCAGCCTGCAGCACACCGATGGTGACAACGGCCGCTTCATTCGCCGCCACCTCCCGGGAAACGATGGCTTGCAGCCGCAGCACCGTTGCCGCGGCCATCACGACCGGATCGATGCTGGCCTCTGGCATTGACCCGTGAGCGCCGCGTCCGAATAATCGAATCTGCAGACTGTCGGCCGCGGACGTTGTCGCTCCGGCACGGCCGGCGATCATACCGGCAGGCAAACTCATGACATGTTGGCCGAGCACAACGTCGGGCTTGGGAAAGCGCTGAAAGAGCCCATCATCGATCATTGCCTGTGCACCCGCCGCAGTCTCTTCTGCTGGTTGAAAGACGGGCATCAGTGTCCCTTTCCATGCATTACGAGACTTCGCAAACAGCATGGCCGCGCCTATCAGCCAAGTCACATGCATGTCGTGACCGCAGGCGTGCATAACGGGCACGGTCTTCCCGGTGCTGTCAGTGGCCGTCACCTTGCTGGCGTAGGGCAGACCTGTGGCTTCCTGAACCGGAAGTGCGTCCATATCGGCGCGCAGCATGACTATCGGTCCCTCGCCGT
>DATIMA010000183.1:0-53452 GCA_035475915.1 Bryobacteraceae bacterium
TTCGATCCGTTATCCATAATCGCCACCTTCGGCTCCAGCGCATGCACAAGAGCGGGGCTGTTGCTCTGAGCAAGGCCGTGATGCGAGACCACAAAGATATCGGCGCGGCCCAGCTTGTTATCCGGGCAGACAAGCTCAAGCTCTTTTTGCCAGGTCAGGTCGCCTAAATCGACAATCCGCAATTTCCCATAGGTGATCACGAGGCCGACCGACCGCGCGTTCTCGCTGGGATCGGTCGCTTTCTGCTGGATTCCGGCGCAGTTCCCGTTCGGACCTCCAGCGCCAGGCAGAGGCCGCTCGATCACATTCCCATCCGCACTGACAATCACCACGTCCATGCCCTTAATTGGAATCTGTTCGCCCGGCTTCGCCAGAATGTGATTCGAACCTGCGATGGCGGCCTGGTACTCGGAATAGAGAGTTTGCGACTGCTTCGAAGTCTCGCGATCGGGGCCATGGTCGATAAACGTGCCGACCGGCATCTTCTGGACAAGCTGCGGCACGCCGCCCACGTGATCGGCATGGTAATGGGTAATTACGACGTAATCGATCTTTTTGATGTGAGCCAGTTTGGCGGCCGCCACAATTCGGTTAGCATCGCGGAACGCGTTGTATCCCCAGCCGGTATCGACCAGCAGCGATTGTCCCGCGGGCGTGACGAACAGCGTGGATTGGCCGCCCTCAACATCGATAAAGAAGATCTGTAATGGCTTCTGCGCGGCCGGCAGAAGGGCAGGCAACATCGCCGCGCATAGAATGGCTACGAAGGCTCGCATGCGGCTGATCGTATCAAACCGAGCCCGGCACAGTAACGCGGAACTCAAACTGATACTTTTTCGTAATTTCAAATAGAAGAACGAAAGCAGGAGCTTAGACAGTTTGCCGTTTTGTACCAATTGCGGAACTAGTGTGACCCCCAACGCGGCGTTTTGCACCCACTGCGGGATGGCCCAGCCGCGCATGTCTCCCCCAGCCACCGATTTCCTGGACGGTATGAGCGACCGTACGGCCTGCATCCTCTGCTACATTCCGGTCTTTGGCGTCATCCCGGCCATCATTTTTCTGGCGTCCCAGAAATTCCGAACGAACGTGCGGGTGCGCTTCAATGCCTTCCAGGCCCTCTATCTCTTTGTGGCTTGGCTGATCATTTCGTCGGCCATGCCGATTCTGCTGGTGGGAGGCGTTCCCGGTTGGGGCGTCGAACACGCCTTTATTGCCGCTCTGAAATTTGTAATCTTTATCTGCTGGATCTATCTGCTCGTAAAAGCCGCCCAGGAACAGCAGGTCCGGCTACCCATCATTGGCGATCTCGCGGCACGCTCCACAACCGAACAGCTATAGTATAATTATTCATTATAGTGCATAATCATTCAAGGCGGCACACCGTTGGTGTCGTCGGTTTCCGGGGTTATAGCGGGGCCGAACTGGTTCGAATCCTCGCACGCCATCCTGCAGTCGAAGTCCTTCTTCTGGAGCACCGTCCAGACTCCGAGCAGCGCCCCTCCCCCTTAGGGCAAAAGCCGCCCAAGGTCATCCCCGCTACCGTGGAAGCGATGCAACAGGAGAAGCTCGATTTGGTTTTCCTGGCGACTCCGGCAGATGTATCTATCGCGTTAGCTCCTGCCATTCTCCAAAGTGGAACGCGTGTGATCGATCTCAGTGGCGCTTTCCGGCTGAGGGATGGGGAAACGTATTCGCGCTGGTACAAGGAACGGCATACCGCGCCCGAACTCCTCTCAGAGGCTGTCTACGGCTTACCGGAGTTTTACCGCGAGCAAATCCGGGGCGCGCGCTTCATCGCCAATCCAGGCTGCTACCCGACTGCGGCCAATCTCGCCATCCGGCCGCTGCTCGATGCCCAGGTGGTCGATCGTTCGCGCGGAATCATTTGTGATGCCAAATCGGGAGTGAGCGGAGCCGGCCGGAAGCCGTCCCTAAAGACCAGTTTTTGTGAAGTAACCGGGAATTTTAGCGCGTACGGAATTGTTGAGCACCGGCACGTTCCCGAGGTTCTGCAGAATTCCGGGTTGGGAGAGCGGGAATTTACCTTTGCCGCGCACCTTATACCCGTTGAACGCGGCATTCTCGAAACAATTTATCTGCGCACAGACCACGTGGAAAAGGCTGTCGATCTGCTCTCCATCTACGAGGATTTCTACGCCGAGCATCCCTTTGTGCGCCTGTATGCCCCCGGAAAGCTTCCTGATCTGCACGCCGTGCAGCACACCAATTTCTGCGATATTGGGTTTGTTTTTGACGCTGAGAGCCAGCGTGCCGTCATCGTTTCAGCGGAGGATAACCTGGGAAAGGGCGCGGCCGGCCAGGCAGTTCAGAATATGAACCTGGCCCTGGGCTTCGCAGAAACCGAGGCCTTGCTGTGAAGAACAACGGAACCGCGCGCGTTAGCAAGCGGCTTGGCTTAATCCAAACAGAGGCCCTGCTGTGAAAGTGCTCATTAAACTCGGCGGCGCGCTGCTCGATGACGCTGCCCGCCAGAGCGAAATTGCCCGGCAGCTGGCCAGTCTGGCAGTACGCCATGAAGTGGTCGTGGTCCACGGGGGCGGCAAACAGATGACGCGCTTTCTCGACCAGCGCGGTATTCAAAGCCGCTTTGTTTCAGGCTTGCGGGTTTCCGACGAAGCCGTGATCGACGCCGTCACAATGGTCATCTCCGGCGCGGTCAATAACCGCCTGGTTTCCGCGTTGACCGCTGCCGGCGTTGCGGCTGTGGGACTCTCCGGCGTTGACGGCTCTCTGACGCTCGCGGACCCGCTGCATCCTGACCTCGGATTCGTCGGCAGGCCGGTCCGGACCGATGGACGGTTGCTCAAGCTGCTGCTGGCCGCTGGCTATTTGCCGGTTATTGCCTGTGTTGCAGGCGATAGCAGCGGCAACATCTACAACGTCAATGCGGACCAGATGGCCGTCTCCTGCGCTCTCGGCTGGGGAGCGGACCGGCTCCTGTTTCTTACCGATGTTGTGGGCGTAAAGGACGCGGCCGGCGTCACTCTTCCCCGCCTGACCGGCAGTGGAATCGAAGAACTCATTCGTTCCGGCATTGCGCACGGCGGCATGCAGGCGAAGCTGGAGTCGGCCCGCCTCGCGCTCCAGCAGGGGCTCGCCGAGGTGGTCATCGCCTCCGGCCAGGAAGATAACGTCTGCGCCCGCGTCCTCGACGGAGAAAATCTTGGCACGCGGTTGGCCTTGGAGGCCGTTGCTCCATGACCGAAACCAGGGTTGCCGTTCAGAAAGCCGCCATGCGGGACATTCCGAATATTCTCGCCCTTATCAATTCGTACGCCGCAAACGGAATCATGCTGCCGCGAACGGAATTTGAAATGTCGGAAAATATCCGCGATTTCTCCGTGGCGTATGAGGGAGAACGGCTGCTCGGCTGCGGAGCCCTGCACTTCTACACTCCAACCACGGCGGAAATTCGCTCACTCGCCGTTTTACCCGCCGAAAAAGAGCAGGGTGTCGGCCGCGCTCTCGTCGCCAGCCTCGAAAGCGAAGCTCGCGATAACGATCTGGAGGCGATCTTCGCGTTCACCTATGTGCCGTTTTTTTTCAAAAAGCTCGGATTTCTAGAGATCGAACGAGGAGAGCTTCCATTGAAAGTATGGAAAGATTGCCTCCGCTGCCCGAAATTCCACAACTGCGATGAAATTGCCGTCTTAAAGCGGCTGCGTCCGTCGCGGAGCGATACAAAATTGAGTAATTCGGATCACTTTCACGGCGAACTTATCGCCCTTCCTACCATAAACTCCACTTATCGTTAACTAATCCTTTGAAATATCATTAGGATTTCACCTAAATTTGCGTAAAAAATTCATTTTTGTGCATTTTTTACTGTTTTTCCTTGAGTAGTACTAGTATACTCAGTACCGCAAGAGCTTAGTACTGAGGGTAAAACCCAGGGAGGTAATGTGCGAGCTTTAACCGTTGATGTACAAGAGTCCGCCGGCCGTATTCTTTGCTGTACCATCTTCCGGCCCGGCGGTCGGAAACTGTTGGCCAAAGGCCACGTCCTGAGCGACGAGGATATCCGGCTGCTGCAAACGGAGGGCATGCAGCAGGTCTGGGTGACCGAACTCGAAGAGGGCGAGATCGGGGAGGATGAAGCGGTCATGGCGGTTGCGGAAGCCATGTGCTGCGGATCGGTCGAAATCCGGCTCGCTGCCGGTGGAAGGGCCAATCTGGTAGCTACAGCCGACTGCTGCGCCTTGGTAGATGACGACCTGCTCAAGCAAATCAACTTTGCAAGCAGTGTCGTAATTGCCACCGTCCCCAATTATCGTTTTATAAAGGCCGGAGAACGTGTCGCCACCATTAAGAGCGCGCCCTTCGCTGTCGCGCAATCGCACCTGGAGGCGATCCTTTCGATCTTGCAGGAGCGCGGAGCGATTTTGCAGGCAAGGCCTATCCGCGATCCGGGGGTCGGCGTACTTTATACCGACCCGGTCCACGGCGATCGCGCCCGCACGCTGTTTGAAAGCGTGGTTCGCACACGCATCGAGCGCTTCAGCGGCAATCTACGCTATTCCTTAACCGCCGTCGAGGAGGAAGAGCAAGTGGCCCGCTCTCTCCAGCATTTATTGCGTACTAAGCCGGCTGCCGTCCTGATTGCGTCTACCACCGCGCCCGCCGGTCCCGAGGACGTTATCGGAAGAGCGCTGGTTCGTTTGGGCGCGCACGTCGAACGATTTCTCGCTCCGGTCGAACCCGGCAATCTGATGATGCTCAGTTACAAGGACGATGTGCCGATCGTCTCCGCTCCTTGCTGCTTCCGTTCCGCCAAAGCGAACGTACTCGATTTGCTTCTGCCGCCGATGCTCGCCAAGTATCGTATCTCAGGCTGGGAGATTGCCTGCCTCGGTCATGGCGGCCTTTTGAACTGATGTAAACGTTTCCTCCACCGGTCCGAAGCGGATCTCCTAAGACGCTTCGGATCCTTCTGCCGGGCGTTGCGCACTGTGTCGCGGCTTTCAAAAAGAAGCCTGGACGCAATGCGCCGCCCGGCATCTTTTTGCATTGCGCCTTTCCTCAGTTGCTCGCGCGCGGAACATGAGTAACGCGCTCAAGTCCCGGAAGGTTATGATGAGTTCGAAACATGCCCGAACAAGTGGAAACAGATGCACTCGCTGAGAAAGTGATACGGGTAATCGCCCATACACAGCGCATCCCTCCTGAATCTGTCTCGCTCGACAGCACCTTCGAAGCGTTGAAAATCGATTCGCTCGATGGCATCAACATCGTGTTCGAACTTGAGAAGGAGTTCAACATAGAAATTCCGGACGATGGCGTGCAGAATCTGCGCTCCGTGCGGGACACGGTTGAGGGTGTGCGAAAGTTGGTTAGATCAAAGAGCCAGACCGCTCCGCCGGGTGCGGCATGAACCGTGTCGCGGTTACCGGCTTGGGGCTGGTGTGCGCGCTTGGAAATACGGTCGCGGAAAGTTGGCAACGGCTTATAGCCGGTGAGTGCCGCATCCTGCCGATGCGCGATCCGGGTTCGCCGCCGTATAAATTCCGTAACGGCGCGGAGGCATGGGATTTCAAACCGCTCGATCACTTCACGGAAAAGGATTTGGTCATACTGGAGCGCTTCGCCCTGCTCGCGGTTGTAGCGGCGCGCGAGGCGGTGGCCCAAAGCGGCATCCGGTTTGAAGGCGATCTCTGCGATCGTTCCGCGGTCATCACGGGCAGCAGCGTGGGCGGCCAGTTCACCGAGGAAGAAGGGTATATCCGGCTGTACCGCGAAAACAACCCCAAGGTCGCGCCGCTCACCATACCGCGAACCATGGCTAACGCGGGGGCCAGCCGCATCTCGCTTGAGTTTGGCATTCACGGTCCCGCTTACACGATTGCTACCGCGTGTTCTTCCTCTAATCACGCGCTTGGACAGGCGTTCTGGATGATTCGCAACGGCCAGATCACCGCGGCGATCGCCGGCGGCAGCGAAGCCGTTTTTGCGGAAGGATTGCTGCGCGCCTGGGAGGCGATGCGCGTGGTTGCCCCCGATGTCTGCCGCCCATTTTCGGCTGACCGCAAAGGACTGTCATTGGGCGAGGGTGCAGGCATGCTGCTGCTCGAAAACTGGAATCACGCCCGTGCCCGGGGCGCGGCCATTCTTGGGGAAGTGATCGGCTTTGGCATGAGTTCGGACGCGCATCATATTACTCAGCCCTGCGTGGAGGGTCCCGCGAAAGCGATTGACTGGGCCATCCGGGACGCGGGCATCTCCCCGGACCAGGTCGATTACATCAATGCCCACGGAACCGGAACGCTCGCCAACGATGCGATTGAAACCCAGGCCATCCGAACCGTTCTGGGCAGGCGCGCCGATTCTGTGCTGGTGAGTTCAACCAAATCCATGCACGGCCATACGCTAGGCGCAGCTGGCGCCATTGAAGCGGTGGCTTGCCTGCTTACGCTGAAACACGGCCTGGTTCCTCCGACCGTCAACTTTACCGCGCCCGACCCGGCTTGCAATCTGAATATCGTCGCTAACGAAGCCGCGCGCGCGCCCATGCACATCGCCCTGTCTAACACGTTTGCATTCGGAGGGCTGAACGCAACCTTGGTGCTGAAGGGACCGGAAGATTAGTTCGGATATTCAAAGGAGGGTATAGCTTTGCCGTTAGTGGCGGGAGTGGATCTCGGCGGAAACGCCGTCAACTACACGCTCTTGGACATGGAGGAGCAGTTTCTGATCGAGACGCTCTGCGAGTACCCTGCCCGATCGAGAGAGGGCCCCGATGTCTGCTTACGGCAAATCATGGACGGGCTCCAGGTTGCTGTTCAACTGGCCGGCGTTCGACTCTCCGATGTGGCGGTTGCCGGCCTTGCAACTCCTGGTCCGGCGAGCGCGGACGGCGTCCTCAGCGCGCGAGGCTCTACCAACTTCGTCCATCCGGATTGGGCCGGCTTCGATATCCGCGGAAATCTGGCGGGCCTGCTCGGCAAGCCGGTTGTGTATCTGAACGATGGCAATGCGGCGGCTCTTTGGGGGCACTTCGTGCTCCTTGGAGCGGCCAATCGGGCCACCTCTATCTCGGCAATTATCGGCACCGGTCTCGGCGGAGGCGTCGTCATCGCCGGCAACATGATCAAAGGAAGAAAGGGATTCGGGGGAGAACTGGGCCATGTCCTGCTTCCCTACCAAAGCATTCAGGAAGTCGCGGGTTTGGTCCCGCAATGCAACTGTGGCCGCACCGGAGACCTGGAATCCCTGTGTTCCCTGACGGCGATCGAGCGTTATCTTCTCCCGTTTTTCCGGCACCTTTACCCGGATCACCAACTGAGCGCCGCCACCGACCTTCGCAGCGCAGCAAAGCTAGTCCGGAGCCTGGCGGAAAGCGGCGATCCCATGTGCCGGGAAATCTTCCGCGTTCAGGCCCGTGCCCTCGGCCTCTTTTTTGATCAGATGATCAACATCTTCGATCCCGATGCCCTGATTGTTGGCGGGGGCGCCTTGGAGGCAAACGAAGCGTTCCAACACTGGTTTATGGATGAGATTCGCGACGCCATGCCTGTCCAAAGGGAGGAACAGGCTGATGTCCTGATCCGTATTATGCCCAACGGTGATACCGCCGGTGCCCGTGGCGCAGCACTCCTGGCCCTGGAGTTTGCTCGGCAAAACACCGTCGAGTGAGTCAGAGCTCGGTTTTTCAATTTATCTTCTGTTGAGAATCACGGCATGTTGAAGTACTATGGTCTTCAGTCGTCGTTACTGCTATGAAATTTCCGTGTTTAGACGGTATCCAGTGAAAACGCTCGATTTTGAAGTCGTTGGCAGCCAATATCCCGCCTCTCCTCGCGATTGGACCATCTGGTTCACCGGTCTTTCCGGCTCTGGAAAATCGACCTTGGCCCAGGCGCTTGCCGGCCGCCTTCAGCGCTACGGCCTTCCCCACGAACTGCTCGACGGCGATGTTATTCGCGAAGGAATCTGCCGGGGATTAGGATTTTCCAAAGCAGATCGCGACGAAAACATCCGCCGGATCGGCTGCATTGCGCGGCTCCTGAATCGCCACAACGTCATCTCAATTGTTGCCGCTATCTCGCCGTACCAGAAGACGCGCGCAGAGGTCCGAAAGATAATTCCCAAATTCCTGGAAGTTCACGTGGATTGTCCACTCGAAACGCTGGTCCACCGTGATGTAAAGGGACTCTATCACCGCGCTCTTGCCGGACAAATCGAGCATTTTTCCGGCATCTCTGATCCTTACGAAGCCCCATCTCATCCGGACGTTTACGTTAACTCTGGGAAGCAGACAGCCGAAGAGAGCCTCAAAGTCATTGTCCGGAAAATTGAGGACTTGGGCTGGCTAAGCACCCCGGTAATCGAAGAGAAGGTCGCGGTCGCGGCTCTTTAGGGCGGCCCAGCCGTCGCGTCACCAGCGGAGTCCCACGGTAATCGGAACAACCGTCGTGTGGGTGTCGGCCGTCATACCATCGTAAAATCGCGCTTGTACGTACAACTTCCATCCTGTCCTGGGAAGTGGTATGTTCACGCCCCCGCCTACGTCCCAAACCCCGGCATTCTGACTTACGCTTCCTAGCACCTGATTCGCCGGAACGAAGATCGGTCCAACATAGCCCCACCACGGGTCAAAAATGTAGGTGGGAGCCAGTACGGGCTTCGTGAATTGTACCGTGCGGCGCAGCCATCCGCCCCCGCCCAAAACATAAAAGCTGGCGCGTGAGCCAAGCGGGAAAGTGATCTTCGGGTCCACCGTCAAGGTGTAAACTCGTGCATTCCCATCAGGCTCATTCAGGGTATCCAGCGCGCTCCTGGTTACGCCGAGACCCTGGAACGAAAATGTGCCAAGCACGCCCAGATATTGATTCAAATTGAATCCGGCGCCCACCTCCAGGTTTCCTCCGTTATCGAGATGGTTCGACAAGTTCCCGGTTGCAGTCGAAAACCCTCCACCTACATTCGCCGTGAAATGATGATATTCGCTCTGCGCGAACAGACACGGCGCAATTCCGGTTACGAGGACGCTCAAAATCGCTATTCGCATTGGCGTCGTCAGGTACATACAAATCCTCCTCATTCATACGGGTGCCTTCACACGGCCCCAACTATGGAGATTCAAGGCGGCGAGTTCGGTTAGCCTCGCAGTATTCGCAGACTGATTCTTCCGGTCGCTCAGCCCCGCTGCTGAAGCATCTTCTTCGCTGCTGGACGCGCGAACGCGTTTGCGATATTGTGCATGCCGAATTTCAGGATTGCGCGGCAAGTATCGTCCGCCTTCGATTTGTCCCCTGATTTTTCATAAGCGCGCGCCAGCAGTTCCAGAACGAAGGGGTCCTTCGGATTCGCTTTTTCCAGATCCGCCAGGGCCGCGGTGTAATTTCCGGCGTAGAAATGGACATACCCGCTGAGGTAGGGGAAGAACAGCTCCTGTTGAGGATTCTGCAGCCTGTCGAGAAAAGCTCTGGCTGCGGCTAATTCCTTCTCCGCCACTTCCGCCTCACCGCGCCGCGCCGCCACCCGCGCCTGTCCGGCTTCCCAACGGAAGCCCCACAGATCCTTGTCGTGCGCGGAAATACCGGGCTGCTCCAGGGCCGTGTTATAGCCTCGCTGATACCAGTCGTAGGCCTGGTCCAGGTTGCCGCATTCAAGGTAGATGCGCGCCAGTTCATCGGCCGTCTCAGCAGCGTCGGTGTATTTCTTCGCGGCTATATGCGAATCGAATACCTGTTTCTCATACCTCGCAGCATTGGCGGCTTTGCACTCGAAGGCATAGGATATTGCCATTGTCCTGACCGCTTGGGTTTTGGCATCGGCATCCGGGGCAAGCTCTAGCATCTTTTGGATATGGCGCTGCGCCTCGCCATATCTCCCCAACAGATCCAGCGTCATTGCCATCCCGCCATGCGCTTCGTATGAATTGGGTGATTGCTCCAGCGCTTTTTGGAACTGCGCCAGTGCGGCTTGCTGGTCGCCTTCCATACTGGCCTGTCGTCCCTGTTTAATCAGCTCGGTTACGTCTGGCGCTGCGGCCAGCGCGCTCTCCGCAAACAGGCAAACAAGACTGAGCAGAGCAATTGATGAAATAGCAGCAGTGCGGGTCAATACCATGCGCGCCTCGATTGTACAAAGGATTGGAGCACCCGCGCAAATTAGACCCGCGCGCGACTGCCGTCGGGAATAGAATCCTACTTGAAGCGATGAGAAGACTTGTTTCTGCATTCGTTGTGACCTTCGCCTTGCTGGCGGCCTCCGCCGAAACCGTGAACATTCAGGCGGAACGGGCTCCAAACTTGCCTATTCTGAAACCAGGAGCTGCCGGCGTCTGGAGCGAATTGGGTCTCTTCAATCCGGCCGCCATCAAAGCCCGCCGCAAAACGGTGCTCCTGTTCCGGGCCCAAGACCGGAACCATACTTCACGTATCGGATACGCCGAGAGCAAAGACGGACAGCACTTCAGAGTACGCCCTGCCCCGGTGCTCTCTCCGGACGCTCCGTATGAAAAGGGCGGGGGCGTAGAAGATCCGCGCGTCGTGCGAATCGGCAATATCTACTATTTAACCTACACCGGTTACAACCTGCATGACGCACAGCTTTGCCTGGCAGCTTCGAACGATCTGATCCGCTGGCGTCGTCTCGGTGTGATTCTGCCCGCTTACAAAGGCGCTTGGAATACACAATGGACAAAGTCAGGGGCAATTGTTCCTGAAAAGATCAACGGCAAGTGGTGGATGTACTATCTGGGCACTAAAAAAGACAGCGACGGCAAATCGCGCGACTATATGGGGCTTGCTTCTTCCGCGGACCTTCTTCACTGGGCCGATGCCACGGAGCAACCCGTTCTCGACCGCCGCCCCGGCGCTTTCGATTCGCGCGTCATGGAGCCAGGACCGCCGCCGTTCATCACCGATGCCGGCATCCTGCTGCTCTATAACGGTGCAAATGAAGATCTGATCTACGGACCGGGCTGGGTGCTGTTTGACAAGAACGACCCTCGACGCGTGATTGCCAGAGCAGACAAGCCTTTCATACTGCCGGCCCTCGAGTGGGAGAAAGTCGGCAACGTGCCGAACGTAATTTTTCTTGAAGGAGCTATACCCACGACCGCGACCACGGGCGTAGACAAGCTCGAACTGCGGGGCTACTACGGAGCGGCCGACAAATATATTGGCAGCATGAGAATTGACGTCTCCTTGAGTCGCAGGTAAGCGCGTTACATCCAACTGCCTCTGCTAACCTGAATGCCGCATGCTCCGCCGCGCCTTCACCTCATTTACATTACTCGTTCTCTTCACCGCTGCCGGTTGCGCCGCAGCTACGGCGCCTGTTAAACCGAAACTTGTAGTTGGCATCGTTATTGATCAGTTCCGCTACGATTACCTCACCCGGTTTCGCGCCGATTATCACGGCGGCTTCGATCAACTGCTCACCAGGGGCGCTGACTTCACCAATGCGTTCTACCGCCAGGTGCCAACCATCACCGCTGTCGGCCATAGCATCTTTATGTCAGGCGCAATGCCGGCGGTAAGCGGCATAGTCGGCAACTCCTGGTACGACCGCAGCGCCGGCCAGGTCGTCACCAGCGTCTGCGATTGGGATGCCAGAGCCATCGGTGGCCATCAGGACACGAAAACCGCCGCCTGTACCGATTCCGACCCTGCATCGCCCAAACGATTGCTCGTCACTACCATCGGCGACGAACTCAAGGACGCGCAGCCGGCTTCGAAAGTAATTGGCATCTCTATTAAATCCCGGGCGGCGATCCTGCCCTCGGGCCATCGGGCGAACGGAGCATTCTGGCTCGATGGTGTGACTGGAAATTTCATTACCAGTTCGTACTACATGGATGCGCTGCCCGCCTGGGCCATCAAATTCAATGACCGCAAGCTGCCGGCCGCATACATCAATCGCAAGTGGGAAGGTTTTCCTAAGTGGGATTTTCATGCGCCGCCAGGCAGCTCGGAGCCTTATGCGAAACTGCCCGCTAGTCCCTGGGGCAACGAGTTAATCGAGCAGTTTGCGGAGCAGGCGATTACGGGCGAGCAGCTGGGTCACCGCAATGCGACCGATCTGCTAACCATTTCCTTCTCTTCGAACGACTATATCGGCCACGCCGTCGGC
This sequence comes from Bryobacteraceae bacterium, assembly GCA_035475915.1. Taxonomy (GTDB): domain Bacteria; phylum Acidobacteriota; class Terriglobia; order Bryobacterales; family Bryobacteraceae; genus Bog-105. The sequence continues at coordinate 12,103 of DATIMA010000183.1, forward strand.
CCGGACGCGCCCGAAGTTCGCGACATTTCCATCCGCACCGATCAACTCCTGGCGAAACTGTTCCGCTATATTGATCGGGAGGTCGGTTTGGAAAACGTGCTCTTCGTCCTTTCTGCCGATCATGGTGTCGCGCCTGTACCCGATCCAGCTCATCGCCTGCCCGGCGGCTATGTGCAAGGTAATCTCGCCTCAGTAATCGAATCGGCTCTCAACGCGAAATTCGGCCGTGCGGATTGGCTTATCCCGGGCACAGGAAAAGGTGAGATTTACTTCAACTGGCCCACGATTGAGAAAGTAACCACGCCGAACGGCCAAGCCGTCGAGAAATCCGCCGTTTACCGCGTCGCGAAAAACGCAATCCTAGGCACGACGCAATTACACGTCGCACGGGTCTATACCCGGGAGCAACTCGACAACGGCATCGCTGGAGACTTCATCGCGGCCGCTGCGATGAATGGCTACTTCCCGACTCGCAGCCCCGATTTGAGTCTTATTCTGGAGCCCGGATTTATTCCTGGAACGAAGGGGACGACTCATTTTTCGCCCTATTCCTACGACCGGCATGTCCCTATCATCTTCATGGGTTCAGGTATTAAGCCGGGCCGCTACGATGAAACGGTTGCACCGAACGACATCGCGCCAACTCTCGCCACCTTCCTCGACATCCAGACGCCCAGTGGATCATCCGGACGGGTTCTCACTGAGATGCTGGCTCGCTAAACGAACTTAGCTCAGTCGCGGAAAACCAGCCAAAAAAATGCCGCCGCGCCACAGATTACGAAGGTATTCAGCGAAGCGAGCGTCAGCAGAGCTGCGTATAGCTTTTCTTCCCTGCCGTTCCGGTTCGCAGCGGGCCCGCTTTCCCCTGCTATGCCGTCCGCGGCTAATTCCAGCCTGATTAATTCCGGCACGCTGCGTCCCCACTCTGCATATCGAATAAGTGGGCGCGATCAGGAATGTTTATCCGGAAATTGGACTCGGGGCAGCGTCAACTCGACTGGCGCTTGCGGGTCAAAGCGGCGAACCGATACACTAGGAATGTTCGGGGCGTGGCTCAGCCTGGCTAGAGCGCCTGGTTCGGGACCAGGAGGTCGGTGGTTCGAATCCACTCGCCCCGACCAAATCCTCCCTTCGATTTGCGTCAGCCTTCGTGGTCTCCCCCCACCAAATGTACGGGAGCATGAACGGAACGACGGCGCGGATCAGATTCAGTTCACCTCTTTTGAATTCGAACGCTTCGCGATGCCCATATTTTTCCGTTGCTTCCTCCCTTCGATCGCTGGCTGATGTGGGTATAGAGCTCCGTCATCGGCTGCGAGTCGAGATGTGCAAGTTCCCGCTTGTGCGAGCCTACTCTCGACGGGAGATTGGGAGCGCGAATGCTTCGCGCCCCCAATTGGTTTACTTGCTGTGAATGATGACGCTGCCACCGCCGAGCGCTTCCGTGTTGCCGGAAGTCAGATTGTCGTTGCCGGCTGCGTACATGTTGTCGTAAATCAAGCTCCCGGACTGGTCGGTTATCTTGATTCGGAAGCCGTCCGGTGTTCCTGCTGAGTACAGCGCGCCGTCGCGCGCACTCAATAGGAAATTAAATGTTCCCGTCCCATTGATCGTGCCGGTGCCTTTATATTGTGCAAGTCCACCCGAGATCACCAGCCATTGGTATGTATTACTGTGGAAGTCCAGATTGCCGACTTGGAATTGGAATTCCGTGTCTCCGGTCGGCACAGTGGCGCCTTTCTGATATTTGGAGACAAAGCCAAAAGTCGCCTTACCGGTCAGGCTCGCATTTGCTATATACGCGCCGGCAGGCGAGTTGATCCAGCCACCACCGGTAACGAAGCCGGCGCTGGGATCATAGATGACGATCGCAGCCGGGCTGCCGCTAACGGTATTCGTGATCACGACGCCACCGAGCCCATCGCTAAAGGTCAGCGTAAATCCGTACACGTCAGCAGAGCTGAAGGTGTACGATCCCGTGATATTCGGCTTCGATACGGTTCCGCTTGTGCTAAAAGTGCTACTGGTCGCCGGGTCCGTTATCGTCCACACCGCAGTCGGGTTGGCTGTCGATGCCGCCGTGAAGTTCGCTGATAGCGGGACGCTCGTGTTCACGGCAAACACGTCGGCATTGGAAGAAGGTGTGGTAATCGTTGCGCCGAGATTCTGGTTTGCAACCGCCGAACTGTTTGTGACGAAATCGGCGTTGGGTGCGTAAACCGCCTGGATTAGGTGCGTGCCCACGCCGAGCGAAACTCCTCGTAGGATTGCCTGTCCATTGCTAAGAGGTGCCGTCCCGAGGTTGGCGTTTGTCGACGTGTCCAAAAAGCTAACCGAGCCAATTGGCACGACGGGCGTGAAGCTGGAGACCACCGTTGCGGTGAGATTGACAGTGAGGCTCGATGTGCCTACCACCGAACTTATAGAAACTGAAGTAGGCGCAGCCACTACTGTCAGCGATCCAGGTAGCCATTTGATCGTGTAGTTCGGATCTGCCAAACCACCGCAGTTGATTGGGTAGATTGCAGGATCGCTGCCAGCAATAGCGGCAGTCGAGCAACTCAGATTACTGCCGAGGACACTCGGGCCTTCGTTGTTCACGAGACCGGCATACGTGACATCCAACGGTGGATTCGCATTGCCGTAATACCGGCTGTAGCTATTCGCAGTGATCGTCAGCACCGCCGGGGTCACCGTCAACGCCCCGTTGACGTAGCTGATCGTGTAGTTGCTCAGACCCGCACCTTGCGCCTTGCTGGCGTTGATCGGATAGTTCGGACCCGGCGTTGTCACCGTCGCGGTCGCGGCTGCCCCAGCACTCGCCAGGGTCACACTCGTCACGCTGTCACCGTTGACCAGACCACTTATGGTGAACTCGGTTCCGGCAAAGGCTAACGGCTGGCCGTAGGTCTTGTTCGCATTCTTCGCCGTAATCGTCAGCGCCGCCGGGATCACGTCGAGTTGCGGCGACTGCAGCGTGGTATAGCTGATGTCGGCCGTATCCGGATAGAAGTAGCCTGCGTCGGCAAAATTCAGGCTAGTTAGCGTGTTGTCGCCCGGGTCATCCCCGTACACGACTGCGTTGTAATTACCGGGAATCGGGGCGTTCCCCTTGACACTAGCCGTCCACCCCGTCTTTGTCGTTCCTGTGGTGTTGTTCGTGTTGTCGTACGTCGGCAATGCCGTCGCCGTGCCGAACTTCATCGCCTGGCTCGGCCCTCCGCCGGCTGGCACCAGGTATACGGTCAAGCTCTCCGGCAACTGCACATTCGGGTCGGTCGAATCCGCATGCGGCCGCAGCACTGGCACTCCACCGATGCTGTACGAGTTCAGGTTCACGGTTGCGGTCACCGGCTGCCCGTAAGCGACCGTGTTCGGATCGACCGGCGTAATCGTTACAGAGCCCGCCAACGTCGCCTTATTTACCGTCAGCATCCCGTCCCCGTACTGAATCGCATAATTGGCCGCGACACCATCGCTCGGCACGATGGGATAGCTGCCCGCCTTGGCCGCTTGGAAATTCGTGACTGGTGTCGTCTTGGTCTGATCGATGTACACCGTGAACGTAAGTCCACTCACCACTGCAGAGCTATCGGTGCCCTGCAATCCTTTATAAGTAGCCGTGAAGCTCGGGCTGGTGTCGCCGAACGTCATGCTCCGGTCGTCGGCCGTAATAGTCAGCGTCGCCGGAATGATCACGATCGTGGTTTGTCCGCTTGCCGTCTGGTAATTCGCGTTGCCGCTGCTGGTGCACGTCGCTGTGTAGTTGCCTACGTTCACCGGCGGCGCAATCGACGAGTAGGCAATGCTCAGCGTCACCGAATCGCCATTCACTAACCCGTTCGCTACTGAGCAGGCCGCAGGGAAGGGCATTGCATTGTAAGTGCCGGCCGATCCGGTTAACTTCAGCGTCAGCATCGCCGGGGTCACCGTCAACATCCCATTGACGTAGCTGATCGTGTAGTTGCCAAGTCCGGTGCCAACCGCCGCGCTGGGTGTAATCGCGTATGGCGATCCCACCACCGTAGCCGTTGCGGCTGCGCCCGTACTGGTCAGAGTCACGCCCGTCACCATATCGCCATTCACGAGAGTGCTCGTGGTGAATTCCGTGCCCTGAAACGCTGGCGTCTGCCCGTAGGTCTTGCTCGCGTCCTTCGCAGTAATGGTCAGAGGGGCTGGCTTTATGCATAATGTGCCGTTTACGTAATTGATCTTATAGTTGTCAAGCCCCGTACCTTGTGCCGCACTCGGCATGGTCGGATAGTTCGGACCCGGCGTTGTCACCGTCGCGGTCGCGGCTGCCCCAGCACTCGCCAGGGCCACACTCGTCACGCTGTCACCGTTGACCAGACCACTGGTGGTGAACTCAGTCCCGGCGAACGTCAGGGTCTGCCCGTAAGCCTTGGTCGCATTCTTCGCCGTAATCGTCAGCGCCGCCTGGTTCACTGTCAACGTGCCGTTCACGTAGCTGATCGTGTAATTGCCGAGTCCGGTGCCCACCGCCGCGCCGGGCACGATTGAATACGAGACCGCTGCCGCCGTAGCTGCTGTACCCGAACTCGTCAGCGTTACGGTCGTAACCGTGTCACCATTCACTAGACCGCTAGCAGTAAACTCGGTCCCTGCGAACGTTTTCGTTTGCCCGTACGTCTTGTTTAGATCATTCGCCGTAATAGTCAAAGGAGCGGCAGTTACATTGAGAGTCCCAGGAAAATATTTGATCGTGTAGTTCGCCGCCGCCGCACCCGAACACGTAATTGCATAAGGTCCAACGGCGCTGGACTTGTCCGCGGTCGTGGTGCAAGTGGGCGGTGTTGTCACGACACTCGACACTTCGCTGTTTACGAATCCGCTGTACTGGAACGTAAACTGCGGGTTAGCAGCGCCGTACGCTCGCGAAACATTGTCGGCCGTAATAGTCAAGGCCGCAGGTATGACATTGATAGTCGCCGTAGCACCAGTGCTCGCGTACGTGCTGGTGTCGTCCGGTTTGAAAGTGACTGTCAAGTTCACCTGCCCGGCGGGCAGGATCTTGCCCGCTACGGGAGTGTAGGTGAACGTTCCGCTCACGGTCTCGCCGCCATTGTGCTGATCGGTAGCAGTCGCGTTCAACTGCGTACTGCTTAGGGCTGTGCCGTAAACAATATCCGCAGGATTGGGCCAAGTGATGGTCGGCGTAATTTGCTCGACTGTTTCTACGCTCACCGGTGAACTGCTGCCCGTGAACAGCCCGTCATCACTAACATAAGTGGCGGTAATGTTATGCGGACCGGTGGCGACCGACGTGGTTTTTAGTACTGCCGTGTTGCCAGAGAGCGGGCTGGCTCCTAACAGGCTCGTTCCGTCATAGAACTGCACTGTGCCGGTTGGCGCCGTTGCTGTGCCGTCAATGTCTGTGGCAGGCGTGACAGTTGCCGTGAGCGTAAGTGAGTCGCCCACGTAAAGGGTCGTTGCTGACGTAGCTAGCGTCACGTTAGTTCCCTCCGGGCTAACCGTATGCGATACCGTCGTGGATTGTCCGCTCAGGTAATAACTGTCGCCGCTGTAGGTTGCGTAAACAGAGTGCGGACCTGGTGTAAGGGCTGCGGTGCTGAATTGGATCGGCTGTTGGGTGCAGGGTGAATTGCTCAGCGTAACCGTCGAACTGGCCTGCCCATCCACAAAGAATTGGACCTGCCCTGTTGGACAAGGCGAGCCGGCCGTCGTCAAATCGAAGTACACCCGGTAGCCGTATGTGGAAGGCTCCGGGGTGCCGGTATGCAATAACAGCGTCAGTCCCGGATCTTTTTGCTGGATCGTTAGCGTACCGGTGCCGCTGCCTGTGTAATTAGGATCGGTGACGGTGGCCGCCACTGTGTAGCTCCCCGGCTGGCTCGGTGCAGTGGTGCTCGTCGCATAGACCGTCGGCGAAATTCCTGTGTACGTCTCCGCGAAGGTCACCGCCGGGCTGACTGCAGGTGTGACCGCGTGCGGATTGCCGTCGTAAGTGACAGTCGTGTTAGGTACAGAGACGGAAGCCAGCGCCGGCGTCGCGGTAGTCGTCTGCGTAGCAGAAGCTGAGACATAGTTAATGTCTGCCAGCCAATTCGCTTGCAGATTACAACTCCCGCTTCCACTTATCATCGTCACGCTTGTGCCCGAAATTGTGCAGGCGCCAGAGGCTGTAATGGTCGCAATGGCCGTCGAATTCGTCGTCGCCGCAACCGTAAACTGCGCGCCATAAGCTGCTGACGCGGGCGCGCCTGTGAAGCTGACCGTGGGCGTGGCTCTGGTAATCGTTACGGCAATACTCCCGTTGCTCTCTGTGAAGGTACCGGTCGGAGTATAAGTAGCAGTGACTGTGTGGCTGCCCGCTGTGAGTGTGGTTGTGGCGATGCTTATCGCGCAGGTGTTCGGTGCCGGTGAGCAAGCGGTCAGCGTAACAGGTAACCCGAAAGTTACTGAATCGATTGCAAATTGCACTGTCCCGGTGGGTACGGCACCGCCCGATGTCGGCGCTACCGTGGCCGTGAACGTGACGGAAGCTCCGTAGGTCGGCGAACTGGGTGAGGCACTCACGGCCGTCTTGGTGCTTACGCTGCTCGGTGTCAACGCAAAATCCTCAGCCGAAAGAGTATTGCTGTTACTAACCGAAAGTGGGATAGTTTCCGAGGTGTAGCCGGATTTCGAGGCGGTCAATTGGATGGCCACCGGACCATTCGTGCTGAAGGTGAGCTTGGTCGTGCTGCTATTGAATATGTAGCTGCCATCGGATCCTGATGACGTACTCGCCTGCGGAGAGTTGGTACAGCCGGAAGTGCATACAATCGTCGCGCCCAAAATCGCGTTTCCAGAGTTGTCGCGCACCGTTCCGCCGACCGATGTAGCGTTACCGTCCGTAAACGTATTCTGCGCCTGCGAAGCGGAACCCTTGGCCATTAAAGAAAAGTGCACAGCGAGATCGTGCTCGTCAGTCACAAACGAGCTGTTCGAGATATTGCCGCTGCTGTCCGCCACTGCCGAGAATGGCCCATGGGTATCGATCAGCGGCGACTCGATCAGAGTCAGAGATACAATCTCGCCCGGCTGCCAGCCGGAGCCGATGATGTTTACCGTCGTTCCGGGCGGGTAGTCGGCTTTATCCGTCTTGACTGTCGCGAAGCTGAAGATCTCGGCGGCGCTGAGCGGATTTGTCCCATCCGAGCCTCCGGCAATCAGGAGTTGCCCATCCTGCTTGAGCGCACTTCCTGCGGCGGCGATCCGGGCGGTTGCCATCGCACCAACAGCATTAAAGGTGCCGGTCCAGGGATAAAATAGTTCGGCCGAAGCAAGCGGCACCCCGGCAGAGCCTCCTCCAGCGACCAGTACTCCGTTATTGTTGGGCAGCAAGAAAGCCAGATGGCCGCTGCGCGCGGCAGCTAGACTCCCAGTAGCTGAAAACGCGACGGCAGTGGGATTGTAGATTTCGGCAGACGCAAGATCCGCCGAGCCGTTATTTCCGCCAGCCAGCAGAACCGTTCCATCGAGCAAAGTCGTCGCCGAAAGTCCGGCTCGCGGAGACGACATCGTTCCCGCTGAGGAAACCGCCCCGGAAACGGGATCATAAATATCGGCGGATTTGAGGGAAACTGTGCCATCCGAACCGCCAGCGATCAGAACACGCCCGTCTTGGAAAACTGCTGCCGCATGCTGCACTCTCGACGAAGACAGCGTTCCGCTTACCGGCATAAAGCTGTTTGTCGCCGGCGAGAAGATCTCCAATGTATTCGTGGGTCCACTCGTGCTCTGGCCGCCTGCTATCAAAACGGTTCCATCCAATAGCAGCGAAGCCGTGTGCCCGGAACGCGGAACATTCATGCTGTTTTCGAGCAATTTCCAGGAATTTGCAACCGGATCATAAACTTCGGCGCTGTTGGTGACCCCACCGTTGCTCGTCGCTCCGCCAACCACCAACACGCGTCCATCCTGGAGCACAACGGCTGTGTGATTCGCGCGGGCATCTTGCATGTCAGGCCCGGCTGAAAACGTACCGTTGGTATTAAAGAACTCCGTTGTCGCTGCCGGGCCACTCGCCCCTGTTCCGCCGGTGAGAGGAATGCGACCACCGGTGAGAAGAATACGACCATCGGAAAGGAGGACAGCCGCAGCGCCGCTACGCGCTTCGCTAAGATTGCCTGTTGTTGTCCAGGTGTTGCTCCCTGCCGCGATCAGCTGGGACGAAAAAGTACCAATTAGGGCGAGCGCACTCAGCAGAGTGCCCAGTCTGTTCCGCGGCATAATTTTCATGTCTCGCGGTAAAGGCAATTGTGCTGCCTAGCCGAGCAGCAGTCCGTTTGCGATCCCAACCGGAAGGCCGATGTTGCCCAAGTCCACGCCAGAGCGAGCTTTCAAGAGATCGCTGGCGGTCCGTTTAAGCTGCGGTCAGCGCGCTCGGCGCGAATGAGTGTAAATGAGAGTACTCAGTTGCTGAATTGGCAGTGACCAACCAGATACACGATCAGTACTAGACGGCGCTGTACGAAGCTACGTGTTTCAGCGAGGTTCTACTGCGCTTCGAGCGCGACCGCGCTCCACACCCATCGCGGCGAAGTGGCCATTTACGTCCCCGGCCGTTGCTCCTGCCAAGCAGTTGTTACGGCCCGGACGGCGCCAGCATACTAAGGCGCCAGGGTGCTAATAAGAGAGGGAGTCGGTGTACCCCACCCAGTCACCAGATCGTAGCCGGTTACTGCGGAGTACTTGCCCGATGTGCCGCTGGCGATGTCGTGAAAGTCGGTATTGTAGTCGCTGAGCTGTGCGTTCTGCTGGTAGATAGTTGGATTCAAGAAGCCGACGTCGGCCTTACCCTGGCTCTGCAATTTTTGGTTCACCAGCGCAATGTAGCCAGCCCACATCGGCGCGGCAAAACTGGTACCGCCATATTCATTCGCAGTGCAGGTCGTCTGGTCGGCGCAGACGTAGAACGTGAAATTGGCGTTGGCCGAGACGTCCGGGCCGTTGCGATACGTGGCTGAGCCGCGGTTGCTGGAATTGATAACGCCTAAATACTGCTGCCAGGACGGAATGGCGATTCCGTCCGGCGAAATGCCGCCCCCGCTGTAGGTCCAGGCAGTTTCAGACGCCCAAGGACCCGCTGCGCCGGCAGTCACCAGGTCGGTACCGCCTACGGCAACGATATAAGCATTGTCGGCAGGCCAAGCCTCAGCAGTGCCAGTTTTGGTCCAGGTCGAATTGTCTCCGGACGCCACGAAGAATGTCTGCCCTTGGGCGGCCATTTTTTCGAAAAACGGGTTCAGCGTGTTGGGGTCCGCTGGCGTCCAACCCCACGAGCAGCCAATAGAAGTCGGCAAAGGGTTGTGCGTCGTCATGGCGCTCAGTATCGCTGTATCGGTAGATCCGATGTACATCACCAGACTCGCCAGCCCTGGAGCCATACCCAGAGCTTGCGTCATATCGAGCGTCTGCTCGGTGTCATCGCAGCGATGTTTTCGCGTGTACACGCATGAGGTACTGGTTCCATCCACCGAGAGGAGCGTGACAGGTACCTTATTGGTCTGATGGGCATTTGCAAAGTAAGTGTTTAAATCAGCTAGATCCGTGCCCTCATACTCGAATAATCCGAGATTCTGCCCTGCGCCGGTAAGGGTGGTCCCGCCAGAGTAGGCCGCCCGCATGTCGCTGCCCAAAAAAGAGCCAGAGGGACCGGATCCGGTCGTGGCATGCGCGACCAAGTCCTCCGCATTGAGGCCGTGCGCCTGCGCATATTCCTTCTTCGATACGACAAGCGGGTGCGGAATGGAGTAGTTGTCCAAACCAGAGATGTGCCAGAGTGAAAACGGCAGGTCGGGGGTGGGCTCGCGGTCCGGGGAGTAGAAGATGCGGTTCTCGGTCGGATGCTGATACGTGGCTAAAGTGATGTGGAATGCCGCCTCAATAGCTGAGACTGAACCTTTGACCTGAACGTTCATGCCGTCTGGCGAGCCGCCTATCACAGTGAGACCACTTCCCTCGGCAAATTGAACGAGTGCTTGATAATCTGCTGCCGTTGGACCGAAACGGGCAGTGAACTCGGCCACGCTAAGATACCGGCGGTACAACGGGCTGGCTGGATCGCTGACTTCCTTCACGAAGGCGTCCAATCCCGCCTGGTCGCCAACAGCTAAGACGAGGTTCAACTGCAACATCTGATCTGCCGGCAGCCGGCCTACGTGTTTCGCGTGTCCATTGCGAATTACCTCGCGCACATGGTTTGTGAGCGGCAGATGCGCCTGCGCCTGACACAGCGAGGTCGCGACCCATAACACGGCCACCGTCGAACATATATATTTAGCTGCTTTTCGCTTCATAGACTACTTCCTTCTGGCCTGCCCGTACCGCAGACTATGGTCGCAACATATTACGAACATTACCGACGGCAGTGCTGCGTAGCGTAGCACACTATTGCATCAGGTGCGTGGTGATCCCTGGATTATTCCGGTCGAGGGCTCGCTTGGTTCAGACACGATTGCGTAAGAACATAACGCCCGCTGATCGGGTCGAGTTCGTCACCAATCCGGAACCGAGTCCGGGTCGCTGCCTTTCGCTCGCAAACGCTTAAACTGAGTTGGCATCTTCAAGATGGTGCGCGAGTTATCCGCACCACTCGCCCCGACCAAATCCTCCCCTCAAGCAAATCGCGAGCTTGGAGCCGAGGCTGTCTCTGTCACTCCGTACAATCGAAATATGTCCGCCATCGCCGGCGCTGAAAACATTCTGACCAAATACGAACCCGTCATCGGCCTTGAGGTCCACGTCCAGCTCGGCACGAAGACAAAAATATTCTGCGGCTGTCCGGTCGAATTCGGCGCGCTCCCAAACACGAACGTCTGTCCGGTTTGCCTGGGCCTACCAGGCGCCCTGCCGGTGCTCAGCCGGCAGGCCGTGGAGCTGGCGATCAGCGCGGCGCTGGCGCTCCACTGCCGTATTAATCCGTTTTCCCGGTTCGCGCGTAAAAACTACTTTTATCCGGACCTTCCGAAGGGCTACCAAATCTCGCAATATGACCAGCCGTTAGCCGAGCACGGATATCTGGATATCTTGACCGGCGCGGGCGAGAAGAAACGAATCGGCGTCACGCGCGTTCACATGGAAGATGATGCGGGCAAGAGCCTCCACGATGGCTTCACGGATTCGGATCAATACACCTATGTCGACCTGAACCGCTCCGGAACGCCTCTAATCGAGATCGTAAGCGAACCCGATTTGCGCTCGCCCGATGAGGCGTACGCATACGTCACCGATATCAAGCAAGTGATGCAGTATATCGGCGTATCGGACTGCGACATGGAAAAGGGCCAGCTACGCTGTGACGCAAATGTTTCGGTTCGGCTAAGAGGTGCTGAAAAGTTCGGTACCAAGGCCGAAGTGAAGAACCTGAATTCATTCCGCTTCCTCAAGCTGGCGCTCGAATATGAAATCGAGCGGCAGGTGGAAATCATCGAAGCAGGCGGCAGGATCGAACAGGAAACGCGCCTCTACAATGCGGAGACCGGCAGGACGGTTGGAATGCGCAGCAAAGAGCATGCCCACGATTACCGCTACTTTCCCGAACCAGACCTGGTTCCACTGCGCGTGAGCGAGCACTGGCTGCACGAGATCAAATCCAAGCTGCCCGAACTTCCCGCGGATCGCCGCGAGCGGTTCGTGAACGAATATGGCATTCGCGAATACGATGCGCAAGTGCTCACGTTGACTCGCGAAACGGGCGACTACTTTGAAGCGGCTACGAAGGTGAGCGGTGATGGCCGGAGTACGGCGAACTGGGTGACCGGCGACTTAATGGGCCTGCTGAAGGCTGCCGGGAAAGAAATTTCCTGCTCGCCGGTTAAGCCGGAGTGCCTGGGCGAACTGGTGGCATTGATCAACAAAGGTGAGCTCTCGGGCAAACTCGCCAAGGAGATCTTGCCCAAGATGTTTGAGACGGGAGATGCTCCCTCGGCGATTATGGAGCGTGAAGGCTTGAAGCAGATCTCCGATTCCGGCGCGCTCGAAAAGATCGTAGAGGATGTGCTCGCAGCAAACCCGAAGCAGGTAGAGCAATACAGGGGCGGAAAAACGGCGGTTATTGGCTTCCTGGTTGGCCAGGTGATGAAGGCCAGCCGCGGGCAGGCGAATCCGGCCGCAGTGAATGAAGTTTTGAAAAGAAAGCTGGGTTGAAACGATCGCGGTGGACTCGCCCGGCACTGCGGCCGATGCGGAACGTATGCGAGGAGGTGGAGGGAGCGCTGCTTTTAGAACGGGACAACGCTGAGTCCGGGAATCATCCGGAAATGGCGCTCATTGCGAGTCACCAGTCCATAGCCAAAGTGAAGCGCGGTTCCGCCGATGAGCAGATCCACAAACGGAATCACGATCCCGTTCATCCGGGCTTCGGCGTCGATCCGCGCGACGATCTGGCCGATCTCACGAGTGAAGGGTTCGGCGGGGATAGCGGCAAAAACCATATCCACATAGGTGCGTCGTTTGGCGGCCTGTTGCGGCGACTGGGCGCGATAGACGCCGTGCTCCAGTTCGACCACGCTGACGGCGGAGAGCACGATCTCCGTCACGTTGTGGCGCTTTTGAAGCGTGTCCAGTATTGTGCTGACAGGCAGTTGCTGACGCTCGGCAGTCACGAGCACGCTGGAATCCAGCACTAATCCCACGCGCTATTCGTCCCAAACGTTGCGGATGGGTTCCCGGTGGGCGTCGATACCTTCCTGCACATCCCTGGCGAAGTCTTCATCGGGCACTGATGCATAGCCGAGTTTCTCTTCGTAAGCCTTGGCGAGAGCGATGCACTCACTGATCTTGCGACCCACGGCCTGCGGCTGTTTCATTACGGCTAGAGGCCGGTGATCTTCACGCTCGATGATAACTTCGTTGCCGCGCTCGATTTTTTCGAGCACGGCACGGACATCACGGGCAAGTTCAGCCTCTGTGATGCGAACCGTCATTTCATCTTCGATCATAGCGTTTCTCCCTGCATTTGTCGCCTCAGCTCAGCCTTGCGTTTCCCCGTTTGATTTATACCGGCACGTCCTGCAGGCGCTAGCGCTGGCCCATTAGGCGCTCTTTGGCACAAAAAATTCAAGCAAAGCACCTACGCGTTGCCGAAATTAATCAACGCCACGCCGAAGATGATCATGGCCAGCCCGCCGATTTTCGCCTTTGTGAAGGGCTCTTTGAAAAACAGCCGTGCCCAGACGATAGCCCAGATGTAGCCGATCGAAACCATCGGATACAGCACCGTGAGCTGCCCTTGGGACACGCCCATCATGTAAAACACCGACGACAACAGGTAGAGTGCAATGCCTACACCCAACCAATAGTTCGTCAGCAGTCGAGCCAGGCTTCCCTTCATGTGTTCCGCGCCAACCTTGAGGAATACCGCTCCGAAGGAGCCGATGAACGATCCGAAGAGGACCAGGATGATGGAGCTGAGCGGAGTTTGCATCGGGATCCCCTTACTTCTTCATTCCCAGCACCGAAACTCCGCCGACGATGAATCCGATGCCTATCGTGCGGAAAAAGTTCAAGTGCTCGCCAGGTAGCAGAAAAATGGAAAGTATCGTGACCCAAACATAAGTCAGGGCGATGATTGGGTACAGCCGGGAAAGCTCGTGTCCTTTGAGCGCCAAAGCCATCAGAAACGTGTTCACGCCGTACATACCGTACCCGATGAACAGTTTCAGGTTGGTGATGACCCCAACACAAAAGCGAGCCACCAGGCTTGGATGTCCAAGGGCTTGGCTAAGCGTAATGTGCGCACCCAGTTGGGCGGTCCCCTGCTTCACCAGAATTTGAGCGAGCGCACCGATGACGGTACACGAAAAAACTAGCAGAAAAGAACGTCGCGCCTCGGCCCGTTGATCAATCGCTGCGGCTTCAAACACGGTGGAAGAGGAGGTCAAACGGTGAATCCAGTGGAAAACAACTGCACTCCCAGTCTAAAGCATTGTGCCGCGGCCGCCTGAAATTTCGCGGTCTCAGTTAAACTTGAACCAATGTCAGCGCCGCTGGTTCCTTCGCCGCTCGACTATGTGGGACGCCGTCCCTTTGCATTCTATCCTGCCATCAAAAATACTGAGCCGAACGAATGGCTGCTGGGAAGCGGTTCGTGGTCCGAAGTTCAAGTGGTAAACGCGCGTACTGGCGGCGAATTATGGGTTCCCAGACAGTATATCGGCGCGGTATCCGAGACAGACGGCCCGCTCCTCATCGTCGGGGTGACGAAGGATCTGGAGTTTCACGAAGGCACAGTAGAGCCGTGCGTGAAGCGCGTGATCGAGATGCCGCATGCCGAAGCTGCGGAGGGCGGGACAGAAAGCCGGCCGGAACACGCGCGACGAAATGACGGGCCGGCGCCGGTAGTAGGCATCCGGCTCGCCGAGCGAGGCGATTCTTCCATGAACAAGGCCTTCGCTACTCTCGCAATCGGTGCTCTGGTGGTATGTCTCCTGGCGGCTTTGGTTGCCGCCGCGGCCCGGCTATAGTTTGAAAATGGCCCGCCACCTTCGCCGGCTCCTTTGGGCGTTCTTGTGCGTTTTTGCCGCCATCGCACTCGGCGTTATTGCCGGAAACCGCGGCGAAGCCGTCAACGCCATGTGGTTGGTCGCTGCGGCGATTTCCATTTTCCTGCTTGGCTTCCGCTTCTACGCCAAGTTCATCGCAGCCAAAGTCATGGTTCTGGACGACCGCCGGGCGACCCCGGCCGAGCGGTTTCAGGACGGCCGCGATTTCGAGCCGACCAATAAATGGATTCTGCTAGGCCATCATTTCGCGGCAATCGCCGGGCCCGGACCCTTGGTCGGACCGACATTAGCCGCACAGTTCGGTTACTTGCCGGGCGTGCTCTGGATCCTGTTTGGATGCGTGCTCGGCGGCGCCGTACAGGATTTTGTCATTCTCTTTTGCTCCATGCGCCGCGACGGCAAAACGCTGGGACAGATGGCGCGCGAAGAGATCGGCAGAGTAGGCGGATTCGTCTCGTTGATTACGGTGCTGCTCATCATGATTGTGCTCCTCGCCGTGGTCGCGCTGGTGGTGGTGAATGCGCTAAAGAACAGCCCCTGGGGCACGTTCACCATCGCGATGACCATTCCCATCGCCATCTTTATGGGCCTCTATCTGCGGTATGTACGGCCCGGCAAAGTGCTGGAATGCTCCGCCCTGGGATTCGTTCTCATTCTGCTGAGCATCTACGCCGGAAAGGCGGTTTCTCTGTCGCCGGTCTGGGCATCCTGGTTCACCTGGGGAGGAATTGCGCTCTCTTTCGCCATCATCGTTTACGGATTCTGTGCCAGCGCGCTGCCGGTTTGGCTCCTGCTGGCCCCGCGCGATTACCTCAGCACTTTCGTCAAGCTCGGTGTCGTCTTCTTCCTGGCAATCGGCATCTTCCTCACTCATCCGCAACTCGCGCTTCCGCCGCTGACCCAGTTCACAAACGGGACCGGGCCCATCTTCGCTGGAAAAGTCTTTCCCTTCTGCTTTATCACCATCGCCTGCGGCGCAATCTCCGGCTTCCATGCGCTGATCTCTTCCGGCACCACGCCCAAGATGATTGCGAAGGAGTGGCACGCGTGGCCCATCGGGTATGGCGGCATGCTGCTCGAAGGCTTCGTCGGAATTATGGCAATCGTCGCCGCCGCTTCGCTGCATCCGGGCGTATTCTTCGCGGTGAACTCGCCGCCCGGCGTGGTTGGAGTTACACCGGAAGCGGCAACCGCGATGATCACCAGTTGGGGCTTCCCGATCACGGCCGGAACCATGGCGCAGCTTGCGCATACGGTCGGTGAGAGCACTCTGTTTGGACGCACCGGCGGAGCCCCTTCGTTGGCGCTCGGCATGGCCCAGATCTTCGGCGGCGTCTTGCAGCGCATTGGCTTCGGCGATGGGCTGCTCAGCTTCTGGTATCACTTCGCCATCATGTTTGAGGCGCTGTTTATCCTCACCATCATCGATGCCGGAACGCGCGTCGGGCGCTTCATGCTTCAAGACCTGCTCGGTCATGTTCACAAACCGCTGGGCCGGATCGGCTGGATGCCGGGTGTGCTCGGCGCAAGCGCATTGATCGTGGCGGCCTGGGGATACTTCCTGTATCAGGGCGTGATTGACCCGCTGGGCGGAATCAATTCCTTGTGGCCGCTGTTCGGAATATCGAATCAACTGCTAAGCGCCATTGCGCTGTGCGTCGCAACCACCGTTCTGTTGAAGATGCACCGGGCGCGCTATGCCTGGATCACGCTTGTTCCCCTTGCCTGGCTAATCGCCGTAACCTTCACTGCGGGTTTCGAGAAGATGTTTTCGGCTGATCCACGCCTGGGCTTCCTCGCTCACGCGAATGCGCTCGAGAGCGCGATTGCGGCAGGAAAAGTTGCGGCTATCAAACTCGCCGCTACACGGGCCGTTATCTTCAATGAGCGGCTGGACGCTGTCGTCTGCGGAGCTTTCCTCGTACTGGTATTTATCATTCTGGTGGACTCGTGCCGCGTCTGGTATGGCCTGCTGCGGGGCACACGCGCGCCGGTCAGTTCGGAATCGCCGTTTGTCCTGTCGCAATTAGAAGCGGAGGAAGCATGAAGCTGCTGCGAAAGATTTTCGGTCTGGCACGCGGGCTCGCGCGCGAGCTATCGGATGAAAGCGCGTATGAACGTCACTTGCATGCGACTGGACGCGTGCATTCCAGAGATGAATGGAAGGCGTTCAGCGATCGCCGGCACCGGCGGAAGTATCGGAATGCGAAATGCTGCTGACACGCAACCCGATTTCCGTGTGGGACAGACGCTTCCGTCTGTCAGGGGACGGTTGCTAATCGGCCCCGGAACGGAACCGCGCGCGTCAGCAAGCGGCCAGTCAGCCGCTAAGCCCATTACCGAATTACGCCAGGTGTCCTCGGAGTGCCCGGCGCAGCAGTAGCCCCGGTCGGCTTCGGAGTCGCTCCGGTTGCGCCAGGAGTTGTCGCCGGCCCGCCATTGGTCGATGTCTTGTCGTACAGCGCAATGATGTCCTGCGTGATGTCGAGCGCGCTCGAGGCATACAGCACCGGCGTATTCGGATTGCTCACATCCAGAATCATCGTGTAGCCGTTATCTTTGGCGTATTTTTCGATCACCGCCATCATGCGTTGGCCCAGGCTCTGCAGCAGCCGCTGCTGCTCACCTTGCAGCTCTTCCTGCGCGTCCTGCATGTCGCGCTCCAGGCGCTTCTTCTTCTCGTCGATATCGCGGGCAAGCTGCTGGCGCTTGTCCTCCGCCATCACCGTGCCGCCCTTGTTGTATTGGTCCTGCATCTGGCTAATCTCAGCCTGGCGCGCGTCGAACGCCTTCTTCCGGGGAGAAAACTTCGCATCCAATTCCTGCGAGGCTTTCTGCCCGTCTTTGGTGCCCACAATCGCGCCCTGCACGCTGATCACGCCCACCTTGGTCGCAGGCGGAGTAACGCCGACTGCCGCTGGCGCCTGCTGGGCCAAGCCCACGAAGGCGAGGGACATCAGTGCCGCCGCCGAAATCAAACTACTTCTCATAACCATCTACCTACCTGTTCAATAATTCCTTGGGGGGAAGTCTCTAGTCTATACGATCAAAATGTTCGCCCGATGGAGAAGCGGAACGTCGACCGCCGCTCATCCAGGTTAAAGCCGTACCCCAGGCCCCTGAGCGAATTGATCGCGCTCTGATACGTCGCCTCGTTCGGGAACATCGAGGGCGTCACCAGAACCGGGGGAAGCAGCGTCGTGTTCACAACGCTCGGATTATAGGCCCAATACAGCCGGAAAGGCGCATTCACCACCGGCATCAGCACTTGTAGCTCCAGCCCGACTGAGACCCGCGGCGTTTGCGTGCCGGGCGCAATGAACGCTTTCCTCCCGAAATTGCCCTGTGGAAACTCGGAATTCAACTGATTCACCCGCTCCACGTTCAACCCGAGCTGGTTCGGCAGCAGAAGCTTATCGATGCCTACATCCACAAATGGCGCAAGCGTCACCGGACCGACAATGGGAATCCGGTACTCATAGTTGAACACACCATAGGTGTCGCCGCCCGGCTGGATGAACTGGAATGCCGGAATTGTTTGCGTCACCGCGATCAGTCCCGGCGCGCCTTTGGGACCAACCACCTTCTGGTAGCGCGGGGTGCCGTCGTTGTTTAAAACGGGAATCAACTGCTCGGTCGGCAGAAACGCGATCGGGCTGATGGAATAAATGTCGAAGCCGCGCACGTCGTCCTCGCCGCCCATATAGAAGCGGCTGTAGGGCGGCGCAACCTTCCCGCCGTATCCGGCAATGAAGCGTCCCGCGAAGTGGAAGCCCATCACGTTGCTCCGGAAAATGCCGCGCCGGAAGTAAGCGATGTCGAGCGCAGGCTGCACAAAATTTGTATTGCCGCCGAGCACGCTCCCCGTGAACCCCGCGCTCAGATTGATACGCAAACCATGGGTGGGAATGATCGGATGGTTCACGGTGTTATACGCGTAGGTGGGTGTGATGGTGCTTGACGTAATGCCGGTCAGGGAATTCGGCCCGGCGATTCCCTGAAAATTGAAGTAAGTGAATTCGGTAGTCGCTGCATTGGTAAGAGGCTTCAGGCTCTGAACAGCATAGGAATAGCTCACGCCCACGCGCGCAAAGCTGCGCCGCAACTGATAGCTCATGAAGGTCGTGAAGCCCTTGCCGTTCGTGACATAGTTCAGCAGGTTCTGCGTGCCCAGCCCCGCATACAACGCGCGCAGATCCTGCCCGGCAAAGATAGACGCCTGCCGAGCCTGATCGTAGCTATATCGCGAATAAAAGATAGTGAAACCGGTCTGAATCGGCTTTTCAAACAGGTACGGTTCCGTAAACCCGAAAGTAATATTCGTGAGCAGCGTGCCCACTTGCGCGCCCAAACTCAGCGTCTCACCCAGTCCCAGGAAATTGTTGGTCGAATAATTGAACCCGATAAAGCTTCCCGAAATACCGGACACGCCGCCGTTCAATTGTATGGAGTTCTTTCCGCGCTCCTTCACTTTCAGCAGCAGATCCACCGTGTTGGTCTTGGTGTCGCGCTTAATGTCGGTGGCGTCCTCGGGCTTTAGCGGATCGAAGTAGCCGAGCTGGTTCAGCTTGAGAATACTGGTGTCCCAAAGCTGCTGGCTGTAAAGATCGCCTTCGTTGATCAGCAATTCGCGGCGGATGACCCGGTCGCGCGTGGTCGTGTTGCCCTGGAAATCTATGCGCCGTACGAAGAACTGATGGCCCTCATCGACATCGATGGTCAGGTCCACCTGGTCTTTGCCCGGAACAATTTCCGGATCGGGCGAGGGGACAAAATCAATGTAGCCGAAATTACCGTATAGTTTCCGCAATTCATCGAGGCCCTTTTGCAGCTTCTCGGTGGAAAACACGTCGCCCGGCGCCATGCGGAAAACCTGCCGTGCAATCAGGTCGGGCGTGCGGAAGAGCTTCATTCCCACAAAGTTGAAGTTGCGCAGGGTGTACTTGTCTCCCTCGGAGACCACCATGGTGACATCGACCCGTTTGCCGTGTGTCTTCTTCAGTGGAATGAGAATGTTGCGGCCGTAAACGTCATAGACTTTTTCGTTGTGATTGATGACGCGTGCGGTGAAATAGCCGCGCGACTGGTAAAACTGGCGGATCCGCTCGGAGTCTTCATCGAGCTTGGTGGAATCGTACGTGCGCGCAAAGAGGTTCTCAAAGAGAATCGAATGCGGGATGCCGATGGGCTTCAGATTCTTCATGGCCCGAATCACGTCGCGGTCGCTGAAGGCTTTATTCCCGTCGATGATGATGTGGCCCACCTTCACCTTCGGACCTTCATCGATTTGGAACGTAATATCCACTCCGCCCGGAGGCACCTGGCGAATCTGCGGTGTGACGGTCGCGTACTGGTGGCCGCGCTCGGCTTCATACTCCTGCAGAACGTTCTTGGCGCGCTGCACTTTGCCCGGGTCGAACTGCGATTCCGGCGAGAGGCTGACGTGGCGGTCCTTGAAGCGGTCCAGAATTTCCGATTTGCTGATTGACTTGTTCCCGGTGTAGTCGATGGTGTGAACGGTGCGCCGTTCCGTCACCACGAACCGCAAAATGATTCCGCCTTGCGGCCCCTTTTCGGTTTCGACCCGCAAATCGTCGAAGCGGCCGGTGTTCCAGAGCGCGATGAAATCGCGGTGAATGGCTTCTTCGTCGTAGACGTCGCCTTTCTTGGTGACGATCAGGGCTCGCAGAGTGTCTTGCGGAACCTTGTGCTGGCCCCGAAACTCCACCGTTTCAATAATGTTTTCGCCCACCGCCGCCGGTTTCGCTTCCTGAACGCCGTTAGGAGCCTGGGGGGTCGGCTTCTGGGGCGCTTCGGGCACATTTTCGAACGGATTCGGTGGCTTCTGCTGCGGCGGCGTCTGCGGCTGCTGAGGAGGAGGCGGAGGAGTGGCCGGTTTCTGCTGCGCCTGGACAACTGCGCTAAAGAGGCAAAGCGTGCCGATGAAAAGAAAAGCTGGGGCGGGCATCCGCAGGCATCCAAGCCTGTGATGAATCATCTAAAAGCGAATCCTTTCCATTTGCGGCGAGAACTGAACCCTTTCGTGCCCGGCGGAATACACCCCTGACGTTGCGAGCACGATGCTGGTTTCAGCACAGGTTTAGCACACGCGGTTGGAGCCCCCGAAAACTGTCAACTCAAACTCCCTAGTGTAGCCGATGCCTCGCGTGGGGCGGGTTGCCAAAACCCGCGGGCGGATACCTGAGAATTTCCAGGCTCCGAGCTACTTTTGAATCGTGGCCGTGTTCTACCGGCGGCGTCTGCCGCACTACCATTCAATCGGTCACCCGATGTTTTTGATGCCCAATCACGTTCATCTCCTGATCACGCCGCTGGTTCCGGTTCCACAAGTCATGCAATCGCTCAAGAGATTCACGGCTACTCAGGCCAACCGAATTCTCGCTCGCAGCGGCCAACCGTTTTGGCAGGATGAAAGTTACGATCGGCTGATTCGCAGTGATCGGGAATTCCGGAACATCGCCCGCTACATTGAAACGAATCCGGTAGGAGCCGGGCTTGCCGCGGCACCCGAAGAGTTTCCGTGGTCCAGCGCCAAGCCCGATTCCCAATCTGCCCCATACTCAAATACCTGAGAGTTTCGCATCGCGTGGGGCGGGTTGCCAAAACCCGCGGGCCGATCGACGATCGGCCCCCTACACATTTCCGCGCCCGATTAATCTGCCCCACGATAAAATACAGGCGGATGCACTGAACTCTTTTCCAGGTCCATCCCTATGCCACAAGCCACGGAACACCCGGCGGCAACAGCGGCCGTCGAAGCAGATTTTCTGCCGATCCAGGGAACTGACCACCTTGAGTTCTACGTCGGCAACGCCCGGCAGGCTGCCTATTTTTACCGCGCTTCGTTTGGGTTCAAGCTGGTGGCGTACCGCGGCCCCGAAACCGGTACGCGCGACCGCGTTTCATATGTTCTGGAGCAGAACCGGATTTGTTTCGTGCTCACCACGCCCCTCGGTCCCTCCGGCGAGATCGCCAATCACATTCTGCGGCACGGCGATGGCGTGAAGTCGATCGCCCTGTGGATAGACGATGCCGCTTCCGCCTGGCGCGAAACTACCGCGCGCGGGGCAAAAAGCGTCCAGAGCCCGTTCATTATCGAGGATCCAGCCGGCCGGGCCCAATTAGCCTCCATCGCCATCTACGGCGACACCATCCACACCTTTGTCGAGCGCCGCAACTATTCCGGCTGCTTTCTTCCCGGATTTGCACCGGTTCCGCAGCCCGACCGCGTAGCTCGCCCAACCGGTTTGTTGCACATAGATCACGTGGTCGGCAACGTCGGCTGGGGCGAGATGAACACCTGGGTGGATTTCTACGAACGCGTGATGGGGTTCCGGATGTTTAAGCACTTCGACGATCGGGACATCTCGACCGAGTACTCCGCCCTGATGTCGAAAGTAATGACCAACGGCAACGAGAAGATTCGGTTTCCCATCAACGAACCCGCGGAAGGCAGGCGCAAATCTCAGATTGAGGAATATCTCGATTCCTACGGCGGCCCCGGTGTCCAGCACATCGCCATGGCGACCGACAACATTATTGACGCCGTAACCAGGCTGCAGCAGCAGGGCGTGGAATTTCTCTCCGTGCCTACGACTTACTACGAAGAACTGAGTTCGCGGGTCGGCAAGATCGATGAGCCGGTCGATGAACTGGCCCGGCTGGGAATTCTGGTGGACCGCGACGACGAAGGCTATATGCTGCAGATCTTCACCAAGCCCGTGCAGGATCGGCCCACCCTGTTTTACGAGATCATCCAGCGCAAAGGCAGCAGAAGTTTTGGAAAGGGCAATTTCAAAGCATTGTTCCAGGCGATTGAGCGTGAGCAGGCGCGGCGGGGGAATCTGTGAGATGATAACTCCCACCTATGCCGGACATCAACATCGCCGATGCAGTCAGCGCCACCGCCGATATCAAACTTAAAGATGACGCGCCGCTCGCAAAGTCGGGCCTGAACGAACTGAAGTTCCCGGCCATTCCATTTATAGGCGAACTGGACAAACCAATCGATCAATGCGCTTTCAAATCCGGCGCGTTCGGGGTAAAAATCACCTCTCCGGGCGAGCTTGCCATCATCACCACCGCAAGCGGCGCTTTGGGTTTGATCAACCGCCCGCAAGAGACGCTCTTTGATGGCGACGAATTTGCGCCGCGCATCGCAATCGCTCCGGGCGAAGCCTGGGTACAGGTCGAATTAGATACATCTGTCGATGGAAAATTCTCCGCATCCGCCGATGGCTTCGGCGTTGCAGTCGAACAACTCACAAAAGCGGGCCTCAGCACATACACCCTCCTGACGGCCTCATCGGGAACGCTTCCCAGCCTGCGCGAGGCGATTCAAGCCGCTTTGAACCACTATTCGGTCACGAACGACGTGGCTTCCATCCGGTCCCAGCAGCCCGGAACCGTAAATGTGAGTGAATTAAGCGGAACCATCAAGCTGACCGGGTCGTATTCGGTGCCCATCTCCGTCGCGCCCCTGGCCTCTGCCAGTCTTCCGTTCAATCACAGCATCGTCGTGCAGCCTGCAAGCACGCTGGAAGTTGCCGGACAAATCTCGATTACGGGCGATTTCATTGTGCGCTGCCATAAGCTCAGCGATTCAGAAGTACATCTGGGTGTTTACAAAAAGAGAAGCACCACCCTCTCCGCAACACTTACGGCGGGCGTCGGGATTGAAGCGGACTTGGGGAAACGCGATCTGCTCAGCGCCTTCTTCGGCGCGGTCGTCCCACAAATCGACGTCGCGAAAGTAGGGCTTACGGGCGAGGATGCGCAAAACATTCAAGGCGCACTGAAGAGCTGCCTGGATCACAGCTTGAGCATCGCCTTTAATGCGGCATGCGCAGCTACGAATGCGGCTGAATCGGCTGTTGTCTATTCCATTGATCTAGCGGGAGGGGATACGAACGAAACGAACTCGGCCCTCGCGAGCGCTCTTAAAGGCGACTGGACGGCGCTGGATGCTCTGCCCAATGCCAAGCCGCTGCGCAACATCGTTAAGCAAACCCACCAATCCGGCAATAACCTCGCGATAAACCTGCTGGGCATCTACAATGCCGGAACAGTTGCGGATTTCATCAAATCCTGCACGATCTTGCACGACGAGAACGGGCAGATTTCCGTTTTGGACAAGATCGAGGCCAAGCGCATTGCGGTTGCGGGGAGTCCGTACCTGGCCGATACCGAACGGCTGCGCTCCGCTCTGGCCGAATGCTTTCTGGCGACATTTACGTATGCTGCGGGTTCGCGGATGCAGGGCACGCTGCGGCAGAATTATCTGCGATACAAAGCCGCCCTGCCAACCCTGGAGATGCGGCATCAAGTCTTGCTGGGCCGCGCGCTCAATCTGCTGGCGGACGGGAATTGGGATAAGGTGCTCGCCTCCCAGAACACATTCGCTCAGGCACGCTTCAGCATTGTCTGCGAATACGATTTGGACGGAATCATGCGTATCTTTTTCGCTGATCCTGCCACCCGCCTCCCCTATATTCGCTCGGTGCTGGAAACCACCGGCCGAAAAGCCAAAGCTGCCCTAATCGATCCAAACGAGCCAGCGGGTCAGGCCCGTCTGACCGCGCTCAATAGTGACGTGATTTGGGCCCAGATGGACGAAACCGGCAATACAGCCCTTTTTGGAAAAATTGCCGCATTGAGCACCTACCGGCAGCCCGAAATTCAAACCATCGCCGCGGACTGGATCGACATCACCTGGTGGGCCGACGCGATGGTGAAGGTGGCCCCGAAGCTAAGCGAAGTTCTGGATGCTCGCGCGGATGAGGATCTAATGAAGAAGCGCCAGGCGCTGGCGGACGTTGTCGGAGCAGTCGCACGCCGCTCGCAATCGGCATTCGGCGATGGCTGGGGCCTGGCTGTCTTGTTTGCCCTTTCAGCGGGTGCGCCCAGAGTCAGCGTGGATTATGCCTGGGGCGGCAAGACCCAGCATGTCGAATCGGCCAAAGCAGCAGGCATCTCCAGCGGACCCAGGTGAACCTCTAACCCCACAATTCCCTTTTCCTGAACTTCCGCCGCATGCCGTCTACGATCCGCTCCGTCCAGGTTCCGAACGGCTGGTCGGTAGTGACATAGGTCCACACCGCGCCGCGCTCCTTGGGGTCTAGCCCGGCGCCCGCCTTCGCTTGGGCGAGCCGCCGTTCAATCTCCTCCGGCAGCGCGGCGTCGAGCTCCGGAAACCATTCATCGATCTTCTTCATGTACTCATAGTGCGGATCCCGGCGGCCCCAGGAGAGCCACTGCACGCCCGAGCGGTAGTCCGCCACGCGTTCCAGATAGTCGGCCCACAGATCATCCATGGTTCGCAGAGTAATCAGCCTTTCCAGTTCCGAATCGCAAGGCTCCTTGCCTTCCAGGATTTTTTGGCGATGCGTCTGGAACCGGTGGCGCTGACCCTCGATCGGAATCTCGTACTTCTGAAGGAAGATCCGAAGATCAAGATTCTGGCCTTCTACCAGCCGCTGCAAGTTCTCCGGATCCTTGCTATAGCGCGGATTCAGATCCGCGTACTTCACCATCAAATCGTCTTCAAGTGAAATAAAGAATCGCGAACAGCCCGGATCTCCCTGGCGTCCCGCGCGGCCCCGGAGTTGGTTATCCACCCGCCGGCTCTCATGCTTATTCGTTCCGATGACATACAATCCGCCCAGCGCCGCGACTCCCTCTCCCAACCCGATATCAGTTCCCCGCCCCGCCATGTTGGTCGAGATAGTCACCGCACCCCGCTCGCCCGCCTGTGCGATTATGGCGGCCTCCAGCTCGTCGTTCTTCGCATTCAGCACGCGATGGGAAATATCGCCGAGCATCCGGCTGAATTTTTCCGATTCAATAATGCTCGCGGTTCCAACCAGCACCGGCTGCCCGCTCGCGTGAGCGCGCCGGATCTCGTCTACTACGGCCCGGTCCTTCTCCGCTTTCGTCGCGAACACAGCGTCGGGATGATCCACGCGAATCATGGGCCGGTTCGTCGGAATCACCTCCACCGGCAGAAGGTACATGGTTTTGAACTCGACGGCTGAGCTTGCCGCCGTGCCGGTCATCCCGCAAATCCGCGGATACAGCGCCGCCAGGTGCTGCATGGTAATGGAACCGAGAATCATTCCCTGCAGCTTTGGGGAGACTCCTTCCTTCGCCTCAATCGCGGTGTGCAGGCCGGCGGGCCAGCGGCGATCCTGGGCGATTCTCCC
The DNA here is from genome assembly GCA_035475915.1 of Bryobacteraceae bacterium. GTDB lineage: Bacteria > Acidobacteriota > Terriglobia > Bryobacterales > Bryobacteraceae > Bog-105. Next base: position 37,856 of record DATIMA010000183.1, read on the forward strand.
CTTGAACTCGTCGACCATTTCAATCGACTGATTTTTCACAACGTAATCCAGATCCCGATGCAAAAGCGCGTGAGCGTGCAGCGCATCCTGAACCGCCGTCAGGAGCCGCAGATTGGCTTCATCGTAGAGATTTCCGCACTTGGTCGCGTTCTCTACAGTTTGAATCCCGTAGTCGGTGAGGTTCACATTCCGGTTGCCAACATCCGTTGTGTAGTGCGCCCCAAGCTGCAAATTGCGGACGACCTGGTCCGCCACAAACGCGAGACCCGCTTCCTCATCGCTGCCGCCCGCTATAACCAACGGGATGCGGGCCTCGTCAATCAAAATAGAATCGACTTCATCGATGACAGCCGCCGAAAACGGACGGTGAACCTGGTCCTCAGGCTGAAGCGCCAGTTGGTCCCGTAGAAAATCGAAGCCAATCTCGTTGGCCGTCGCGTATGTGATGTCGCAAGCGTAAGCGCCGCGGCGCTCATCGGGCGTCATGCCCTGCTGAACATCGGCGACCGAGAGACCCAGGCGGCGGTAGACCTCTCCCATCCAGGACGCATCGCGGCGAGCCAGGTAGTCGTTCGCTGTGATCACGTGCACACCTTGCCCCTGGCGCGCGTACCATGCCACGGCTGGAACGGCCGCGAGCGTTTTCCCTTCGCCGGTCTGCATTTCCGCGATGCTTCCACGCGCGAGGGCGAGCGCGCCCCGGAGTTGCACGTCGAACATGTCCTGGCCCAACACCCGCGACGCGATCACCGCGGTAACTGCCATGAACCGGAGCAAATCTTCCGCCTGCACCGCCGCAGTGTTTAACTCCTCATCGCTCAGGCCGGCAAGTTCAGCCCGGATTGCATTAATTTGGCGAATGCTGGAGGCATCTCGCTGAAAAGGCGCGCGAACAGAATCTAAGAGCGGCCGCATGGCCCTCCTCTCTACTAAACCAAACAACTTACTCTCGGCTTAAATGTCCCGAAGTCTGCAAGTCGGTGACAACCTCTCAATTTAAAGTTTCGCCTTTCCCTACACCGGCTTACATTCACTTTTGCCGTTTCCGCGTGCTGCCATCCCGTCGAATCGGATCATGACAAGCCGCGAATTCCGAAGCCAGCGCAAGATTCAAAAGGAAGCTGAGCACAAAGCTAGACAACTTGGGTACCAGCAGAGCCAAATGGCTGCAGCCGCCTCGGCCGCCGTGCCGGAAGTCGAGTTACCTCCCAATCCCGAACTCCTCGATGAATTTACCGCGGAAGAACAGTCCCAGATGATGGCGATCCGCGCTCGAGTCCATGCCCGTTCCGGCCCAACCGGGCCTCGCACTCAAGAAGGTAAAGTCACCTCCAGCGGCAATTCCCTTAAACACGGGCTCGCGTCCGGTCGCGTCATCATCCCCGGCGAAGATCCCGCCGCCTTTGAAGCCCTGCTCGCCGATCTCGTGGCGGAGCACGCCCCTGCCGCCGAGACCGAAGTGCTCCTGGTGCAGCAAATGGCCCAATCGTGGTGGCTCATGCAGCGCGCCATTCGTATTCAAAATCAGGCCTTCACCGAAACACGCGTCGACACGGACAAGCTCGCCCTCTTCATGCGCTACCAAACTACTCATGAGCGCGCCTTCTATAGGGCCCTGAACACGCTCATAAAAATCCGCGCCGAACGCCGCAAATCCGATCCTGTAGGGGCGGTGCATGCATCGCCCGTTTCGCAGAACGGGCGTCAAACCCGCTGCGAGCAAGAGTTCGTTTCGCAAAACAAGCCAACCGCGGCCTGTATCCCGCCTTCCGGTGGCCCCAAATCCGGTCCGATTCCCTCTTTTCGCTGGGAGGTGGCCTAACGAAAGATCGCTATTGGTACAACCGTGCTGCATTGTCGTGCAGATATCCATGCGCGACTTTCATAGCCTGCTCCCGGCTGAAGGCATGCTCGGAAACGAGTTCCGCAAGGGCAGCGGCCAGCGCCTCGCGCGAGGATTTAACCGACAACCAATACGCTTCCTCGGCCCCAAGTGCTTCGTTAAAGGGAAACGCGTCGCTCCCAAACGAAACCTTCTCCGGATAAGTGGATAACCAATACTTCAGTACGCTCTTAAACTCGGATGGATACAGATACATGTCAGTCAGCGAGGAATCAATGTACACGTTCTTCCGCGCGGCCAGCCAGATAACCTGGCGATCGTAAGGAAGCCCGCCGTGCAGCAGGACAAAGGCCACGGACTCATATCGGGGATCGCGCAGAACGTTCTCCAAATTGAGCACATTGCCGTTGTGCAGGCTGAAGAAATCGCCAATCCCTACGGCTGTATGGATGTGTACCGCAAGATGCAGCCGGCCGGCTTCCCGCAGAAGGTGCCTGAAGATGAAATCCTGGAAAGCCGTATACTCCGCCGGCGCAGGCTTCCCGCCGCTCCGGTAGCGTTCATAAATCGCTGCGGCTTCCGGCTGCGGTGGATCGCCGAAATACAATGAACGAAAGTACGCTGCCTCAAACTTGATGGCGATTCCTCCGTTCGCGCGGTCCAGTTCCAGAATCTTTGTCACAAACTGCAGGTACCCGTCGAACGAGTCAGGAAGCGCCTGCAACCCGGCCTGGTGCAACTCGCGCCGCAGCAGTTTTTCCTGCAGTGGCATATACACCTGCTCATCGGCGTTCCGGTTCTGAATGTTGGTGTTGTCGAAAGGAAACAGGAATGAGTCAACAAAGAATGCCCATAGAAAGCGCTTCCTGTCCAGGTAGTTGGGCATCGCCACACGGTTGGCGATTGCGGTTTCGATGTTGACCTTATCCAGAATGTGATCGAAGTACTGGTTGCCCTGCTCGCGTTTCAGTTGTGCTTTTCGCTCTATCAACCAGCGCGTGTGCTCCGGCGAGAAATCGGCATAAGGGTAACCAAACAGCGCCGTTGATGCAGCGATCAGCTCGGGATTATCGGCGCGGATGCGAAGCGGCAACGTTCCGGGCGGTGAGGCCATGGCATCGACATCCGGATCGTCGGGAAAGCCGGGATGCCCATGATCGTCAAAAATGGGGATCTGTTCGATAGACTTCAGCAGCGCGCCGTAAAGCTGCCGGACATCGCCGTTACCGTAAGGAGTCGACTGTGCATTCAGCCACGGCGGAAGCAGAAGAGTGAATGCGAGTACAGATAAGCCGTTGCGCGCTGTCATTAGAACGAATACTTCGCCGAAAACTGTATCAGACGAGGCGTGCCAACCGTGCTCGTTATCTGACCGAAATTCGATGGGCTTTCGATATCGACAAACGCAGGATTCGCGAAATTCGGATGGTTGAACAGATTGAAAAAATCGGCGGTAATGCGCAGCCGCTGTTTCTCGGTTACAGCAAACCATTTGCCGGCCGAGAAATCCCAGTTCTGCTGGAACGGACCGCGGAAGGTGTTGCGTCCCAGGTTGCCGAAGCCGGTGGCTCCGTCCGGGCCGATCGCGGCGGCGGGAGCGAACGCATTGATGTTGACGTAATCATCCAGGCGGCTCCTGAGATTTCCGTGAGTCAGAGGATCGACGCCCGTAATCAGATCGGGCGTGGTGGGCGTTCCCGTTCCCAGCAGGCCAAACGCGGACGCCGCCGCCGAGTCAATCACGGTGAAGGGCGCGCCGGATTGAAAGGTCGTGATGCCGCTAAGAAACCATCCACCTAGAGCCGCCCTTACGAATCCTTTCGATTTCGCGAAGAACGGAAGCTCGTAGCTGTAATTGACAATCAGCCGGTGAGTGCGGTCAAAATCAGCCAGCCCGCGCGAATCCTGCAGTGTCAGTTGATTGTTTACCGCTGAATTGAGCGCCGTATTCCCCGTTGAAGTCTCATCGATGGCGCGCGAGAACGTGTAAGCAGCCTGAAAGTGCAGCCCGTGCGAGAAGCGATGATAGATGGTCGCTTGCAGAGAGTTATAGGCCGAGTTGGCATCGTTTGCGAAAATCTGAAAACCGGCTACGCCCAAGCCCGGATACCTGGACCGCGCGTTTATGTTCGTCAAAGTGTTCTGTGTAACCGTGTAGGCTGTGCCATCCGCGGCCGTGAGCGTGACTGGATTGACCCGAGCATCGTAAGCTTGATCGGTATTGCGTGTGTCGCGCAAATGGGTGCCTTTGGTCCCGACGTAGCCAAGTTCCAGCACCCAACTTTTCCCTAAGCTCTGCTGCAAGGTCAAATTCCATTGCTGCGTGCTTGGATTAACGTAACGCCGCGGAACTTCCAACCCCAATATGTTGATGGTGTTGCCGTCGTAGACCGGCGTCTGCGTCGTATCGGTCGTAGAATTCCCGTTCGCATCGACGAAGCCCAGGAAATGCGAGTACATGGGAACGAAGGCTGGGTCAATCACGCCGCCAATGGGTATGCGCCCCGCCCCGGTTGAAAAGATTGTCCCCATTTGGCCGGGTGTCCCCACGGTGCTGGTGATGGGAAGGAAAGGAGCTTGAAACGAAAGTTGATCGATGGCGCCTACGTCTTCGCGAACATAATAGATTCCGTAGCCGCCCCGAAGGGCCGTCGTGCTTTTGCCGAACACATTGTAAGCAAAGCCGAAACGCGGGCCCCAGTTGGCAGCATACTGGTTGTCGAGCGTTGTTGGATTACGCGTGCCAGCCAGACCCGCAACGTTCAGCTTATTTACACAGGTCGGATACACGTATGGATTTTGTCCAATGATGGACAGTCCGGGAATCGTGTTGCCGATATGGCAGAGATCGTCGTGAACGGCTCCGTTCAGCTCCCAGCGGAGCCCCAGGTTCAGAGTCAGATCGGGAGTAACTTTGTAGTCATCCTGGGCAAACAGGGAGAAGTCATTGATCTTGTACTGATGGTTCGATACGCCGCTGCCGCCATAACTGAATGCTGGCGCGCCCAACAGGAACTCCTGAAAATCGGAGCAGCCAGCCGCGCAAGGTCCGGCGGGAGTATCGCCCGGGCTGAAGAATATTTGCCCGTTGAAGACCTGGGGGAAATTCTTGTCGAGATTGACGCGATCTACCTCGCCGCCAAACCGGAGCAGATGCTTCCCATTCGTCCAGCTTGTGGTGTTTAGGAAAATGAAGTTATTCTGCAACTGCGTGATATCGGCTGCCGGGGTTGGTCCAATTTGAAAGCCGGAGCTGTTCAACGTGAACTTATAGATCAAGTTATCCACATTGTTATTAGGGCGGTCAATTCCCAGTTGGTCCACAGTCGCAATGGGCGTATTGATGTCCTTACTGTCAATCCGCACAAAGCCGAAGCGAAACTCGTTCACCCAGGAAGGCGAGAAGATATGCGTTTCCGTGATATTCAGGAAGCGGTCCCGGACGGGCAGATCATACGGAAAGTTCAAATCGCTGGGAGAGATGCTGGCGCCGAATGATGCCTGCAGACCGCCCGCGCCAAAGGGGAGCAGCGATTCGAAATCGGAGAAGAAGAATCGGGCGGCGATCTTATCCTTTGACCCTAGCTCCTTGTCGTAATTAGTTGTGAACTGGTCATCGTTATATCTGCCTGCCCGGCTGAGGTGGAATTGGCCGGTACCGCCGGGCGTTCCTGGGATGGTTGGAATCAGGTATCCGCCCGGTCCTGCGCCAAACTGATTGCCTTTCAGATTGAGCAGCTTCAAAGCCACCGGATCGATATCCGCTGAACTGACATTCGGGTTACCAGGAAAGAACGTCCCCACCAGAGAGGCCGCCGAACGATCGGCAGGCAGAACCGGTAGAGAGGTGCCAATAATGGTTCCTGATGAGAGCCCGCTAAGCTGGCGCGTTCCCTGGTAATTGACAAAAAAGTAGCCGAGTTTGCCCTGTGGCAAAATCGGGCCGCCCAGACTTCCGCCAAAAATGTTCTGCTTCACGGTTGGCCGGGCATTTCCCTGGCTGTTCAGGAAGAACTCGTTGGCATTCAGATGCGGGTTGCGAAAGAACTCGAACACATCGCCGTGTATCTGGTTCGTTCCACTCTTCAGTACCGCGTTAATATTGCCTCCGCCGTTGCGGCCTTGTGTGGCGTCGTAGAGGCTGGTCTGCACTTTGAACTCTTGTACGACATCAGGGCTGGGCAGAGGCGTGTTTGTCAACTCGGCAACGTTGTAATCGCTCGCGGTAATGCCTTCGATTTGATAATTGTTGTTGTCTTCGCGCTGGCCGTTAACCTCAATGCGAGTATCGCCGCGGCCAAGAGAAGCCGACGCATTCAGATTGGACCCGCTGCCTGCCGACAAAGCGAGAAGCTGCTGGAAGTTTTGTGTTGCTAACGGGAGCGTCTCAATGGTGCGGCTCCCGAGTGACTGCCCGGTAGCGGCGTTACTGGTTTCCACGCTGGCAACTTGCGCCAGGACGTCCACCTGCGTCGCCAGCGATCGCGGCCGTAAGACGGCGGTGAGGCGCGTCGTTTCTGTCACTGTCACGTTCACGCCGGAAATGCGTGTCTCGGCGAAGCCCGGCGCGGTGATGACAATTGTGTAAGTTCCAACCGGCAGCAGAGGAGCCGTGAAGTTCCCGGTGGCATCGCTCTCGACGTGCCGGACCGTTCCAGCTACTCCGGAAATTTCGACCTGCGCTTTCGGGATAACCGCTGAGCTCTGGTCCTGGACAACGCCGCTGATCGCCCCGGTGGCGCCGCCTTGCGCCAAAAGAATGGAAGGGACCAAAAGTGGCAGGCTCAGCAGAGAAATGACCGAACGATTTTTCATACGCTCTCCCCAGCCGTACTCGCGACGGGTGCGGCTTTGCGCAGCAATTAACCTATGAGGGCCAGTATATCGGTATCAGGCCGCTACAGGAGTTCGATTCCCTTCCCTTCCATAATCCTGATATATCGGTTGATAGGGACGTTGGTGAATCGGTCCACCTGTTTGCTCGGCGCAGGCCAGTGGATCTCGAGCAGATCAATTTTTGATGCCCGCCCGATCCCCAATACCTCGCGCGGATCGTGAGAGGAAAGATAACTGCCGCCGTTGTTCTTAAGCCTTGAGTGTTTCTTGCCGGCGGCGGTCCAATGGATTCGCGCCCCAATTGCGTCGTGGTTACAGTTGACGCCTTCTAACTTAATGCCTAGCCAGTTATTCCCTTTGGCAGCGTTGTTCTTCAGAAGGACGGGGGCCCCACCGTTGTTGCAGATGAGCACGTCCAAAGCGCCATCGTTGTCATAATCGCCGACCGCGAGGCCGCGCGCCGCAAAGGCATTCTGAAACGCCGGCCCACCTCGATCGCTTACATTGTGAAGCTTGCCATCCTCGCCCTGGTGAAAAAGCAGCAGCGGCTCTTTATATTTCACCTGAGATGAATAGTGATCGATCATATCGTCGGGGTGGCCGTTCGCAAGGATGAGATCGACCGCTCCGTCGTTATCGTAATCGAAGTACTTCAGGCCCCAGCCGCTCAATAGACGCGTGGCCTGCGCGACGCCTTCCACATGGGCAACATCGCGGAAGGTTTCGTCCTTGTTGTTCTGATAGACGGAAAACATCTCCTGATCGACGTTCGCGACAAATAGATCCTGCCAACCGTCGCCATTCAAATCGGCCGCATCCACGCCCATTCCCGAGCGCGCCTGGCCGTTCTCGCTGAAACCGACCTCCGCCTGCATCGCGATCTCTTCCCATTTCCAGGTTCCGTTTGGCCCTGGTCCGCGATTCATATACAAGAAATCCTGGACGGTGTCATTGGCCACAAAGAGATCCATCCGGCCATCATTATTGATATCGGTCGCAACGACGCCCAACCCCTTGCCGAGCGATTTCGCAATGTCTGTTCCTTTGCTTACCTCCGTAAACGTGCCATCGCCGTTGTTGTGATAGAGAAAACTGGCGGTTCCTTTGAAGATGCGGGGGATGCAGTAATAATGCTTCCCGAGCTTGTTATCTCCGCACTCGAACTTATGGCCGCCGGAGTAATCGACGAAACTGCAAATAAAGAGATCGAGCCGGCCATCGTTATCGTAATCGAACCAGACCGCGCTAGTGGTCCAGCCGGGCGTGGCGACACCGGCTTTCTCGGTTACATCGGTGAACGTGCCGTCGTGATTGTTCTTATACAGGATGCATTTGCCATAGGACGTAACCAGCATGTCGGGCCAGCCATCGTTATCGAAATCGCCAACGGCAACGCCCATGCCGAAAGTCCCGCCAGTTACGCCGGCTTTTTCGGTGACGTCGGTAAATGTTCCGTCCCGATTGTTTTTGTACAGGGCATTCCGGATGGGTTTCGGCGGCTTCCAGAAATCGCACGGGCCGCTGTTGACCAAATACATGTCCATCCAGCCGTCGTTGTCGAAATCGAGGAACGCGCATCCGGGGCCAAGGGTTTCCGGCAGATACCGCTCGGGAGACATAGCGTTGTCATGCACCCACTCGATACCGCTTGAAGACGTAGGGACTTCGATAAAGAGAGCGTCGCTGCTGGGGGAATCCGGCTGTCTGCCGAAAAGAGTGGAAGCTCCGCAGCCGGCGGCCAGCCAAAGCAGCTCTCGTCTGGTGAGATTCATAAAAGGTCAATGCTCCAGGCGCTGGAGGGCTGCTTGCAGCTCCTCGGGATGAAAATCCAGTTCGGTCAAACGCGTGCTATACCGTATCCCCCCATTCTTGCCGATCACAAAAAGACGGCTGGGCCACGCCGCATAGGCGTTCTCGACGGCGCCATCCATGCCATCGACGACCGCTGGAAAAGGAAGATGCAGTTTGCGGCTGCACATGACCGCGTGTTCCTCTTTTTCGGCCATATTATCCGCCGGCACGAGTGTCACGCCCTCCCGCTCATTGCGGGTGCTCTGCCAGTTACCCGTGGCATGCGCCTCGCGGATGTAGACGAGCAGAAAAGGGATGCGCGAACCATACCGCTTCTGCAACCGTTTGAGTTCGTCCGATGACGACCGGAAATTGGGGCAGGAATAACTGCCGAATATGAGAACTGCACCCGACTTTCTGCGAAGATCCGCTAAACTGACAATTTTGCCAGAAACCGAATCAGGTAACGCAAACTCTGGCGCCGCTTCGTTGACCTTCGGGCCGGGCTCATTGGCGCGCGCAGTGTCTTCTAACTTCGCGACCAGCTTCTTTTCGCGGGCGGCATCAGTTGACCGATGTAAGTTCTCGTCGACGGCGAGCAGGCTCTGGTGAGCTTCGAGCGAATTGGGCAGGACTGCGACGGCCGATTCAAGATGCTCGCGCGCCTTCTGTGGTTGTTGCGTGCCACTGAAACATTCGCCCAACGCAAGATGCGCCTCGGCGGATTGCGGCCGAAGAGTAAGGGCGTGCTCCAGCACGGGGATGGCTTGGCCGAACTGCTTTCCGGCAGTCAGAATTTGGCCCAGGCCGAGGTTTGCGGCGTAGTTATTCGGGTTGTTCGACAGCTCTTTGTGAAACGCGGCAGCAGCGCCATCCGGATCTCCGGTTTCGAGAAGAGAGCGGCCATAGTAGGACTGGAGCTGTGGCAGGTTAGGATTGAGATCGATCGCGCTCGCGAGTTGCTTTACCGCGGCGGGGTAATCACCGGACGCGAACATACGCGTGCCCAGGAGGAAGCGCGCTTCGGCCGTATCGCCGTTGCGCAGAATGCGGTCGAGGAATACCTGGCCTTCCTGGATGCGCTGCTTGCGAATCAGAGCGGTGCCGAGCATGTAGGCGAATCCGAGATCATTGGTGTTCTGAGCCTGAACAGGTTGTAAAAGGTCGATCACCTGCTGGTCCTGGCCCAACTGGAGGTCGCAATCGGCAAGAAGCAGCGTTACTTGATTGTTGTCTGGGTACGATTGATGCAGCTTGGCGAAGCGCCCTGCTGCCTCCTGGACACGGCCGCTCTTTTCGTACGCCAGAGCCTCGTCAAGAGCAATGCGCGGATCTCCTGGGAGAAGCTTTTCGGCGGCTTCGTACTCGGCGATCGCCTCATCGTAGCGGCCAAGATGCGCCAGGCTCACTCCGCGATTTACATGATCCGCGACATTGTCGCTCTGTGCGGACGCGATGGCGGCCATCCCGAACACGCAAAGGCTAATTCGGATAAGCTTCATTCGCCCTCGCGATCCGGATCATATGATCGGTGAATTTATAATGCGAGCCGGGCAGCGACAACTTCGGCATGTGACACCCAACGCAGTTTTGGGTTGCCACCTTACAGGCGCGGGCCGCGGGCTTGCCGCCGCCGTGACAGGCCTGGCACTTTGCATCATAGTGGCTGTCGATACGATCAACTTCGCGGTGCGGATCGTGACAGGCAATACAACTGATGCGCGCGTCTTCGGTGTCATAGCACTTGCTGTTCGTTAAACGGTAGGGTTGAAAACGAACGTTGGCAATCCCAGTTGGTCCTCCGGAGGCGATCTGTTCCCAAGTGCGATGGCACTGGCCGCACAAATTTGAAATGTCTTCCGTGGAGAGCGTTTTCAGGTCTTTCATTGAGGCCAGCTTCGGATCGCCCCGGCGGATGCCAGCGAGATGATTGTCGGTTGGGCCGTGGCAACGCTGGCACTGTATACCGGGCGTCATGGCATCGAGCGTAAGTTCTTTGCCATGGACGGAGTTGGTGGAGTGGCATCCGAAGCAGGCGACCTGTTCGCCACGATCCATCTGCTGGCCCGCGGCTTCCATCAGACTTTCTGGTTTAGCATTGGCTGCGCCCACCGTGAGGTCGAGGCCGTCGATCTCACGGAAGTAGCTGACCCGGGTCTGATAAAACGATCCGTCCTTCTCGAAGACGTATGTCTGCCCTGCCGAGCCCAGCCCGAATGCCCATGCTATCGGAACGGAGATCGCTTGACCTGCGCCGGAAACCGAATAAATGCTCTGGTCGCCCTTTCTTTCGATGCGATACAGATAATTATCCCCGGCAAACGTCAACAGGGGGTGCGCGCGCAGAATGCCGCAATCAGAAACTGATTCGAGCGCATGTCCCATGGAGGTTGCGGGCTGCGGCTTTGCTTGGGCGGGGTGACACGCGGCGCAGGCCCGCGGCGCGTCCTGAGCACCGGCCATCGACATTGCAATGACAAGCATCGCAAGGTTCATTGCGCCTTTACCGCAACCTCTTTCGCCTGGCGTGCAGCGTTCAAGCGGGCGACGATGGCGCGCTCCCGGTCCCCATCGGCCTTACGCTTCTGCCGGTAATAGGCTGTGGCCAGCGAAACGTGCGCCTCGGTAAACTGCGGCGCATCTTTGATTAGAGATTGCAGGTCGCGCGCTGCCCGTTCCACTTGTCCCTGCGAGAGTTCGAGAGCCGCAATCTGATACCGCACACCAGGATCTCCCGGACGGATCTCAAGAGCATGTTGCAAGTATTTCAAAGCTTGCTCGTTCTGATCGTCCTGGCGCAGCAGCACTCCCATGCGTAAGTTCGCATCGAAGTTATTGGGATTCGATTTCAGTTCGCGCTGGAACGCTTTTTCCGCACCGGCCTGGTCGCCGGTAGAAAGCAAAGCGAGACCGTAATACGAATACACGTCCGGCAGATTCGGATTCAATTCGACGGCCTTCTGGAAGTCCGCAAGCGCTCCCGAGAAATCGTTGACCATGAACTTGGTGGTGCCCATTAGCAGGCGCGCTTCGGCCGAGTCTCCGTTTCGTAAGATCTTGTCGATGATGACCTGGCCCTGTGCAGCCTGTCCATCGCGGACGAGAGCGGTCCCGAGCAGGTAATTGAAGGTCTTGTTCTCCGGGTCGAGGCGCTGCACCGGCGTGAGCAGGTCGACCAGTTCTTTGTTCTTCCCTAACCGGAGGTAACAGTCCGCAAGAACGGTGAGCACCTGGGCATTGGCCGGTTCTTTTGCGTGGAGATCTTTGAGGGTGGGCACCGCGAGCGCAAGGTTCCCGGTTTTGTAGTACGCCAGAGCCAGATTGAGCCGCACCTGATCATTCGGCTTCAGCCGAAGAGCATGCTTGTACTCGGCGACCGCTTCCGAATAGCGCCCCTCCGCCGCCAGAGCCGTGCCGAGGTTCGAGCGAATCTCCGGAATATCCGGGTATTTATCGAGCAGCAGCCGATAATCGTGTATTGCTTCGTCCAGCTTGCCGGCCTGCTGAAAGGCGATAGCTTCTTTCAGAACGTCTTGCGGAGAGAACGAACTCTGAGCGAAAGCGCAGCTCACGCTCAGGATTAATGCAGCAACACGGTACATCAGTGAAAGCCCGATTATATGATGCCCCGGGCGAGAGGCCGGGCGCACCCGGCCCCTGAGGCGAAATTAGAAGTAGAACTTCACTTCCAGTTCGACGATGCGATTGCCCTGCTTGGTCGTGACCGTTCCGAAATTAGGACTGCTATTCGAGAACGAGCCGTCGGCTTTCTGAGCAAACGAGAGGCCCAGGTTGCTGCCGTTGAACGACCACAGCGGATGATTCAGGAAGTTATACGCCTGAACCCGGAATTGGAGCTTCATTGATTCCTTAATCTGGAAGTTCTTGAATATTCCCAGATCGGAATCGAAGAACGCGGGGCCGTACGATACCGGGATGAGCGTTGGGCCGTTTAAGCCCTGAGTGGTCGGTACGCCGAAACAGCTTCCGTTGACGAACTGATTCTTGCCGAGCCCTGAATTCGGATTGCAGGTCACCAGCGGATTGAGCTGGATGGCGTTGGTTCCCAAAATGGATTGATTGTTGATCGGAACTCCGGTCAGGTTCGCGGCGCTCACGGAACCGGGGATGACGGCATTGCTGCCGCAAACCACCGGATAGGCAACGCCCGCCGCTAACGGAGAGGTGGGACACGGCACTCCGCTGCCCACCAGCGACATGCCGTAATTGCCTCCACCCGCGTTGGAGGCGAGATTCGCTCCGCTCTCCCATTGCGTAATGCCGGAAAGCTGCCAGCCGTTGATCACACCGGACGCAATCTTATTGTTGTGGATTGGGCTGCCCAGTTGAATCGAATAAGCCGCATTGAAGATGTGTCTGCGGTCGCCCGGCTGTATACCGTAGTTATTCCCCAGGTTGAACGGGTCAAGAGTCGCTCCAACCGAACCCAAAGCGCTGTTGCCAGGACTTACAATACCTAGCGATTTACCATACGTGTAGTTCGCGCTGATAGTGTAGCGGTTCTTCTGGCGAAGGAACTTGATCTGCAATGAATTATAGTTCGCGTAGAGATTGCTGGTGGCCAGATTGAGATCGCCGTAGCCGAGATAATGACGGAAATCATTTGCATTCGCAGTGCCGGGATTCGGTTGGCCGAACAGGGCTCCAACGGGAACCAGGTTGATATTGCTCCCATATCCGCCGGCGCTTTGTAAATCGTGACTCTGGTTGCCGACGTAGGCGGCTTCGAGCAAGCTGGACCATGGCAGCCGCTGCGAAATGGTGAAGCTGTAACTGTCGGTAAAGGGCTGCTTATCATCCCTGCTGTCCACCGCGGAGGGCGTGGGCGGTGCGGCTGTGAACGGTATGGTTCCCAGGTTCTTCACAAGCAGCGGTGCGTTGATGTTGGTTGGACTTAACGTAACCGATTCCGAACCCGCTGAGGTGTCCAACCCGCTGGTGAACTGGCCGGAGTGATAGTAGAACCTGCCCCATCCGCCGCGCAAAACGGTATTGCCTTTTCCAGTCAGGTCATACGCAAGGCCGAAGCGGGGCTGCCAGAAAAGCGTTCTGCTCGGGAAACCAGGGAGAGGAACGGAGGCATCACGCGCATGCCACTGGAACCCGCAGAAGGTTGGGGCCGAAGTGCAAGCCGAGCCCGCATACTGCGAAGGAATAAACACCGAATAGCCGAAGCCCTCATCGTCGGTCCAGGGACTGAAGTGCGTCATCCGCAAGCCAAGTTCCAGCGTGAGCTTTTGAGTAACCTTCCAGGAATCCTGGACGAAGCCTTCGTAGGTGTTGTACGAGATATCGTTAATTCGATTGAAATTGGTCTGCGCGAACGAGTTCAGATTCCCGGTCAGCTCGTCGGCGTAAGGATTGCCGGTGGTGTACGGATTGCCATTGGGATCAAACGTCATATCGCCGTTGGTATTGTTGCTGGCGGGCTGGGCATTCCGAATCCACTCGTAAAAGAAGCCCGCCTTGAATGTGTGGGTGCCCCAGACCTTGCTAAGCGTATCGCTGACGCTGGGCATGTATTTGTTGGCATACAGACCTGACGTAGGGCCGCCTGCTTCGAAGCCGCCCGGATTGAAGATAAGCGCCGCCTCACCCCCGAACTGGCCGAATGATGGAATCTGGGGAACGCTGTTCTTGAAGAGCAGCGGCTCATTGAAACCGACGGCTTTGGGGTCCACCTTGGATGGGTCTTTAAACACGTTCGGAAACCCGACAAACGTATACGCGAACACAGCTTCGTTCGTCATGGTCGGACTGAATACGTGGGTCAACGATCCAGTAACTGAATCCGACCGGTTCAAACCTTCGATCGGGGTCGGATAGGGAACCTGGCTTCCATTGCGCCACCAGAGGCCGACAGGGAATAGCTGTGTTTCACGCTGCAGGTTGTAGCGGACAAACAGCTTCGTATTGTCGCTGATGTTGTAGTCGACTCGCGACACCCACTGGATATTGTTCTGATTGAAAATCTCCGACTGCACGTAGTTGTAACCGCCGGTGGAATTCGGATCGGCGTTCGGGGCCGGATAGAGTTTCATCAGAGCCACCATATTCGGATCGATCATCGAGGCCGGAATCTGTCCGCCGGGGAACAGCGCCTGATTCACTTGTCCCGGAGGTTTACCGGAAGCCGTGATATTACCTTCCTTGGCGACTTCGGCCGGAGAAAAATTGCCGGTGAGCATTCCGGGCGTCGGAACGGTCGCGCGCAACAGGCCGGTATCCAGCACTTGATAAAAATATTCGTAGCCCGTAAAGAAGAACAGCTTATCGCGCTTCTTATTGAAGTTAGTCCAAGGGATCAGCACCGGTCCGCCGATGCTGCCGCCAGGATAGTAATACTTGTTCTGCGGCTGCGGCGCGCCCTCGGCATTAAATAGGGCGTCATTCGAATTCAAGACGTAATTCCTGGCGGAAAAGAAGGCGTTGCCGTGGAACTGCGAGCCGCCCGCCTTGGTCACAGTCGTGATGACCATCGGGCCCTTCTGCTCTTCCGCGCTAAAATTCGAAGCCAGAATCCTGAATTCCTGGATGAAATCGGAGTTCGGATTAACCGGCGTGTCGCAATTACAGCCAGGATCGGAAACGTGCGCGCCGTCCGCGACGATGTCCAGCGTATTGCCGGGCAGTCCATTGTATGAGAATGAGTTATTCAGCGGGCTTTGGCTGCCGGCATCGCCGTTGGCGTTAATGCCAATCACCTGGCCACTGTAGTTGGCCTTATTCGAAGTTCCGTTGCTGTTGCCGAAACCCGGCATGATCTTGATGTACTCGGCGGCGTTGCTGCCAACCTGTACGTAGTTCTGCAGCTCTTTGGTAGTCAGGATGTCGGAGTTCGTGCCGGAATCTACCGGCGTGACGATATCCGCGGCCCCGGTTACTTCAACCGTCTGGTTTGTGCTGCCAACCTGCAGCGAGACGTTGACGTTGCGCTTCTCGCCACCGCCCATGGCCACGCCGTTCACCTTATAGCTCTGGAATCCCGGCGCCTCGACGCTCAGGTTGTATGTACCAACCGGGACAGATGCGAACGTGTAATAGCCCTGGCTGTCAGTAACAGTCGTGCGCGCGGAACCCGAACCGGCATCCGTCAGGGTAACGTT